>NZ_JAMYLH010000001.1:0-537500 GCF_040317925.1 Mesorhizobium sp. M1348 | reverse complement strand
ATGTCCAAGGCGATGACGCAGCGGCTGATCAAGTTGCTGGCATCCAGTGTCGACTTCCAGTCGCGCCTCAATCCCACGGACCGCATCGAGGTGCTGTTCTCGCAGCCGGATGGCGACGACCAGGCCTCCGACGAGTCGGAGCTCCTCTACGTCTCCGCGACTTTCGGCGGCACGACGCGAAATTTCTACCGTTTCCAGATTCAGGACGGCAGCACCGACTATTTCGACGAAAACGGCAGCAGCGCCCAGCAGTTTCTGCTGCGCAATCCCCTGCCCAATGGCCGATTTACGTCCGGGTTCGGTGCCAGGCGCCACCCCATTTTGGGGTATGTGAAAATGCATACCGGCACCGACTGGGCAGCTCCCGTGGGATCGCCGATCATTGCCGCAGGCAATGGCGTTGTCGAAAAGGCCGGCTGGGCCGGCGGCTATGGCAAGCAGATCATCTTGCGTCACGCAAATGGCTACGAGACGTCCTACAATCACCAGAGCGCCTTTGCCAAGGGCATCGAGCCGGGTGTTCGCGTTCGCCAGGGTCAGGTTATCGGCTATCTCGGCTCAACCGGCCTCTCCACCGGTCCGCATCTTCATTACGAACTGATCGTCAACGGCACCAAGGTCGATTCGATGCGCGTCCGCCTGCCGGTCGGCAAGACGCTGAAGGGCGACGACCTCGTCGCCTTCAAGCGCGAGCGCGAACGCATCGACGACCTGCTCAAGCAGGAAGACAGCAATCAGTTGAAGGTAGCGAGCGCCAAGATCGAAGGCTGAGTCGACGTTTTCGTCGTCAGCTCTGCTGATTCGCCGTGTCGCGCGCCCATGGCAGCCGCTCGCCGGAAACCGTCGTCCACGCGATGATTGCCGAAAGCAGGCAAAGCAGCGCGGTCACCGCGGCAACGGCCGCGAATGCCGCGTCGCTGGCGGCAAGTCGTGCCGCGTCGAGGCCGGGCGCCAGGCCGGCGGGCGGCGGTTCGCCGAAGCCCGGAATCCCGGGGCCGGCACCGATGCCGAGCACGCCAGCATAAACCCAGGCCGCCAGCGATCCCATCGCCGCCACGGCGATCAGGCCGCCGATGCGCGAGACGGCGTTGTTGATGCCCGAGGCGGCACCCGTATCCTTGTCCTCGACCGCCGTCATGATGGCGGTCGAGAGCGGCGACACCACCAGCGCCATGCCGAACCCCATCAGCGTCATCAGCGGGAACACCCCCAACCAGAAATTGTGGATCCCCCAATAGGCCAGCAAGGCAAGCCCGGCAAAGGCAAGAGCCACAACCAGACTGCCGCTGGCGACCGGAAAGCGAGGCCCGATGCGGTCGGACCACTGGCCGACCGGTCCGGACAACAATGCGATCAATGCCGACAGCGGCAGGAAGATGAAACCGACCTCGGCCGCGCTCAGCCCCCATCCGGCGATCATGAGCATCGGCAGATAGAACAGATTGGCCGACAGCGCGAAATAAAGGAAGAAGGTCGCCACATTGGCGCCCGCGAACGCGCCGATCCGAAACAGCGACAGGTCGATCATCGGCTCGCGCCGCCGGCGCTCGAAGAGGATGAACACGACGAGCAAAACCGCACCGGCGGCAATACTCGGGCCGGACATCAGCCCCTCTCCCTCGCCGCTCATCGAGGTCAGGCCGTAAGCGAGAGCTCCGAACGCCAATATGGCGAGTGCAGCGCCGCCGAGATCGAGGCTGCGCTTTTCCGCCGGCGCGTCGGCAGGGACCTTGGCCAGCAGAAGATAGATCGAGATAAGACCGAGCGGCAGATTGATGGCGAAGATCGCCCGCCAGATGCCGTCGCCGAATGCCGACAGCACGAAGCCGCCCAGCACCGGGCCGAGCGCCGTCGTCAGTGCCGATGCCGCGGCCCAGATGCCGATCGCCCGCCCGCGTTCCTTTTTTGGATAGGCTTTGGCGATAATGGCCAGGCTGCCCGGCACCATGATGGCCGCGCCGACACCCTGGATAGCCCGAAACGCAATAAGCACCGCCGGGTTAGGCGCCAACGCGCAGGCGAGCGAGGCGGCGATGAACAGGACGATGCCGGCGACAAAGGAGTGGCGCAGGCCGAAGCGATCGCCGGCGGCGCCGCCGACGAGAATGAGGGCTGAAAGCGTCAATGCATAGGCATTGGAAATCCATTGTGCCTCGGCAAGGCTGGCGCCGAGGTCGAGGCGGATCGCCGGCGTCGCAATGGCCAGGACCGATCCGTCGATGAAGCCGAGCGCGGAAGCCAGGATCGCGGCGATCAGCACGAACCGCCGCTGCGCCTGCGGACAGAACGTATCGGCCGGAAGTGAGCCGGTCAGGGGAACGGCGCCGGTACCGACTTTGGTTGGCGTGTGCATGCCGCCTTACCTAGACCGCCCCCACGCCGGCGACAACCGGCCAGCAGGCTGTTCTCGTTGAAACCAGCCCGAACCGGGCCACACAGGCAGGGTCACGCCGATCCGGGTGCAAACGTTAGATGCCGTGCTAAGCTTCTCGCAGCGCTACAGACAACGGGGAAATACCGCATGAAACGACCGCTCGAACCGTCGGCGGAAGGACGCGGGCGCGTCGTCGGCATCACCGACGGCGTGTTCGCCATCGCGCTCACCCTGATCGTTCTCGAGATCAGGGTGCCGGCGCATGAAACGGTGCATTCCGAAAGCGAGTTGATCGCCGCGATCACAGCACTGGCGCCGCGTTTTCTGACCTATGCGCTCAGCTTCCTGACGCTGACCATCTTCTGGTTCGGCCAGCAGGCGCAGCACGGGCTGATTGCAAAATCCGACCGGCGGCTTGCCACGCTGAACCTCTGCTTCCTCGGCTTCATCGCCTTGCTGCCGTTCTCGACCGATCTTTTGGCCGACTTCCTTGAATTTAGGACTGCGGTGCTCGTCTACTGGCTCAATCTTTTTATGCTGGGACTGACGCTGCTCGCCAGTTGGCGCTATGCGGACAAAAACGGCTTCCTTGCCGAAGGTGTCGACGCGGAGACCACCCGAACGGTCTATCTGCGCATCGTCAAGGCGCAGATCCTGTGGGCGGTCGGCGCTGCACTCTGCCTGGTCAGCCCGTTGCTCAGCGTCGGCTTCATCCTGGTGGTGCAGTTGATCTACGCGGCAGCGCTGCGCGCGCCACTGCTGCGCAAGGTCATCGGGTGAATGGAGCGACGCCTGTCCGCTTTAGGGTGTGTTGAGATTCAGGTCAGGCCGAGCCGAAAATGGTGGCTTCCGAGAACCGGAGCGGAGCGTACTTTTGGGTACGTGAGCACCGGAAGCGCAGGAAGCCGCCGTTTGCAGGCCGGCATCACCTGAATATCAACATACCCTACTCGACGAACTCCACCGTCACGCCGGGCGTCACGATCTTGGCAAGCTCGCGCGCGTCCCAATTGGTCAGCCGCACGCAGCCATGGCTTTCGGTCTTGCCGATCTTGGACGGGTCCGGCGTGCCGTGAATGCCGTAGGTCGGCTTGTCGAGCGCAATCCAGACGGAGCCGACCGGGCCGTTCGGCCCCGGCGGGATGGTCAGGATCCTGTCGTTTTCGCCCTGCTTGAAATTGATGTTCGGGTTGTAGGTGTAATTCGGATCCAATGCGACACGCGACACGGTATGCGTGCCGGACGGCGACGGCGTGTCCGACGAGCCGATAGTTGCCGGATAGGCCGCGACCAGCTTGCCCGCCGCATCATAGGCGCGGACCTGCTTGTTGGCCTTGTCGGCGATGATGCGCGCCACCGGCGTCGCCACCAGCCTGCCGAAATTGGCAACCTTGATGATGGTGCCCGGACGATTGAAATTGGCCTCCGGATTGAGCGATTTCAGATAGGTTTCATCCATATGGAAGCGCTCGGCCAGCGCTTCGGGTACCGACGTGTAGCCCATGCGATCGAGTTGGGCCTTTTGGCTGTAGTCCTCCGGTATCGAGGCGACATAGGGGCCGGCCGCATCCTCGGGCGTGATCGTATAGGAGGCGAAGGCATCGCCGCCGGATTGCGCCAGGGCCGCCTGGATGCCGATCGCGTCGGTCGATTTCAGATTGCTGCCGGTGATCTCGTTATAGGCGGCGAGCGCCTTATCGACATTCGAGCCGAAGCGTCCGTCGATGACGCCGGGCGACGCACCGGCACGGTCGAGCAGCACCTGCAGCGCCGCCACGTCCTCGCGGGCGCCGAGCGCAAGCGACGGGTCGACCGCCGTCTTGCCGCCAGTGCTTGGCGGCGGGGCTGTGTCTGGCGGTAAGGCCGCCTGCTCGTTCGGCACTGTCGGCTCGACCGGCTCGATCGAGGCCTCGTTGAGCGGCTGGCGCTCGATAGTGCGCGGCTTCACCGGCTGCGCTGCCTCCGGATAATCGTTGCCGTAGCCGTCATCCCGTGGCGCTTCGGGGAAGGCTTCCACCGAATTGTCGCCATTAAAATCGTAGTCGTCGGCAGGCGGCACGATGATCCTGCCCTCGTCTTCCAACTGCCTGCGGCGGTAACGCGCCATGTCCTGCGGGTCGTCGAGATAATAGCGGTCGTCCTCGACCGGTCCGAGATTGCGCAAGCGCTCGCGGCGCAAGGCGCGGCGGTCGAGCCTGGTTTGCGGCGGCTGGATGGCGATAACCTTGCCGGTCTCCGCATCGACGATGACGCGGTTTCCCCTGGCGTCGTAGTAGATATCGAGATTGCCGTTCTGGGCGATCAGAACGCCGCCCGCATCGGCAGCGCGAACAACCCCCGGCGCGGTGTCCGCCAGGGGTGAGGCCATCGCATTAGAAGCCAGCAGCCCGGCAGCAAGCGCTGAAAGGGTGAAGATGGTGCGCAACATGGTGGCCAAGATTCTCCGGTCCGTAAATGCCGCCGTCGGCGTTGTCCCCTCAGAGCGCCGCGCGTCCTTTCGGACGCGAAAAGGTCGCTCCAATACCTAAATCTCCGCATCGTGCTTTCCGAACATCGAATTCGATCTTCGGGCCGATGCGGCAGGCGAACCCCTTCGACGGCAAATCAGTTGTCAACCATAAGGTTCCAATATGAACCGGGCATGAAGATGGCGGATTTCCGGCCGATCAACCGACAGTGAGCCGCAATTCCTTGCGTGCCTGCTTCGTCAGCTTCAGCGCGACAAGACGGTGGCTTTCGCGCAAATAATCCTTCAGCGCCTCATCATCCATGCTTTCGCTTGTCCGGCGCTGGATCCATTTCATGCCGCGCGAGGCGAGATACGGCGCCGGCCGAAGGCCCGCCTATTCCCTCAGCACATCATAGGCGATATCGGAGCATTTGAAGGTGACGAACGGCTCCTTGCCTTCACTCCAGCCGCCGATCGCAAACACCTTGCTGCCGACTTTCCAGACATGGGCGCCGCCCCACTGCACGACGTGGGTCGTCGAAGGCAGCGAGGCGCAGAAACTGTTGTAGTCGTCCAACGTCATCTGCGCCCCGCCAGTGGTGTTAGACCATCAACCGAAGGTCGGCCGATTTTTCGGAAAAGATCATGGTCAAAATTGAAGATAGGAGTTCCATCCCGATTCGATCGGGATGGAACAGGCACTTGGCTTGAAGTCAGGCGGCCGCCTCGGTTGCCACGACTGCCGGCTTCGAGCGGAAGTTCAAGCGGTCGGAGCCGGCGGTGACCTTGACGGTCGAGCCGTCGAGTATCTCGCCGAGCAGGATCTTTTCCGCCAGCGGATCCTGCAATTCCTTCTGCATCACCCGCTTCAGCGGCCGCGCGCCATAGGCCGGGTCGTAACCCTTGGCCGCCAGCCAGTCGATCGCCTCCTGATCGAGCGAAAGCGATATCTTGCGGTCGACAAGCAGGTTTTCCAGCCGCTTGAGCTGGATTTGGACGATCTGGCCCATATCCTGGCGGCGCAGCCGGTGGAACAGGATCACCTCGTCGATGCGGTTGAGGAATTCCGGCCGGAACGAAGCCCTGACGACGTTCATCACCTCGTCGCGCACGACATCGACATCTTGGTCCTCGCTAAGATTGACGAGATATTCGGCGCCGAGATTGGACGTCATGATGATCAGCGTATTGCGGAAGTCGACCGTACGGCCCTGCCCGTCCGTCAGCCGGCCGTCGTCGAGCACCTGCAGCAGCACGTTGAAGACGTCCGGATGCGCCTTCTCGATCTCGTCGAACAGCACGACCTGATAGGGCCGGCGCCGTACCGCTTCGGTCAGCGCGCCGCCTTCCTCATAGCCGACATAGCCGGGAGGCGCGCCGATCAGCCGGGCGACCGAGTGCTTCTCCATGAACTCCGACATGTCGATACGCACCATGGCGCTCTCGTCGTCGAACAGGAAGCTGGCCAGCGCCTTGGTCAATTCGGTCTTGCCGACGCCCGTCGGCCCGAGGAACATGAACGAGCCGAGCGGCCGGTTCGGGTCCTGCAGGCCGGCGCGCGCACGGCGTACCGCCTTCGACACCGCCTGCACGGCCTCGCCCTGGCCGACGACGCGCTTGCCTATCTCGTCTTCCATGCGCAACAGCTTGTCGCGCTCGCCTTCCAGCATCTTGTCGACCGGGATCCCCGTCCAGCGCGAGACGATATGGGCGACGTGATCGGGGCCGACCACTTCTTCGACCATGCCGGCCTTGCCATCCCTGGCTTCGGCCTGCTTCAGCTGCTTTTCGAGTTCTGGGATCTTGCCATAGGCAAGTTCGCCGGCGCGCTGGAATTCGCCCTTGCGCTGGGCAATGGCAAGTTCGTTGCGCGCCTCGTCGAGCTGCTTCTTGAGGTCGGCGGCAAGCCCGAGCTTCTGCTTCTCGGCCTGCCATTTCGAAGTCAGCTCGGTCGATTCCTCCTCGAGGTTCGAGAGTTCCTTCTCGAGCCGGGCGAGCCGGTCCTTCGAGGCATCGTCCTTCTCGACCTTCAGCGCCTCGCGCTCGATCTTGAGCTGCATGATGCGGCGGTCGATCTCGTCCAGCGCCTCGGGCTTCGAATCGACCTGCATGCGGAGCCGCGACGCGGCCTCGTCGACCAGGTCGATCGCCTTGTCCGGCAGGAAGCGGTCAGCGATGTAGCGGTTGGACAGGGTTGCGGCCGCGACCAGTGCCGAATCCGAGATGCGCACTTTGTGGTGCTGCTCGTATTTCTCTTTCAATCCGCGCAGGATCGAGACGGTGTCTTCGACCGTCGGCTCGTTGACGAAGACCGGCTGGAAGCGGCGGGCGAGGGCCGCATCCTTCTCGACATGCTTGCGGTATTCGTCGAGCGTCGTTGCGCCGACGCAGTGCAGCTCGCCGCGTGCCAGGGCCGGCTTCAGCAGGTTCGACGCATCCATGGCGCCATCCGCCTTGCCGGCGCCGACCAGGGTGTGCATCTCGTCGATGAACAGGATGATGCCGCCGGCGGCAGACGTGACTTCGGAAAGCACCGCCTTCAGCCGCTCCTCGAACTCGCCGCGGTATTTGGCGCCGGCGATCAGCGACCCCATGTCGAGCGCCATAAGTTGCTTGTCCTTGAGCGATTCCGGCACATCGCCATTGACGATGCGCAGCGCCAGCCCTTCGGCAATCGCCGTCTTGCCGACGCCGGGCTCGCCGATCAGCACCGGATTGTTCTTGGTGCGCCGCGACAGCACCTGGATGGTGCGGCGGATTTCGTCGTCGCGGCCAATGACGGGATCGAGCTTGCCCGCACGGGCGTCCGCCGTCAGATCGCGCGCGTATTTCTTCAGCGCGTCGTAGCCCTGCTCGGCACTCGCCGAATCGGCGGTGCGACCTTTACGTACGTCGTTGATGACCTGGTTCAACGCCTGCGGCGTGACACCGGCCTTGGCCAAGATGTCGGCGGTCTTGGCCGACTTTTCCATGGCCAGCGCCTGCAATAGCCGTTCGACGGTGACGAAGCTGTCACCGGCCTTCTTGGCCAGTTCCTCGGCGGTTGAAAACACCTTTGCCAGCGGCTGCGCCAGATAGAGCTGGCCATTGCCGCCTTCGACCTTGGGCATTGCCTCCAGTGCCGTTTCGACACCGAGCTTGACGTCACGGACATTGCCGCCGGCGCGCTCGATCAGTGACGCAGCCAGGCCTTCGTCGTCGTCGACAAGGACCTTGAGGATATGCTCGGGGGTGAATTGCTGGTGATTGCGGGAAAGCGCCATGGTTTGCGCGGACTGGATAAAGCCGCGCACGCGCTCGGAATATTTTTCAAGATTCATGCCTGTCTCCTTCCGTCACCGGCCCGCTTCGCGGCACCGGATCAGATTGCGGTGACGGACCCGCCCGTTCGAGCCGGATCCTGTGTTCACGCAAGATATGGGACGCAAACCACGGACCCTCAAGACGCCTCGACACTGGCGGACGCATAATATCCCGAGCGCGCAAAACAAAAACGGCGGAGATTTCTCTCCGCCGTCTATGCATGTCGCGCAAAAGTGTGCAGCGGTTTTGCGATAACGACATGCATCAAAACAAGAACCTAAAACGCGTAGTATGAGGCCGGTCGAACGCGACGCTCTTTAGAGTAAAGGATGCGCTGAGATCGGCTGAACGTTTTTTCGATCAATTCTCGACGTCTGCGATCACAGCTTGACCGTCGGGGCCTTCAGCCGGCGCTGCATCGACATTGCCAGCGTCGGTGTTGCCAGTTTCAGCATTGCTTGTCTCGGCACTGTCAGGGCCGGCGTTGTCGTTGCCGCCATTTGCCTGTTCGACATCGAGGCGCGGGCGACGCGGACGCCTGGGGCGGCGGGCCGGGCTGTTTTCGGCAGCGGCTTCGTTGAGCTCGGCCTGGGCGGCGAGACCCGCCGGCGAAAGGTTGTCGAATTGCGGTGCGGGCTCACCCACAAAGACCGGCTCAGCGGCCGGCACGGGCTCCGCCTGCGCCGGAACCTCGTCGCGCCGTGGCTGTTCGACGCGCTGGCCACCCTGCTCGCCGCGCGAGGCATATTCGCCGCGCTGGCCGTTCTGGCCGTAACCGCCATTGGGGCGACGGTCGCGGTGGCGTCCGCTATTGTTGTCGCGGCCGTCACGGTTATCGCGGCCGCCCCGATTGTCGCGGCTGTTTTCCTGGTTCAGCGCCAGCTCGGCCGGCGTGCCATCGATGACCGGCTGCGGGCCAGCACCGTGATTGGCCGAAGCCGAAGCCTCGTTGGCATTGTTGTTGCCGGCATTGTCGAACTCGTCGCGATCCTCGTCGCCGTCATCGTCGAAATCGTCGCGATTCTGCTGCGCGTTCTGGATCGGCATCTGCGCCTGAGCGGCTGCGATGATGCGGTTATAGTGCTCTGCATGCTGGAGATAGTTTTCCGCCATCACCCGGTCGCCGGAGCTTTGCGCGTCACGGGCAAGGGTTGCGTACTTCTCGGCAATCTGCTGAGCCGATCCGCGGATCTTCACGTCCGGGCCGTTGCTCTCATAGTTGCGCGTCAGGGGATTCGGCCCCTTACGATTGTTGTTGTTATTGTTGTTGCCGCCGCCGCCATTGTTGTTGCGACCGCGCATGCGCCTGTTTTGCTGTTGTGGCCTCATTAGACTCTCTTCACTTTGAAATTTTCGAAAAACTCTTCACGAACGGAGGCGCTCATGCGGCCAGCCGTTTCGTTCCTTCACCGGCGTTCGCCCGCATCAATTGCGTTGGCGCCACGTGCCATCCTGTTCCGGTTACTTCACTTGCCGGACGATTCCCGCACGAAGCTTGGGCGTCGTTTGCGCAAGAAGGCAGCTATTTCCAAGGAAAACCGAATCGCTAAGAGCACTGCCTGCTTCGTCTCATCCGGTTAAGGCGACCCTAGCCGCATTCCCCGGTATTGCCAAGCGCTTTTTTCGCACTGCATCACGGCTTCCACCGTTCGAACGCAAGAACTCTGTCGTTTCCGCCGAGATCACGAAACGCCCCGACCGAACGGTACCCGGCCGCGGAGAATATCTCCGTAACCTGTTGGTGCTGCGTATGGCCGATCTCGACCGCAATCCTGCCTTGGAGTTCCAAATACGCTGCCGCTCCTGCGGCGATTTTCCTGTAGGGGCTCAGACCGTCCACGCCGCCATCGAGGGCCTGGCGTGGATCGAAACCGCGGACCTCGTCCTGCAGATTTCCAATGTCGTCTGAGGGTATATAGGGAGGGTTTGCGACAATTACATGGTACCGGCCAGAAACTTTTTCAAACCAGTCGGATTTGAGCGGCGTGAACCGGCCGGCGAGCCCCAATTCCCCGGCATTACGCATGGCTGTGGCCAGCGCCTCCTGCGAAATGTCGACGCCGGTGGCGGTCGCGGCCGGAACGGCGCTGAGCAGCGCCAGCGCGATGGCACCGGCACCCGTCCCTAGATCGAGGATGCGGCAGCCGCCCTCGCGTGCCGCCATTGCCTTGATGAAGGGCAGCACCGCCTCGACCAGCGTTTCGGTATCCGGCCGTGGCTCCAGCGTTTGCGGCGAAAGCGAAAGGCGCAAGCCGTAGAATTCGCGGTAGCCAAGGATCCGGTGTACCGGCTCGCCGGCGATGCGCCGCCGCAAGGCGGCTTCGATTGCCGCCGTCACGTCCGCATCGACCGCTCGCCCGGGATCGGCGACGGCCTGCGTGCGACTGGTGCCGGAAAAATGCTCGACGATCAGCCTGGCATCGAGCGCCGGATCCGCAACCCCGGCTGCGGCAAGCCGGTTTCGCGCCTCCCGCAGCAGCGGCGCAAGCGTGGCGGGCAGGCTGTCAGCCATCGATGCCGATATCGGCGAGCAGCTTCGACTGGTGATCGGCGATCAGCGCGTCGATGATCTCGTCGAGCTCGCCCATCATCACCCGGTCGAGCTTATAGAGCGTCAGGTTGATGCGATGATCGGTGACGCGACCCTGCGGAAAATTATAGGTGCGGATGCGTTCCGAGCGGTCGCCCGAGCCAACCTGCGACTTGCGCGATTCGGAACGTTCCTCGTCCGCCTTGCTGCGCTCGAGGTCGTAGAGCCTGGCGCGCAGGATCTGCATGGCCTTCGCCCGGTTCTGGTGCTGCGACTTCTCTGCCTGCACCACCATGATGCCGGTCGGCAGATGGGTGATGCGCACGGCCGAATCGGTGGTGTTGACGTGCTGGCCGCCGGAACCCGAGGCGCGCATCGTGTCGATGCGGATGTCTTCTGCCCTGATCTCGATATCGACCTCTTCGGCTTCCGGCAGCACCGCGACCGTCGCCGCCGAGGTATGAATGCGTCCGCCCGCCTCGGTCGTCGGCACACGCTGCACCCGGTGCACGCCGGATTCAAACTTCAAATGGGCAAAGACGCCCTTGCCCGAAACGGTGGCTATGATTTCCTTGTAGCCGCCGACCTCACCCTCGCTGGCCGACACCGTCTCGAAACGCCAGCCACGCGCCGCGGCATAGCGCTCGTACATGCGAAACAGGTCGCCGGCGAAAAGCGCCGCCTCGTCACCGCCGGTGCCGGCGCGGATTTCGAGGATGGCGTTCTTGTCGTCGGCGGCATCCCTTGGCAACAGCAGGATCTGGATGTCCTTCTGCAGCGCCTCGATGCGATCTTTGACCTCCGGCAGGTCGGCCTCGGCCAAGGCGCGCATCTCGGCGTCGGTGCCCTTGTCGGCGAGCATCGCCTCCAGATCGGCCTGTTCGCGCTCGGCGGCGCGCAGTGTCCTGATCTTTGCCGCCATCTCCTGGATGTCAGCATATTCGGAGGCCATCCTGACATAGGCATCCGGCGCCGGCCCGGCAGACATCTGCGCTTCGAGCATGTCGAAACGCTTGACGACTTGATCCATACGGTCGCGGGGCAGGTTGATCATGGCGAAGTCTATAGCGGTATAGAGCGGTCGTCGGCAAAGGCTTGCAGCAGCGCCCGCATCGGCAGGCCATGCGCCGGCGCCATCAGATTGTCGTCGAAGAACGCTTCCAGCTCGCTGAGCGGCAGTTCCGTAAGCATCGCCTTGACCGGGCCGATCGATGCCGGCGACATCGAGATCGAGCGGTAGCCAAGGCCGATCAGCGCCATCGCCGAAATCGGCTTGCCGGCAAGTTCGCCGCACAGGGTCACCGGCGTATGGTTGCGCGCCCCGGCGTCGGCAATCTGCTTCAGGACGCGCAGGAACGGCGTCGAGAGCGGGTCGAAGCGGTCGGACAATTGGGTGTTGCCGCGATCCACCGCCATGACGAACTGGAACAGGTCGTTCGAGCCGACCGAGACGAAATCGACCGCCTTCATCAGCTCGTCGAGCTGGAACAGCAGCGACGGTACCTCCAGCATCGCCCCGAGCTTCAGGCTGGTCGGCAAATGATGGGCAAAACGCGACAGATGCCGCACCTCGCGATCGATGATCTCGCGCGCCTGCGCGATCTCGCCGAGTTCGGTCACCATTGGCAGCATCAGCTTCAGTTCGCGCCCGCCGCACGCCTTGAGCAGCGCGCGGATCTGGGTGCGCAGCAATCCGGGCCGGTCGAGCGTCAGGCGGATGGCGCGCCAGCCGAGCGCCGGGTTCTCTTCCTGAATCGAGCCCTTGAAATACGGCAGCACCTTGTCGCCGCCGATATCGATGGTGCGGAACGTCACCGGCTTGCCGCGCGCCGCCTCGAGCACGTCACGATAGAGCCGCTCCTGGGCTTCGGCGCGCGGAAAGGTCGAAGCGACCATGAATTGCAGCTCGGTGCGGAACAGGCCGATGCCGGCCGCGCCGGCTTCGGCCAGTTGCGGCAGATCGACCGCCAGCCCGGCATTCATCAGAAGATCGACCTGGACACCGTCCTTGGTCACCGACGGCTTCTTGCGCAGTTCGCGGTAGACCTCCTGCCGTCGCGCCCTGAAGCGCACTTTCTCGGCATAGGCCGCCTCGAGGTCTGGCTGCGGGCGCAGATGGATCGCGCCTTCCTCGCCGTCGACGATGATGGCATCGCCGTTTTCCGCCATGGAAACGGCGCCCTTCATCTGGCCGGCGACGGGTATGCCCATGGCCCGCGCCACGATGACGACATGGCTGGTCGCGGCGCCGTCCTCCAGCACCAGCCCGCGCAGTTTGTCCCTGGGATAATCGAGCAGCTCGGCAGCCCCCATCGAGCGAGCGACGATGATGGCGTCCTTGGGCAGCGAGGCCGCGACGTCTTCCGGACCGCGCCCCATCAGCTGCCGCAACAACCGATTGGCGAGATCGTCGAAATCGCTCATCCGTTCGCGCAGGTACGGATCGGTCATGTGCAGCATGCGGGCACGCATGTCGCTCTGCACCTTTTCGACCGCCGCTTCGGCCGTCAGGCCGTTGCGGATCGCCTCCTCGAGCCGGCGTACCCAGCCGCGGTCGTTGGCGAACATGCGATAGGCTTCAAGCACCTGGCGATGCTCGCCCTCGAAGGCGACGTCGCGGCGCTCCAGCATGTCGTCGATGGACAGCCTGAGCGAGCCGAGGGACGCGTCGAGCCGCCTGACCTCTTCCTCGCTGTCCTCGTTGAAAAGATTGGTGACGACGATGCGCGGCTCGTGCAGCACCACATGGCCGAGACCGACGCCTTCGTTGAAGGACAGGCCGGTAAAGCTTACCGGGCGGCGCAGATCGAGCTCGAGACCGGGCCTTGTCAGCCGCTCCAGATCGCCGGTGGCGATCATCTCGGCGATCACCATCGCCGTTGTTTCCAGCGCCTCGACCTCGTCGTCGCGATAATGGCGCATGGTCTTGTTCTGCACGACCAGAACGCCGAGCGTCCGCCCTGCCCGCAGCACCGGCACGCCGAGGAAGGAATTGTATATTTCTTCCCCGGTCTCCGGCAGGTAGGCGAAGGCAGGATGCTCCTGTGCATTGGAGAGGTTGAGCGGCCGCGCCGAGGCCGCGATCGTGCCGACCAGGCCTTGGCCCAGCCTGAGCTGCGCCAGGTGGACGGCGTTCGGGTTCAGGCCTTCGGTGGCGTAGAGTTCGAGCACCGAATCGGCGCGCAGAACATAAAGCGAGCAGACCTCGGCAACCATGTTGGAGGCGATGTCGCGCACGATTCGGTCAAGCCGCTCCTGCGGCTCCAGCGGCTCTTGCATGAGCTCGCGGAGCCGTTTCAGCAAAACGCGCGGGCCACTGGCCGAATCACGCATCGCGGCTTCTTCTCCAATAGCGTTTCAACCGGTGCAGGTTGCCCTGCACAGCGGCACAAACGCAACAACTCAATTAGAGCGCCATCGTCCAATTGGACGCATAAAGGCCGCTCCAAGACTTTCGATCCGCTGCATCGTGCTTTCCGAAAATCGACTCCGATTTTCGGGCCGATGCAGTCTGCTACTGCTTATCCAGACCGTACACGGAATGCAAAGTGCGAACTGCTAGTTCCGTATAGGGACCGTCGATCAGGATCGAAATCTTGATTTCGGACGTTGTGATGGCGCGGATGTTGATCGCGCGGTCGGCCAGGGCCTTGAAGGCGGTGGCGGCGACGCCGGCATGGCTGCGCATGCCGATGCCGATGACCGAGACCTTCGACATGCCGGCTTCCGACTGCACCACATCGTAGCCGATCGTCGCCTTCAGCCGCTCGAGCACGGCAAGCGCCTTGTCGACGTCGCCGGATGGCACGGTGAAGGTCATGTCAGTGAACTTGCCGTCCTCGGAAATGTTCTGGACGATCATGTCGACATTGATGTTGGCCTCGGCCAGCGGCCCGAAAATGCCGGCGGCGACGCCCGGCCGGTCGCCGACGCGGCGCAGCGAAATCTGCGCTTCGTCCTTGGCATAGGCAATTCCGGTGACGACCTGCTGTTCCACGATCTCTTCCTCGTCGCAAATAAGCGTTCCCGGCGGATTGAGCAAATCCCCCATTCCGGGTGCATCGGGATCGTCGAAGGACGACCGCACAAAGGTACGCACCCTGTGCACCATGGCAAGCTCGACCGAGCGCACCTGCAGGACCTTGGCCCCCAGCGAGGCCATTTCTAGCATTTCCTCGAAGGAAATCTTGGCCAGCCGCCGCGCCTTCGGCTCGATGCGCGGATCGGTCGTGTAGACACCGTCGACATCGGTGTAGATATCGCAGCGGTCGGCCTTGACCGCCGCGGCGATGGCGACTGCGCTGGTATCGGAACCGCCGCGGCCGAGCGTTGCGATCCGATTATCCGGCCCGATGCCCTGGAAACCGGCGACCACCGCCACCTGGCCTTCGCCGAAGCGCTTGATCAGGAACGCACCGTCGATATCGAGAATGCGCGCCGCGCCATGCGCGTTATCGGTCTTGATCGGGATCTGCCAGCCTTGCCAGGAGCGGGCGTGCACGCCGATATTCTGCAGCGCGATCGCCAGCAAGCCGGCGGTGACCTGCTCGCCGGACGCGACGACGGCGTCATATTCGCGCGCATCGTGCATCGGCGAGGCCTCGCGCGTCCATTGCACGAGCTCGTTGGTCTTGCCGGCCATCGCCGAGACCACGACGGCGACCTCATGGCCGGCATCGACCTCGCGTTTGACATGACGCGCCACATTGCGGATGCGGGCGATGTCGGCGACGGACGTTCCGCCGAATTTCATCACGATGCGCGCCATGGAAGCGAAATGCCTTTGACTGGATGCCGGACCGAAGGCCGAAGAGCGAAAAATGCGCCAAGCTGTGGCCGGGCGCTCAATGCGCGGCCTCCTTAGCCAAATGACAGTCGTTTCGCAAGGCGTGCCGCCGCTGCCGGCCGGGCGACACACCAGCGCAGCATCGCGCCTGCAAAATGGTGCGCGCTTCAGCCCAGCTGTGCTGTGGCTCTCCACAGACGCGGATAGTCGACGACGAAGCCTAGCGGCGAGACCTCCAGCATCTCGTTGTAGCCGAACAGCGGCGCGGCATAGGCGTAGTGTGCCGCATCGACGCGCTGATAGGTCTGTTCGAGGCGCACGAGCCTGAGTTCGGGAAATGTCAGATAGGCTGCCGGGGCGGGCGTCGCCGTGCCGGCATCGAGGGCAAAACGGCGAAGCGCCAAAAGGTTCGTGGCGGGCGTGAAGCCGAGATCGACATCGATGAGACCGTCGACTTCCGCTTGATGCTCGCCGTTCAGCGTCCATTGGCGCTCGGTCAGCCGGTCGATCCTGTAATGCAGCTCTTGCGTGCCGAGGAAACCGTCGGCGCGCGCCGATCGTGTATGCCAATCGGCGTCGCAGTCCACCTCGTAGGCGATGCTGCACGGCTTGCCGTCCTGGACGAAAAGCGCGTGTCCCCTGAGGTCCCACCCGGAACTCGCTTCCGACAGCAGGCAAGCGTCGTGGCCTTCCTGGTCAAGCCGGCGCCAAAGAATGGAAGCTACCATCCGCATCGTTTTGCACTCCTTCGAGCACGATGTCTCTGCTTCGTCCGCCAGAGCCTAGGTGTTTCCTTCCGACACACCATCAACTGACACGTGCTGACACAAATGCAGCCGGCAAAAGGCGGCGCCGGCAGGCATGGCGCGCATCGCGCCGCCGGCGGTGAATTTCGCGCCTTGACATTCGCAGCCTCGCGCCCGACTTCCTAGCGTCCGAGGAGACCACACCATGCCAGAGCCCCGACGATCGACGATCGATGCCGGAGAGGTGGAACGCTTTTCCGCCCTTGCCGCCGAATGGTGGAACCCGAACGGCAAGTTCCGCCCGTTGCACAAGTTCAACCCGATCCGGCTTGCCTATATCCGCGACCAGGTGGCGGCTCGCTTCGGCCGCGACCCGCGTGCGGCACGGCCGTTCGAAGGCCTGCGCTTCCTCGACATAGGCTGCGGCGGCGGACTTTTGTGCGAGCCGATGGCTAGGCTTGGCGCCGAAGTGGTCGGCGCCGATGCCTCGGCCACAAACATCGAAGTGGCCAAGCTGCATGCTGCGGAAGTCGGCGTGAGCGTGGATTACCGCGCCACCACCGCGGAAGACCTGGCCGACGCCGGCGAAAAATTCGACGTGATCCTCAACATGGAAGTGGTCGAGCATGTCGCCGATGTCGATCTGTTCCTGGCCAAATGCGGCGAGATGGTCAAGCCCGGCGGCATCATGTTCGTCGCCACCATCAACCGCACTCTGAAGGCCCTGGGCCTGGCCATCATCGGCGCCGAATATGTGCTGCGCTGGCTGCCCCGCGGCACCCACCAGTTCGGCAAGCTGGTGCGCCCCGAGGAACTCGAAAAAGCGCTTGCCGGCGCCGGCCTGACCGTCATCGACCGCACCGGGGTCACCTACAGCCCGCTCGCCGACCGCTGGCAGCGCTCGAAGGACATGGACGTCAACTACATGGTGCTGGCGGAGAAGGCATCCGTCTGAAACTTACGCCTTCTGGCCCCTATGTCTTCTGGCTTTGCGCCTTGGTGGTGATGAACACGCCGGCGGTGATGATGATGGCACCGGCCCAGGTCAGCAATTGATAGCGCTCGCCTAGGAAGAGCGTCCCGGCAAACAGCCCGACCGCCGCCGCGACATAGCCGATCTGGCTGAGATAGACCGGGCCGCCGACGGCTTGCAGCCGGAAGAAGAAGGCGAACATCGCCGAGGCTGATGCCACCTGTGCCGCAGCGACCAGCGGCACGCCGCCGAGCGAGCCGAATGCATTGCCGCCCAGCAGGACCAGAATGCCGGCAAGCAGCATCAAGGCTGCTGCCAGATGGCTGCCGACGGCAAGCTCGATCGGGCCGGTGCCTTCGGGCCAGTCGACGGTGCGGTAGATGTTACCGGCGGCGAGGCTGACCGGAATGAGCAGGCCCATCGCCACCCAGAAAAATTCGGCCGGCTGGCCCGCTTCGCCGCGCGTCACCGCCACCATGACTGCGCCGACGAAACCGACGGCAATGCCGACAACGCCCAGCATGGTCGGCCGCCTGACCCCGAGCAGCATCGAGAACACCAGCGTGACGACCGGCGACAGCGTGAACATGATGCCGCTGTAGCCGGCACCCAGATGCGGAATGGCTGAAAACATCAGCAGATTGGGGATTGCGTAGGAGACGGCCGCGGTGACGAAGAAATAGCGCAGCCTGTGCGGCGTAAGCCGCATGCGCTTCCCGTTGAGCAGCAATGCGCACAAAAGCACACCGCCGGCACCAAGCGAGATGACGAAGGCCCAGACCATGGCGGGCACGCCGGCCGCCGTCGCGATCTTGCCGAACGGCAGCGTCAGGCCGAGCAGTCCACCGGTGACGACCAGAAGGCCAAGCGCCGAGTCCCAGAGAAATTTCATCGCACCGTCCCGTCGCCCGTTCGCGGCCCCTTGGCCTACACCACAAGCTGAGGTAAGATAATATAAAGATTCTTCACGTCAAGATACATAACGGTGAGAGACATGGATCGCGCGGCAAAAGCGATCGAGCAGTGGAAAAAGGAACGGCCGGATCTCGATGTCTCGCCGATGGCCGTGCTCGGACGGCTGCACGAGGCCGCCTCGCTGATCGCGCGAGAGCGGCTGGCGCCGCTGTTTGCAAGTTACGGGCTGCAATCCGGAGAATTCGACGTGCTGGCGACGCTGCGTCGTTCCGGGCCGCCCTACGCGCTGACGCCGACGGCTCTCTACGAGGCGACGATGGTGACGTCGGGCGCGATGACCAACCGCCTCGATCGGCTCGAGAAATCCGGCCTGATCAAGCGCGGGCCGCATCCCGACGATCGCCGCGGGATTGTCGTTCAGCTGACTAAAAAGGGTCTGGCGTTGATTGACGAGGCGGTTGCCGCTCACGTCGCCAACGAGCACCAGATACTTTCTGGGTTGGCACGCCCGGAGCAGATCATGCTGGCCCGCCTGCTCGAAAAACTGATAGCGAGCCTGAGCTAACCGAACCGGCCAAGGAGCGGGCCGAGGGGATGGAAAAGCTCAAATCTTGGCCGCCGAGCCTCGTTTGGGCCGGCGAACGGCCCTGATCTTGCCGCTGTTTCCGCCGCCACAGAAAAACTGGTCGCCGCCATCGGATTCGAGCCCCGACACGCCTGTTCCCGGCGGCATATCGAGCTTCTCCAGGACCTTTCCCGTTTCAGGATCGATCCGCCGGACATCGCTCTCCTCACCCTCCCAGGTGCCATGCCACAGCTCGCCGTCGACCCAGCTGACGCCGGTGACGACGCGGTTGGAAACGATGGTGCGAAGGATTGCTCCTGTCTCGGGATCGACCTGATGAATCTTTCGGCCCCGGTGCTGCCCGACCCAGAGCGTTCCTTCGGCCCAGGCGAGCCCGGAATCACCGCCGTTGCCAGGAGCCGGGATCGACGCCAGCACCTGGCCATTCTTCGGATCGATCTTCTGGATGCGATCCTCGGCGATCTGATAGAGGTACTGGCCGTCGAAAGCCGTTCCGGCGTGTGCCGCAACATCGATCGAGCGCACCACTTTGCCGGTCGCTGGATCGAAGGCGTTCAATCTGTCGCCTGACGCAAACCAGACATGCTCACCGTCGAAGGTAACGCCGTCCACGTGGTCGACACCCGGAAAGGGTCCATATTCACGGAGGATTTCGGCAGAGGATCGTTTCATAATTCCATCCTAGTAGCCCGGCAGTGGGCCGGGGAGTAACAAGATCGTCGGGAAACCCGGCAGCGGCGGGGTCATCCAGCGACGCGCCCGCCCGCGGCCGAACGACTGCACCTTGCGGGCCTGGGCGAGCTGCTCGAGCGCCCGCTGCACGGTACGCGAACTGGCTCCAAGCGCAATCGCCAGGGCCGAACTCGACCAAGACTCGCCGTCGGCGAGGAAGGCGAGCACGGCGGCATGCTCTTCTTCGACGGGTGGCGCCAGCACGACGACCTCACCTGCGCGGCGCGGTGCCAGCGCAAAGCCCCGCTTCGTCGCGCTCACATCCGCCAAGCTCCGAAGCTCCGCGCGAAGCCGCCCGGCTTCGACGCGCAGCCGCGCGCGATGTGATTCGTCCGCGTCCTTTCCGCGGAAAGCACGCGCAATAAGCGTCGATCTTGTTACGTCCCCCGGCCAGGCTTCGGCCAGCGCGCGGGCCAGCGCGAACAGCACCGGGCGGGTCGCCAGCGAGACGACGGTATCTGCGACTCGAACGACATTGCGACACGCATCCACCACGAGCGCCCCCGACGCCAGGAGGGCTTCGACTTCGTCGAGCAGGAGGGGCCGTTCCTCGCCGCGCACGACAAGTCGTGCGGCCGGCGTGTCCAGCACCAGCGATGCGCTCTCCACCTCCGCCATCAGCGCGGGGATGCCGGACGCGCGCGCCGCCCGCGCCGCCAGGTCAAGGGCGGCGCGCGCAGGGCCGGTCCGCAAGCGGCGGATGGCGATGCCGGCGACAGCCAGCTCGTGGGCAGCCCGCGATGCCGGCGGCAGTGGCGAGGGATCGAAGCCGTCCAGCCTGCGCTCGGCTTCGTCGAGATGGCCGATCAGCAGCAGGCGCCGGACTTCGAGATTGCGCGCATGCGCGGCGTTGACGCGGTCGCCATGCTTTTCAAGCGTCGCCCGCGCGGCGTCGAGTGCCTTGGCCGGCCAGGTAAGGTCGCGCGAGACGAGCGCGATCTCGGCCTCGGCGACTATACACCTCGCGCGGGCCACTGCCTCCCTCGGGCTGAATGCGTGCGCCGCCCTCTTGAGGAGAACCTTCGCCCTATTCAGGTCGCCAAGCTGCGCCATCGCGATACCGCGCAACGCCAGTGCCGGCGCATCATCGCGCAGCGCAATCCGCTTCAAGGCGCCGAGCGGATCGCCCGCCGCAAGCGCATGCGCTGCGGCCGTGATCAGCGAGTCCATCGGAATCCCGTCACACTTGTCACTCCCACGGCTTCGACATCCGGCGCTAAGTCCATCTCACCAACCAGTCGTATCGACAACGGCGACTGTAGCCAACCTGAGTTGCGACGCGATTGTGCACTAGCTCGAACGCAACGATAAGCACTAGGAGAGACGCAATGAAGATCGAAGGTTCAACCATCCTGGTGACTGGAGCCAATCGGGGCATCGGTCGGGCACTGGTCGAGGAAGCCCTGAGCAGAGGCGTAAAGCGCGTCTTCGCCGCAACCCGCCAACCAATGGCCCACCCGGACCGGCGTGTGACGTCCCTGACCATGGATGTGACCAACGCTGCGCAGATCCGGGAGGCCGTCGAGAAGATCGATGCTCTCGATATCCTCATCAACAACGCCGGCGTATCGCCCTTCGATGACCTCAGCGACCGTCGTGTGCTCGAACAACAGCTCGCCGTAAACCTCTTCGGCTCGTATGACGTTACCCAGGCACTGCTGCCGTTGCTGGCCCGGTCGCGGGGAGCCATCGTCAACATTCTGTCGCTGGCCTCGATTGCCGCCGTGCCGTTCAGTCCGGCCTACTCGGTCTCGAAGGCGGCCTCATTCTCCCTGTCACAGTCGCTGCGCACCCTCCTGGCCGGACGGGGTGTCAGCGTCCACAGGGTCCTTCCCGGCCCCGTGGACACGGACATGACCCGGGGCCTGGACATAGCGAAGGCCTCTCCGGAGTCTGTCGCGCGGGCAATCCTGGACGGCGTGGAGAACGGCGAGGAGGAAATCTTCCCCGATCCCATGTCGGAATCCCTGGCGGAGGGCTGGCGCAGCAGTGCGATCAAGGCGCTTGAACGCCAGTTTGCAGCCTATGCGGAAGCAAGCCCGTCCAGTGAAGCAAGCCCGTCAGGCAGTGGGCATGAAGGAAAAAGCGAAACGATTACCCGAGAAGCCCATCCTTGCTGCTCGGCCTGAAACTGCGAACGCTTGTGAAAGGGGGCGGCAGCATCGGCGCCCCGACGCAGCCGGTCGGCTGTCGCAGGCGACGGCGCCGACTTTCACGATCACGGCGCTGCCTGGCGAAGAGATGCCTCGCTATGTCTGGAGCAGGTTGACCGATCAGTTGCGGTCGTCGGGGAAGCTTGGAATAGGCAAGAACTCGACGCCGTCATCGGCGAGGCTCTTGGCCTCCTCCAGCGTCGCCTCGCCATAGATGCCGCGTGGATCGCTCTCGCCAAAGTGGATCTTGCGCGCTTCCTCGGCAAATTTGTCGCCGACATAGTCGGCGTTCTCGCGCACCTTCTCCGCCATGGCCTTGAGCTGGGCCAGCGCCTGCTTTTGCGCCTCGCCCATGGCCAGCGCGATCTTTTCCTGGTTGCGCCCGGTCGAGACGGCAGGCGCCATCAGCGCCTTCTCGACCTTGTGCGAGCCGCAGGCCGGGCAATCGACGAAACCGCGCTTCTTCTGTGTGTCGAAATCGTCGTTGCTGCGGAACCAGGCCTCGAATTCGTGCTCGTGCTCGCAGATCAGGGAAAAGCGGATCAAGAGGCGGCACCCCTGAGCGGCATTGCCTCCGCCGAACCGGCGTTTACGGCAAAATCGCGTGCGTTTTTGAGATTCGGTATCTTCTTGCGTGCGGCGACTGACTGCGCCGCGTCGATCTCGGTGACGATCACAGCCGGCTCGTCATGGGCAGCCTCGGCGACGATGCGGCCCCAGGGATCGACGATCAGCGAATGGCCATAGGTTTCGCGGCCGTCCTCGTGCACTCCGCCTTGCGCGGCGGCAACCACATAGGCGCCGTTTTCGATGGCGCGCGCCCTGAGCAGCACATGCCAATGCGCTTCGCCGGTCTGGCGGGTGAAGGCGGCGGGCACCGAAAGCAGATCGGCGCCGGCCAGCGCCTCGGCACGGAACAGCTGCGGAAAGCGCAGATCGTAGCAGACGGCAAAGCCGAGCTTCGCGCCATCGATTTCGGCGACGACGGCTTCGGTGCCCGGCTCATAGGCGACGGATTCGCGCCAGCTCTCGCCATTGTCGAGATCGACGTCGAACATGTGAATCTTGTCGTAGGTGGCGATCGTGGCGCCGTCCGGCCCGAACAGAAGGGCGCGGTTGGCAAGCTTGCCGTCGGCGCGCAGAATGGCGGTCGAGCCGATATGCAGGAAGATGCCGAGCTCCTTGGCCAGCCTCCGCGACGTCGAGACGACGATGTCCTTGTCTTCGGAGGTGAAGGAAGCGGCCCGCGCTTGGCTGTCGCGGATCAGCGCGCCGGTCATTTCCGGGGTCTGGACATAGGTCGCGCCAAGGCCTGCCGCCTCGCGCACCAGCCGTTCCAGATCGACCGCATTGCGCTCCGGGCTGGTTCCCGAACGCATCTGGATCGCCGCCGCCTTGAAAGCACCCCCCGACTTGATGGCACCCATGGTCATGTCCTTATCTGGTCGAGCCGTTGGCGAGCAATCTGTCCAGCCGTCCTTCCGCCTCCAATTCGTGGAGATCGTCGGAGCCGCCGACATGCGTGTCGCCGATGAATATCTGCGGAAAGGTGGAACGGCCATGGGCCCGGGAGATCATTTCCTGGCGCAGTTCCGGCGAGAAGGAGGCGTCATGCTCGGTATAGGCGACGCCCTTCCTCTCGAGCAGCCGCTTGGCCGCGGTGCAATAGCCGCACATCATCCGCGTGTAGATCGTCACATCGACCATCGGTCAGCAACCCTGCCTCGTTCCGCTGTCATCTAGGCTATATAGGCGCCGATTCGTCGGCCCGAAAGTCCCCCGGCAGCACACGCGCGAAGGTCAGTACGTCGACTGCGCCGGCACCGCCCTTCTTCAATGCCCTGGCGACCGCGCGGACGGTGGCGCCGGTGGTGTAGACATCGTCGATCAACAGCACCCGACGGCCGGCGATTTCGATCTCCGCCTCATCAGGCACTTTGAATGCGGCGCGAACATTTTCCTCGCGTTCCCGCCGCTCCAGCCCGACCTGCTGGCGCGTGAGTTTGACGCGCTTGATGGCTGATGGCGCGAAAGGCCGCCCGCCGAGCTGCGCCACCGCCCGCGCCAGTTCCGCCGACTGGTTGAACTGCCGCCTGAAGAAGCGCCGCCAGTGCAGCGGCACCGGCACGACCACCTCGGCCTCGGCGATGAGCTCGGCACCGGCGCGAAGCATCCAGCGCGCCATCCACGGCGCCAGATCGGTCCGATCCTGGTATTTCAGCCCTTGCACCATCTGGCGGGCAACGCCGGAATAGGCGACCGCCGCCCGCGCGCGCTCGAACGGCGGCGGGTCGGCTATCGCCTCTGCCGACAGGAACCCCTCACCCATATTGTGGGTGAACGGCGTGCCCATCACCGGGCACCATGGCCGTTCCAGCAGCCTGAGTTTCGGCCAGCAGGCGCCGCACAACACCCCGGGCTGCGAGACATGGCGGCGGCAGCCGGCGCAGACCGGCGGGAACAAGAGGCGCGCCGGCCAGCCCACTGCCTTTCGGGCAATGCTCTTGATCGCAATACGCTTGATCTCTGGCATCGGATCGGCCACGTGATTGGTCCTCCGCATCACTATATCAGAGAGCGAAGCACAAGGACCTGCCCATTGCAGCCTGTAATCGACACCTCGCTCTGGCTGGCGCGCAAGCGCCGGGCTCTGGCCCGCCCCATCGCCGGGGCGGATTTCCTCATGCGGCGGGCGGCCGAGGATCTTGCCGACCGGCTCGGCGCTGTCGAACGCAGGTTCGGCAAGGCGGCCTCATTGTTTTGCCAGACGCCGGCAGCAGCAGAGGTGCTCGCTGAAAGCGGCAAGGTTACGGAAAACGTGCGCGTCGAGGCCGACGCCGCTTTCCTGGGCGGCCAGCCAGGAGTGGTGGCGCCGTTGGAAACCGTGCCATTCGAACCGGAGAGCCTCGACCTCGCAGTCTCGCTGCTGTCGCTGCAGGCGATGAACGACATTCCCGGCATGCTGGTGCAGATCCGCCGGGCGCTGAAGCCGGACGGGCTTTTCCTCGGCGCCTTCGCCGGCACAGGCACGCTTTCCGAGCTGCGCGAAAGCCTGCTTGCCGCCGAGACCGAGCTCTATGGCGGCGCCAGCCCGCGTGTGATCCCGTTCACCGACGTCCGCGACGCCGGCGCGCTGCTGCAGCGCGCCGGCCTGGCACTGCCGGTTGCCGACGTCGAGACGATCACGGTGCGCTATGATTCCCTGTTTGGCCTGGTCGCCGACCTGCGCGCCATGGGCGAGACCAGCGCTCTTGTCGACCGCACTAGGCGGCCGGGCACGCGAGCATTGTTCGCGCGCGCCGCCGAAATCTATGCCGAGCGGTTTTCGGATGCCGATGGCCGCGTCAGGGCGAGTTTCTCGGTGGTCTGGATGTCAGGCTGGGCGCCCGATGCCTCTCAGCAAAAACCGCTGAAGCCGGGCTCCGCAAAAATATCGCTGAAGACGATCCTGGAAAACCCCGGCGGCTCCTGACCGGATCCTTGCGCAAAAAGCTAAGCGTACCCACGCAAGAACCAAGCGGGTCACTGCGCAAAAGCGTTGGCAAGCTTGCTGCTGTTGTCGCTGAACAGCCACTGAATCGCACCGGCAGCCCGGCCGACGCCAGCGACAATGGCAAGCGACAGCACGGCAACGATCAAACCATATTCGATAGCCGTCGCACCCCTCTCGTCTTCTAAAAATCGTTGCAGCAAGATTTTCATGGGCGCCCATCCCTCTTGCCCGAACCTAGCGCCGACCCGTTAAGAAAGGTTAACGCGACAGGCTTAACGGGCAGTGAAACAGCTGCATTGTAGAGATCTGTTGAGGACGTCAGCAGTCGCCGCTGCTTCTGCCATCGACCCGTATAACGCAGACCGAACCGGGCAGCGGCTGCAGCACGCTCTTGCGCAGCGTATAGCTGTCGCGCTGGCCGATCGAGCCGGTGCTCATCGTATCAAGGCCGTCGCGGGCAAACTGCGAGCGGGTCCGGCTGTCGAGGTAGGGCGTCGCGATCAACGCCAGAGCCACCGCGGCCGAGCCGAACAAAAGGGTGATGCGCAGTATTCCCATGCCGGCATTTGCGGCGCCAGGAAGGCGGTCGGGCCAAGGCGAGTCCCAGTCCTTGTCGAAGCTCATGCAAATCGCTCCCCAGCGGTGAAATCGGCGTAACCGCCTTGCGTCAATTTTTCACGGCCAGATAAATCTTTCATTAACGCTGCCGATATCGCGTTGCGGAGCTGCCCGGTTTACGGGAGGTCGGCCGTTACAGCAGATCGATGAGGAACTGGATCAGCGGGGCATCGGCCGGCGGCATTGGAAAATCGCGCATCTGGCGCGGCCGCACCCATTTCAGCACCTGGCCTTCCTTCGGCTGGGCAATGCCACGAAAGCGACGGCAGACGAACAGCGGCATCAGCAGGTGAAAATCATCGTAGGAATGGCTGGCAAAGGTGAGTGGCGCCAGGCAAGGGATGTCGGTCTCGATGCCGATCTCCTCGTACAATTCGCGGATCAGGCATTGTTCCGGCGTCTCACCGGGCTCGACCTTGCCGCCCGGAAACTCCCACAGGCCGGCGAGTTGCTTGCCTTCGGGCCGCTGCGCCAACAGCACGCGCCCGTCGGCATCGACGAGCGCGCAGGCCGCGACCAGGAGCAGGCGCTTGCCGGCCGTGTTTGAGCCGCTCATGCGCCTTGTGGCCGGCGATAGTGATAGCGATAGACTTCGTCGAATCCGAGCGAACGGTAAAGCGCCAGCGCCGGCGCGTTGTCCGCCTCGACCTGCAGCCAGGCTTCCCGCGCCCCGCGCAGCCGCGCCCATTTCAACGCCGACCGGATGAGGTGGCGGCCATGGCCCTGGTTGCGCACCGATCTGTCGGTGGCGATCTCGAACAGCCCGGCAAGGTCGCCGTCATGCACGCAGATCAACGTTGCCAGCGGCTCGCTGCCGGCCTCCAGCGCAAACAGCCCCGCCTCCGGCTGGATGGCGCCGATGATCTCCGACAGGCCCGGCCGCAGCGACACATGCGAGCCGCTCACCTTGAGCGCGGCACCGATGAAACGGCTGATGTCCTTCAACGGAATCTGGTCCATGGCATCTTCGAGCGCGGCGTCCGCCAACGGCAGCCGCATGACGAGCGACTCCGCGAATGTGCTCCAGCCCTCGCTGTCGAGGTACTTTGACAGATCCGGCCCCGACAGCGGCGAGATGCGAAAGGTCAGCGGCCTGCCATAGGCGTCGAAGCGGCGGCTGGCGCGGCCGATGCGCTCGGCAATGTGCTGGATGTCGCCCGGATCGAGCGGATTGACCGAATTCAGCCGCTTGGCCGGGTGGCCGGCCGTCAGCCGCACCACCCAGGTACCATCATAATGGACGGCGGCCGCCGGCCAGGCACGAAAGCCGGCCGCCTCGTAGCGGCGCACGATCGCCAACACGCTTGCCGGATGTCTGGAAGCCAACGCCATCAGCTCCGATAGTCGCCATTGATGGCGACATATTCCTTGGTGAGGTCACAGGTCCACACCGTCGCCTTGCCGCGGCCGATGCCGATATCGGCGCGGATGCGGATCTCGTCGCGCTTCATATACGCCGAAGTCGCCGCTTCGGAATAGGCGGCGTCGCGCTCGCCCTGATACGCCAGGCGGTTGTCGCCGAACCAGATCGACAGAAGGTCGCGGTCGGCCGGTTCGCCGGCCTTGCCGACGGCCATGACGACGCGGCCCCAATTGGCGTCCTCGCCGGCGACTGCCGTCTTGACCAGCGGCGAATTGGCGATCGACAGCGCGATGCGCTTGGCCGAGCGGGCCGATTTGGCCCCGGTGACGGTGACCTCGACCTGCTTGCGGGCGCCCTCGCCGTCGCGTACCACCTGCAGCGCCAGCGATTTCAGCACCTTGCCGAGGGCACGGCGGAAGGCGCCGAGGCGCGCATCCTTGGGGTCGGAAATTGCCGGCGCGCCGCGCCTGGCGGCAGCACCCGTGGCGAACATCAGCAGCGTGTCGCTGGTCGAGGTGTCGCTGTCGACGGTAACCGCGTTGAAGGTCTTGGACGTGCCGCGCGACAAGAGATCCTGCAGCACGGGTGCTGCGATCGGCGCATCGGTGGCGATGAAGGAAAGCATCGTCGCCATGTCGGGCGCGATCATCCCGGCGCCCTTGGCGATACCGTTGATGGTGACGTCGGCATCGCCGAGCTTGACCGTCGCGGTCGCCAGTTTGGGATAGGTGTCGGTGGTCATGATCGCCTTGGCGGCTTCGGTCCACAATTCCGGCTTGCCGTCCTTGACCAGCCCGGCCAGCAGATGGCTGAACTTGCCGGTGTCGAGCGGTTCGCCGATGACGCCGGTCGAGGCCAGGAACACCTCGCCTGCTGTGCAGCCGGCTGCTTTCGCTGCCACCTCGCCCGTGAGTGCCGTCGAGGCCCGGCCCTTCTGGCCGGTAAAGGCATTGGCATTGCCGGAATTGACGACCAGCACACGTGCCTTGCCGGCCACGAGGTTCTGCCGGCAGAAATCGACGGGCGCCGACGGGCACTTTGATTTGGTGAAGACGCCGGCGACGGTGGTGCCGGCGTCGAACACCATGGCCAGCAAGTCGGTGCGGTTCTTGTATTTTATGCCGGCCTCGGCGGTGGCGATGCGCACGCCCTCGATCACCGGCATCTTGGGATATTTCTTCGGCGCGAGCGGCGAAACCTCTGTGGACATGGAAGACCCCGGGCGGGAAAAATCGCGAAAGGAACGCCGGTTTGCCCGATAGCGCGCGCCGGCGCAAGGCGTTTTCACAGCCGTTGTGGGTGCCGGAAGCCTGACACCTGCCCCGGCCGCAAGCAAGACTGTTGCAAATTTGTTGGCGTCGCTGCGGCCGATAGCGCTATGATCCTGCCCGATGGGCAGGCTTGTGGTCTTGGCACTGGCGTTTCTGGGCTTTCTGCTGCTGCGCGCGGATGCGCAGACGGCGCGGCGCGTAGCGCTTGTGGTAGGCAACGGCAGCTACGCCGAAGCCGGCACGCTGGCCAATCCCGTCAACGATGCGCTCGACATCGCCGACAAGCTGCGCGCCATCGGTTTCGAGGTGATCGAAGGCAACGATCTCGGCAAGCGCGAACTCGAACGCAAGATCGGCGAATTCTCCGATGCGCTGCAAGGTGCCGGTGCCGGGCTGTTCTACTATGCCGGCCACGGCCTGCAGGTCGACGGGCGCAACTTCATCGTGCCGGTCGACGCCCGGCTGGACATGCCGGTCAAGCTCCAGCTCGAGGCGGTGCCGATCGACGAGGTTCTCGACATCATGGAGCAGCAGACCAAGGTCAGCCTGGTCTTCCTCGATGCCTGCCGCAACAACCCGTTTGCCCGAAGTCTCAGCCGCAGCGCCACGACGCGCTCGGCGACGGCCCTCGCCGGCCTTGCCCAGTTCGAGTCGACACGCGGCTCGTTCATCGCCTTCTCGACGGCACCCGGCGCCGTCGCAATGGACGGGACGGGGCGCAACTCGCCCTTTGCCGCGGCACTTTTGCGGCATATGGCCGAGCCCGGACAGAGCATCAACGACATGATGATCGCGGTGCGCCGCGACGTCGTTTCCGCAACGCGCGAGGCGCAGCGTCCGTGGGAGCAGGGATCGCTGCTCGAGCGTTTCGAATTCGTTCCGGGCGGAGACACTGCCCAGCAACCGAAACCGGCCGTCAGCCCGGCTCCCGCGTCGCAGGTGGCGGCGCTTGAGCGCTCCGTCGGCGACAAGGGTGCCATCGAAAAATTCCTGCGCGAAAACTATCTGGCGCCTGATGCCAGGAGAATGCGCGAAACGGTCAAGCGGCTTTACGGTTCGTCGGCCACCATCTACGGCACGCGTTACGACAGCGAGGCCATCGTCAAGGTCAAGGCCGACTGGTTCGCGCAATGGGCGTCGTGGTCGTTCGATCTCGAGCCCGGCAGCCTCGAGGTGACGCCGCACGGCAAGGACCGCGCCGACGTGGTTTTCGCCATGAGCTACGATTATGTACCGAAAGACAAATCGGCGCAGCGCCTGACCGGCAAGGCGCGGGTAACGCTTGAGCTCGTTATGACTGACGGAGCGTGGCGCGTTGTGTCGGAAACGTCGCAAGCGCTGGAATGAACATCACCGCACCGTTGGGTTGATGAACCCGCGAAACGCCCGCTGCACGCCCGGAATCAGTCCCCAGATCATGATCGAGACCATCAGCGGCGCGATGACCAGCGTACGTTGCCAGATTTGCCATTCCTGCGTCAGCGGAAAACCACGTACAAAATGGCAGTGATCAGCGGATAGACGCCGAGCAGCACCAGCAGGGCGAAGCGCAGGCGCGAAAAGCGGGTGGCGGCGGTCGGAGTCATTGTTGTTCTCCATATCGTTACGGAACGTTCCGTTACATATAAAACGGATCGTTTCGTTTCGTCAAGAGTTGTATATGATGGCTGCTGAAATCGCGGGTAAGGAAGAAGAGATGGGCGAAACCACCGATCCTGGGCGCAAGTCAGCCGGCGCACGGCGCAGCCCCGAAAGCGCCGACGCCATTCTCGATGCCGCCGAAGCGGTACTGGTCGAAGCCGGTTATTCCGGCTTCTCCATCGAGGCGGTGGCGCGGCGGGCGCGCGCGGGAAAACCGACGATCTATCGCTGGTGGCCAAGCAAGGCCGTCCTGCTGCTCGATGTTTATCAGCGGCAAAAGCGCGTCGACAATCCCGATACCGGGAACCTTGAGCAGGATCTCGTCGGCTTTCTGAAGAGCTTGTTCGCGCACTGGCGCGACACATCGTCGGGCAGCGTGTTCAGATCGCTGATCGCCGAGGCGCAGTCGGACGAAAAAGCGGCCGCCGCCCTCGCCGAATACGCAAGAGGGCGTCGCGTCCATACCGGCCAGATGGTCGAACGCGCCAAGGCAAGGGGAGAGGTGGCAGCCGATGTCGATGCCACTGTCGTCGCCGACTTGATCGCCTCGTTTGCCTGGACGCACCTTCTGACAGATCGCCTGGACGAGGACGAAGCGATCTTACGCAGGGCGGTACGTTATATCTTGAAAGGCATAGTCGTTGACGGCGCCGGCGACGCCACGGCGGTCCGGCGGCGGCGTCGACGCATCATCGCTCGCCCTACCAAATAGAAGCGACAGGGCGGCAGCGCGCCCTGTCGTAGCTCAATCTGGCCTATTTGGCGCTTTCCAGCGCGTCGACCGTCTTCTTCAGGTTGGCATCGGGGATGTCGACCTTGGCGTTGGCGCGCAGCGACTTGACCAGCGCGAAATACTTGTCGCGGATGACCGCCTGGCGCGCCTGGTCCTTGACCTGGTCGAAGGCCGGCGGCTGCTTGGTGCGCTTGTCCTCGACCTTGATGACGTGCCAGCCGAACTGCGACTGCACCGGCTGCTCGGTGTATTTGCCGACCGCCAGCGCAAACACCGCCTTGTCGAACTCCGGCACCATCTGGCCAGGCCCGAACCAGCCGAGATCGCCGCCGCTGGTCTTGCCGCTCGGATCGCTGGTGTGCTCGTTGGCGAGTTTCTGGAAGTCGGCGCCGCCGTCGAGCTGCTTGATGATGGCGTCGGCCTCTTCCTTCGTCTTCACGAGGATGTGACGGGCGTGCACCTCATTGCTAGGCGGCGTGTTGGCAATTTCCTGGTCGTAGCGGGCGCGGACCTCGGCATCGGTAACCTTGTTGACGACGCCCTTCTCGACCATTTCGCCATGCAGCGCGCGCTGCTGCAGGAAGGCCATGCGGCGCTGGAAGTCGGGATCCTTGTCGAGGCCGGTGGTCACCGCCTGAGCCGCCATGACGCGGATTTCGATCGCCGCCGAAAGCGCCGCGGCGCGGCGCTGCTCGGGCGGAAGCTGCGCGAACTGCTGCGACAGCTCGCCCTCGGCAAGCCCAAGGTCTGCCTCGGTCAGCGTCTGGCCGTTGATGGTGGCGACCACGGCGTTCGGATCGACCGGCTTGGCCGGAGCGGGTGCTGCCGGCTGGGCAGGGGCGGCTTCCTGCGCCATCAGCGGCGACAGCGAAAGGGCCGACAGCCCGAATGCCAGACCAAGGCTGGCGAGCGACGCACGGCGGAACAACAAGGACATTACGATTATCTCCAAAGCGGGGTAGCTAGAGCGGAATGGCTTCCAGACCAGCAGGATTGTGGCGGAATTTGGCGCGGTCGACACGGCGAGCGCGGCGTTGACATCGAATGAGCCCCCTCTTATCTGTCCAACGACTTTGCGTCCAGAACCGTTTTCCGGGCGCTTTTTGCGTTTGCCCGCGTTCACGCGGAGTTGATGGGGCCGGCCGGCGCCCATCGCAATGACTTGGAATGCTATCGAAAGGGCCATTGGATGGTCAGTCTCGGCGGTCTCGCCCGTAAGGTTTTCGGCTCCTCCAACGATCGTCGGGTCAAATCGACCCGGCCTCGCGTCGAGGCGATCAATGCCATGGAAAACGAGATGCGGGCGCTCTCCGACGCCGAGCTTCAGGCCCGCACCGACAAATTCCGCCAGGACATTGCCAATGGCGCCAGCCTGGACGACCTCCTGGTGCCGGCCTTCGCTACCGTGCGCGAGGCCGCCCGCCGCGTGCTCGGCATGCGGCCGTTCGACGTACAGCTGATCGGCGGCATGGTGCTGCACAATGGCGGCATTGCCGAGATGCGCACCGGCGAAGGCAAGACGCTGGTGGCGACGCTGCCGGTCTACCTCAACGCGCTCGCCGGCAATGGCGTCCATGTCGTCACCGTCAACGATTACCTGGCCACGCGCGACTCCGAATGGATGGGCCGCGTCTACAAATTCCTCGGCCTTAAGGTCGGCGTCATCGTCCATGGCCTGTCCGACGAGGAGCGCCGCGTCGCCTACGCCGCCGACGTCACCTACGCCACCAACAACGAGCTCGGCTTCGACTATCTGCGCGACAACATGAAATACGAGCGCGCCCAGATGGTGCAGCGTGGTCACAGCTACGCGATCGTCGACGAGGTCGATTCCATCCTGGTCGACGAGGCCCGCACGCCGCTTATCATTTCCGGTCCGCTCGAGGACCGCTCGGAAATGTACAACACCATCGACACCTTCATCATCCAGCTGCAGCCGCAGGACTACGAGATCGACGAGAAGCAGAAGACCTCGATCTTCACCGAGGAAGGCACCGAGAAGCTGGAGAACATGCTGCGCGATGCCGGCCTGCTCAAGGGCGAGTCGCTCTACGATGTCGAGAACGTCGCCATCGTCCACCACGTCAACAACGCGCTGAAGGCGCACCGGCTGTTCCAGCGGGACAAGGACTACATCGTGCGCAACGGCGAGATCGTCATCATCGACGAGTTCACCGGCCGCATGATGCCCGGCCGCCGCTATTCGGAGGGCCTGCACCAGGCGCTCGAAGCCAAGGAGCATGTGGCGATCCAGCCGGAGAACCAGACGCTCGCCTCGGTCACCTTCCAGAACTATTTCCGCCTCTACAAGAAGCTCGCCGGCATGACCGGCACGGCGCTGACCGAGGCCGAGGAATTCGCCAACATCTACAATCTCGACGTCACCGAGATCCCGACCAACCTGCCGGTCATCCGCCTTGACGAAGACGACGAGGTCTACCGGACGGTCGAGGAGAAATACAAGGCGATCGTCAAGGAGATCAAGGAAGCCCGCGCCAAGGGCCAGCCGACGCTGGTCGGCACCACCTCGATCGAAAAGTCCGAACAGCTGGCCGAACGCCTGCGCAAGGAAGGTTTCAAGGATTTCGAGGTGCTGAACGCCCGCCACCACGAGCGCGAGGCGGCGATCGTTGCCCAGGCCGGCAAGCCCGGTGCCATCACCATCGCCACCAACATGGCCGGCCGCGGCACCGACATCCAGCTCGGCGGCAATGCCGACATGCGCATCGCCGAGGAGCTTGGCGACATGCCGGCCGGCCCCGAGCGCGAGGCCAGGGAAAAGGAAATCCGCGACGACATCGCCCGGCTGAAGGAAAAGGCGCTCGCCGCCGGCGGTCTTTACGTGCTCGCCACCGAGCGCCATGAATCGCGCCGCATCGACAACCAGTTGCGCGGCCGCTCAGGCCGCCAGGGCGATCCTGGCCGCTCGAAATTCTTCCTGTCGCTGCAGGACGACCTGATGCGCATCTTCGGTTCCGAGCGCATGGACGGCATGCTGCAAAAGCTCGGCCTCAAGGAAGACGAGGCGATCATCCACCCGTGGATCAACAAGGCGCTGGAGAAGGCGCAGAAGAAGGTCGAGGCGCGCAACTTCGACATCCGCAAGAACCTGTTGAAATATGACGACGTCTCCAACGACCAGCGCAAGGTGGTGTTCGAACAGCGCATCGAGCTGATGGACGGCGAAGGCCTGTCGGAGACCATCACCGAGATGCGCGAAGGCGTCATCGAGGAGATCGTCGCCAAGAACATCCCCGAAAACGCCTATGCCGAGCAGTGGAACGTCGCCGGTCTCAAGGCCGAGATCGCCGAGTTCCTCAATCTCGATCTGCCGGTCGAGGACTGGGTCAAGGAAGAAGGCATTGCCGAGGACGACATCCGCGAGCGCATCAGCCAGGCCGCCGAGGCCGCCGCCAAGGAGCGCGCCGAGCGCTTCGGCCCCGACGTGATGACCTACGTCGAGCGCTCCGTGGTGCTGCAGACGCTCGACCATCTGTGGCGCGAGCACATCGTCAATCTCGACCATCTGCGCTCGGTCGTCGGCTTCCGCGGCTATGCCCAGCGCGATCCGCTGCAGGAGTACAAGGGCGAAGCGTTCGAGCTGTTCCAGGCGATGCTGGGCAATCTGCGCCAGGCCGTCACCGCGCAATTGATGCGCGTCGAACTGGTCCGCCAGGCGGCCGACGCGCCGCCGCCCGAGGCCCCCGACATGTTCGGCAGCCATATCGACGGCAGCACCGGCGAAGACGATTTCGAAGGCGGCGAGACGGCCGTGCTGGTCCGCCAGGAGACCAATGCCATCGTCGCCCCCGAAGACCGCGACCCGAAGAACCCGGCCACCTGGGGCAAGGTCGGCCGCAACGAAGCCTGCCCGTGCGGGTCGGGCAAGAAGTATAAGCATTGTCATGGCGCGTTTGCGTAAAGCGCCCACTTCCTTCGCCCCGTTCACGGGGAGAAGGTGCCCGAAGGGGCGGATGAGGGGCAGAGCCGGCGTTTGCGAGTAGCCAATCTCCCCACCTGAGGGGGAGATGGCCGGCAGGCCAGAGGGGGGCGCTGTCCCGCCGGCCTAGGCCTTAAGCCGTTCCAACTCCGACGCAAAAGCAGCCCGCAAAGCCTCGCCTTCTTCCCGCGGAAGCAACAGCGTCAGCTCCGGAAACAGTTTCTCCCAGCTAGCTGCCTCGGCTCCGCTCCATGGCAGCCGCTCAGCCTTGCGGGCAAGCTGAAGCAGTCGGTTGAGGTGCTTGCGGATATAGGCGACGTTAGGAGCGCGAGGCGCAGTGACGGCATGTTCGGGCTCGAAAAGCGAAAGCTGATTCATGCCGCCTTAAGCCGCTCCATCTCGGCTTCGAACTCGAACTTCAACTGCGCAGCCTCTTCCTCAGGCAGCCAAAGCACCATCTGTGGCACGATCTTGCGGTAGAGCCGGACGCTATCCTGATCCCAAGGCAGCGTTTCCGCACTGCGCGCCTCCGCGATAAGCCTGTGCAATCGCGCACGCACCCGATCCGGATCGCCGTGATAATAAACCGTAGGCGCATCTTCGTCGAACAGGTCGGACTGTTCTTCGGCGCCAAAAAGGTCGAGTTGATTTCTGCCGGGCATCCGCTCAGCTTCCATCCAACAACTGCGCTACAAGCGCGTCGATCTTCTGCGCCACGCCGGCCTCTTTCAATGTATCGCGTATCATCCCTCGGGCGCGCTGGAAGCCGGCAGTTTCGGCGATGTCGACAGAGGCGACGATCTCTTCAGCTTTGGCTGCGGCGCCGGCCAGTTCGGTGTGAAGCCTAATGGCCGGATCGAAACGCGGGATCGGCAGATTGAATACCACCTTGTCAAAATCACGCGCTCCCCACTGGCCTTTGGATTGCATCGCCTCAATTCGACCGCGCACGGTCTCTGAATTGATAAGCGCCGTTAGGTAGCCGCCTTCGTCGCGGTCACGGATCGCAGTCCAATACAGTTTATGCTCTATTGCAGCTTCTATGTTCTCAAGTATGCAGGCAGCGGGATTTGTCCAGAGGCTGCATAAACAATTCGCATCGGGGCAACCGGAAATTGCGACGATAGTTCCCCATGATAGTCCCAGCGTTGTTTGAGCGATAGCGAGTTGCTTTCGGACGCATTGGCCTTCCAAGTGGCCTCCGCTTCTCGCATCCACTCAGCAATCCCTTGGTATCCCCGATTAAGTGCGGTGTCGGAAGAGAGCATCTCGCCTTTAGCCGTCACTGGGATCACGCCCTCGAAGGGCCTCCAGACGCGATATGGCAGAATGCTTTCACCAAGCAGAACCGGTCTCAAGAACTCCTTCTCCACGCGTCCCTCGAGCCCCGGCAGGCTTTTCCAAGGCGGCTTTTCTTGCGTGGAACGCCGGCTGACGACATAGGGCGCATTGGGGTCGGCGCCGAGCGCGCCGAGATTCCTTCTTTCGACGAAGCAGAGAAAGCGTGGCACTAGAGTGGCACCCTGCCGAAATTGCTTGCGATAGACCGAGCCGCCAGTAAAGGTGGCCTCGGTCAGATCACCGGGCATTTCGTCAACGGTGAGCCTTGCATCGGCGATATCTTCCGGCGCATCTCTATATGGCAGCGAGCCCGAATACGCGCGACGAACGATTTTCTCCGTCATCTGCTGACCCACGCGGCGCTTGGTCGCAAAAATCACGCAGGACGGCACCGGAAACAGTGGCTGCACCCTATCGTCCATTGTCCAGGTCTCATCGAACCGTAACCTGACGCTTTCAAAAATGCCGGAGCGAAATTTCTCAAATTGGCCCCGCGTCAGTGCCGCCAGCGGTAACACGAAGGCCAGCTTGCCGCCGGAACGCAGATAGAGCGATGCGGCGCGGACCGTGAAGAGTGCGCAGAGATCGTTCTGGGTTGATAGTTTGCCACCGACGAAAACTCGCTCGCTTTTCGAGAGATCGCGAAAACGCACCTGCAGGTCGGCGCTCATATGTCTGAAAGCGACCCAAGGTGGATTACCGACTATAACGTTGGCCCAACCGCCAGATGCCGACAAGAAGAGTGGGCGTGAAAGATTGCGCGCCACGTAGGCCCACACAGTGTCACGTCCTTCGCGGCGCAACCGGTCGAAGACCAAATAGGTCTTGCCAAGATCTTCGATGCCGCGTTTCTGCTCTTCTGTTAGGCCTTCTTGGCGAAACGCCCCGGCGGTCGGAATTGCCGCGTAATGCTGCTCGGTAATCCGGGCCAGCGCCTGCTCGACCTGCGGGCGTGTCATATTCTGCTCTGAACCGGAGCGCATCCTCTCGATTGCTTTGTCGAACAACGCCGGGTCACGACAGAACACTTCAGGGAAATCGAGTTTTTCGCCTCCACTGCCATTGGGCTCACCGCTTTGACCGTCGCCAGCTGCCGGCGGCGGAACGCGTATTGTCAACTCTTTGTCGGTTAGCATGCGGCTGATTGACAGTTGCAGGGCATCGCCGAGGTAGACGGGAATCGACAGGGATCCAGAGCGCTGGTTCAGCACCGGCGCCAATGCCAGAAGATAGGTGACCCGCGCGATGATGACTGCGACAGGGTGGATATCCATGCCTGAGATAAGCTGCGTCGCTTCTGCCGCCCGGTTGATAACCGGCATATCGACTTCTTCCGCTTCGACCAGAAAATTGCGAATGGCGTGAAACAGGAAAGTGCCTGAGCCACAGGCAGGGTCGAGAACTTTTTGCTCGACCGGTGCACTTACTGTGTTTCGTACTACCTTGGCCGCCAACCAGTCGGGTGTGTAGTACTCACCAAGGCCATGACGCTCTTCACGATCTATAAGTGATTCATAGAGAATTTTCAGAACATCGCTTTTGACCTCACGCAGACGAAAGCGACGGACATGCGCCATGATCCTGCGCACCAGTCTCACGCCCTCCGGCGCGGCGACGATCCAGTCGAAGAAATCGCTTTCCACCGCGCCGTATATGTTGGCCTGCTGAAACGCCCGCCCGGAGAGCACACGCGCCGGGTCATCCTCTACAAGGTCGAGAACGGCCAGCGCCACGCATTTCGAGACGATCACTAGAAACGTATGCTGTATCCAGAGCATCTCATTTTCTATGTCACGCCCATAGACCATCTTGAGGAGCGTCGACCAGAGCTGCTTCTTCAACGCCACGTCGGGCCGGTGTTCGAGCGTCCGCCAGATCGCAATCAGCTCTTCCGATGCACGTCGGAAAGCGACGCTATCCTGCCCCAATTCAAGACGAATGGTTAGAGGCTCGGGTGGGAGCGATGATTTGAGCGCTAGCGCGCCGTCAAGCCAAGCGAGAAACAGTTCTCCTTTGTCGGGATCAAGAATGATTTCTTTTATCTTGTCGAGCTCACCGTTCCTAAGTTCGAAGACCGCCCACTTCAGTCCATCGCTTGCAATGCCGACAAAACGCTCGCTCTCTTCGCGTTCCCGATCGGCCAGATAGTCGGGCATGCGCCGCGCAACGTCTGGCCACTCACGGTCAAGATTGGATTTCGCCTCGAAGACTGTCCGCCCGATAAGGGCATCGATGCGTCCGCGCACTTCCGGAACCCGGCGTTCAAAATCCACGGACTGGATGTCCGCGCCGAATTCCTCAGTAAGAAGACTTCGGAAATCTGCCTTGACCTCATCGTGACCGGGACGCCGGGAAAGGTGGACAAGAATTTCTTTTGTTTTTTCACTGACGGCCACGCCGCATCCTCCAAGTACTTTCGATACCTACGCGATTCGGCAGGGCAATGTTTTTCGAACTCTCAACATCAAACATTTTTATCCACATCTCTCAAACTCCCTCCCTTTCCAGCTCAGGTCAGAGACTAGGTATCGGCAAGGCTATGGAACCTCCCTTTTGGCTAGCACTACCTTGACGCCCCCCTCGCCACCCAACCGTTTCTTAATGTGTTTTCGTTAGACGCATAGCCAGAAAAGAGGCGGAAAACGGAGTGTGATCGGGGTGCGTTTTTCCGCGGCGACGACAGCCGGGCGGTACCTGCCGCAGCGCCTTGCGCTGCGCATCAGGCCGCTGCTTGGCCTGATCGATGCCGTGCTGTTCAGCGCCGGCGCGCGGGGCGAGGCCGGCCGCATGTCGCTGATCGCCTTTTCGGTCCGCATCGTCAGCGCCGTCATCGCCTTCGTCAGCCAGGTCCTGATGGCGCGCTGGATGGGGTCGTTCGAATACGGCATTTTCGTGCTTGTCTGGGTGACTATGGTCATCGTCGGCAATCTCGCCTGCCTCGGTTTCCACACCTCGATCATCCGCTTCATCCCCGAATATCGCGAGCGCGGCATGATGGCCGAATTGCGCGGCATCGTGCAGGCCAGCCGGCTGTTCGTGCTGATTGCCTCGACGGTGATCGCCGGCCTCGGCGCGCTCGGCGTCTGGCTGCTGTCGGCCTATATCGAAAACTATTACGACGTGCCGTTCATCCTTGGCATCATCTGCCTGCCGATGATCGCCATGTCCGACCTTCTGCAAGGGCTGGCGCGGGCCAATTCCTGGGCGCTGTTTGCGCTGTCGCCGACATTCCTGGTGCGGCCGCTGCTGATCCTGGCGTTCATGGCGCTGATGCTGCTGGCGGGCTACGCGCCCGACGCCAAAACGGCGATCTTCGCCGCCATCGCCGCCACCTATGCCACCACGCTCGGCCAGCTCATCGGCGTCACCTCGCGCATCGACAAAAGGATCCCGGCCGGGCCGATGAAGCTGCATTTCGGCCAATGGTTCATCGTCTCGCTGCCGATCTTCCTGGTCGAGAGCTTCTTCTTCCTGCTCACCAATGCCGACGTGCTGATGGTCGGCGCCTATCTCGATCCCAACGACGTCGCCGTCTATTTCGCCACCGTCAAGACGCTGGCGCTGGTGCATTTCGTCTATTTCGCCGTCAAGGCCGGCGTTGCCCAGCGCTATGCGCAGTTCACTCATGGCGAGCCGCAAAAGCTCGCCGCCTTCGCCCGCGAAACCGTGTCGTGGACCTTCTGGCCGTCGCTGGCGATGGCGCTGCTGGTGCTGGCGCTGGGCGAGCCGATGCTGACCCTGTTCGGCTCGGAATTTTCCGCCGGCTATCCGCTGCTGTTCCTGCTGGTGTTCGGCGTCGTCGCGCGGGCCGCCGTCGGCCCTTGCGAAAGCCTGCTCACCATGAGCGGCAACCAGAACATCTGCGCCGCTGTCTATGCCATGACGCTGGCCTTCAACATCGCGCTCAGCGTCGTGCTGATCCCGCTTTTCGGCCTATGGGGCGCGGCGATGGCCACCGTCTTCGCCATGATCTTCGAGGCCGGCGCGCTGTCATTTACGGTCTGGCGCAAGCTCGGTATCGCCATGGCCATTTTCGTGCCCGCCAAAGGAGCCGCCTGATGGCTGCCGTCCCCTTGCTCGAGGAAACCAGCGGCGGCCCGGCCGGCGCCATGGTGTCCGGCCTTGCCGGACTTGCCCGCGAAGCCGATCCCGCCCATGTCGAGATCCTCGCCAACAACCGGCCCGAGCGCAAGCTTGCCATCTATCCGGCCTCCGCCGGCTTCGACCTGGTCGAGGAGCTCGACTATCTCTGCACCCGCACGATCGAGCCCAACGTCTTCTTCAATCCGCGCTTCCTGGCGCCGGCCATGCCGAGGCTCGAGGACCGCGAGGTGCGGCTGGCGGTCATCCGCGACGGCGACCAGTATCGCAACCGGCTGCGCCTGCTGGTGCCGTTGTCGGTCGAGCGGCCGATGGTGCCGCTCGGGGTTCCCGTCATGCGCACCTGGTCGAGCCCGTTCGGCCCGATCGGCACGCCGCTGATCGACCGCGACGATCCGATCGGCGTGATCGAGGATTTCTTCTCGATGCTGTCGAGGCCGCATCTCAAACTGCCGAAGGTCTTCGTGCTGCCCGACATAAGGCTGGACGGCCCGGTTGCGAGCCTGCTCACCAGCGTCGCCGAAACGCGCGGCCTGACGCTGGTCACCACCGGCAAGGCCGAGCGCCCGGTGCTCGAAAGCGAACTCGACGGCGAGGAGTATCTGAAAGCTTCGCTGCGCGCCCACCATTATCGCGAGTTCCGCCGCCTGAAGCGCCGTCTCGCCGACCTCGGCCGGCTGGAGCATGTCGTGGCGCGCGGGCCCGACGAGATCCGCCACGCCATCGAAAATTTCCTGACGCTGGAGGCTGCCGGCTGGAAAGGCCGCGAACGCACTGCCATGGCCATCGACCGCTACCGCGCCGCCTTCGCCCGCGAGGCGGTGCACCGGCTGGCCGAGCAGGACCTCTGCCGCATCCATTCGCTGACGCTCGACGGCCGCACCATCGCCTGCCTGGTCGTCTTCGTCGAGGCCGGCGTCGCCTACACCTGGAAGACCGCCTATGACGAGACGCTCGCCCCCTATTCGCCGGGCACGCTGCTGATGATCGAGGTGACCAGGCAGCATCTCGACGACCCCAACATCATGATGACCGATTCCTGCGCGGTGCCCGACCATCCGGTGATGAGCCGGCTGTGGAGCGAACGCAAGCCGATGGGCACGCTGGTGATCGGGCTGACGCCGGACGCCGACCGCCCCGCCCGCCAGGCGGCCTCGCAGCTTCACCTCTACCGCGAGACCCGCAACATGGCGCGCCTGCTGCGCAACCGGATGAGGAGCCTGCTGCGCCGGCGCTAGTGCATCGGGCCTAGGGATGCGACCGGATCGGCCGTTGGTCCGGTCCGCACCATGGGCTATTGCATATGGAGTCCCCTCATCCGGCCGCTTCGCGGCCACCTTCTCCCCAGCTGGGGAGAAGAGGCGGACGCCAGCGCTGGCGATCTCCTCGTCTCCCCTCGGGGAGAGGTCGGATTGCCCCGAATTGCCCTTCGCAATTCGGTTGGCAATCTGGGTGAGGGGGTACTTGCCCCTATGCGACTGCCCTGGTCTCCGCACCATCGGTCCGCTTGGGCCTAGGTCGTCAGGGTTAATTCTCCCGATCAGCGGAAAAGATTAGCATCGACGCAGTCCCAACCGGGATGAGGCGATCAATTTCGGCCGCGCGTCCAGCATCACTGCCGCCTCGGTCCTGCACGGCCAGAAAAAAATCTGGGAGGAATGCATGACGAAAACAACTCACCTCAGGCGTCTCGGTATCCTCACATTGGCAGGTCTCGTTGGCGCGTGTCTGAACGCCGCCGCGCCTCGGGCCGCCGAACCCGACAAGGCCGAGATCGATGCCCTGCGTAAATCGCTGTCCAGGTATGAAGACTACAAGGTTGCCATTCGCGAGCTTTATCTATCGACGGTTGGATGCGTCTTCTACAGCGGCGAAAAGGTAGAGGGAGCGATGGACTACCCGAAGGGCGCGATGGGGATCCATTTCGTCAACGTCACGACTATCGGCCCGACTGCGGATCCGACGCGTCCCAATGTGCTGATCTATGAGCCGGTCGGCGGCGAATTGCGCCTGGTCGGCGCGGAATGGCTCGTGCCCTTGACGCCGGACACCAAGGAGCCGCCGAAGCTCTTCGGACAGACATTCCAGGGGCCGATGGAGGGGCATTATCCGCTCATCCCGAAGGAGTTCCACCACTACGACCTTCACGCCTGGCTGTTCAAGGACAACCCGCTCGGAATGTTCAGTCCGACGAACCCGGACGTGAAATGCGACAACTATGCGTTTCCGATGCCGGAGCAGCCGACCAAGATGGTGCCGGGGCCGATGTGATAGCGACCTCCGTTACAGTCTGGGTTGTCGAAAGCGCTCGGGGCCTCAGTTATCCCAGGGGGCTCCTGGGATAACGACCAAACCGAGCTCTCTCGACGGATGGGAAATGGTGCCCCTAGCCGGGATCGAACCAGCACTCCTTGCGGAACTCGATTTTGAGTCGAGCGCGTCTACCAATTCCGCCATAGGGGCTCAGGCCGGGCGGCCTGGATGGGCGCGGACTATACGGTTGGAGGCCTGTTCGTCAACGGCCAATTCCCGAGATCCGGTCTCGCTCAAGCCTCAGCCTTTCGATTTCGTGAAGCAGCTGCCATTGTGCAGCGCGGAAAATCTTTCTAGACAGGCGGCGCATGTCATTGAAGCGCACCTTGTCCGACGAGGTTGATCGGGGCGCTTCCAAGTCTTGTTTGTACATGTCGTGATCCCAAGACCGCTACTGGTTTGGGCGTGCATTAGGAGTGCCGATGCTTCGCGGACTTTACGACTGGACCTTGTCGCTGGCGGCGAGCAAATCCGCCGAATGGTGGCTGGCCTTCATCGCCTTCGTCGAGAGCTCGGTGTTCCTGGTGCCGGCCGACGTCCTCTATCTGCCGATGGCGCTGTCGCGACCGGATCGCGCTTACCGTTATGCGCTGGTTGCCACCGTCGCCTCGGTGCTGGGCGGCATCGCCGGCTGGTTCATCGGCCATTATGCCTATGATGCGGTGGCGCGGCCGATCCTCGAATTTTATGGCAAATATGACGAGTTCGAGGCGATGCGCGTCTCGTCGGGTGTCGGCTTCATCATCCTGATGCTGGTCACCTCCGGCCTCGCCCATCTACCGCCGATCAAGGTGGTGACGATCCTGTCCGGCGTCATCGGCGTTCCTTTGCTACTTTTCATCGTGCTGGCAATTGTTGCCCGCGGAGCCCGCTTCCTGTTTCTCGCGTGGCTGTTGCGCCGCTATGGCGAGCCGATCCGCCACTTCATCGAAAAGCGCCTTGGCCAGATTGCGGGCGCCGCCGCCGCTGCCCTGATTTTGCTCTATATCGTCGTCAAATACGCCGTCTGAACGGAATCGAACCGAATGGACTGAGTCCAATGACAGCGACCGTGAATGCCGATACCGGACGCCAGCGGCTGCGCACCGCCCTGTTTCTCGCTGTCGCCATGGCCGCCACGGTCGGCTCGGCGCTGGCCTTTCAGTATGTTGGCGGCTACATCCCCTGCAAGCTCTGCCTCGAGCAGCGCACTCCTTACTACGTCGGCGTGCCCTTGATGCTGCTGGCGGTGCTTGCGTCGGCTCTTCACGCGCCAGCCTGGATAAGCCGTGGCCTGCTGGCCATTGGCGGCCTGCTGATGCTCTACGGCGTCTATCTCGGCGTTTATCACTCCGGCGTCGAATGGGCGTGGTGGCCGGGCCCGACCGATTGCACCGCAGCCGCCGGGCCGGTGGACACCGGCGGCAAGGGCGTGCTCGACGCGCTCGACAAATTCGTCCCGCCCTCCTGCGACAAGGCGGCGCTCCGCATCCTCGGCCTGTCCTTGGCCGGCTGGAACGCCATCGCTAGCTTTGTCCTGGCGGTCGTAGCGTTCCGCAGCGCCTTCGCCCGCGATTGAGCGGTTCGCCCTATGGGCGGACGCAAGATCATTCAAGAATTCGGCAGGCTGAGTCGTATGACGTGATTGTCGAGAACCGAAGCGGAGCGGACATTGGTCCGTGAGCATCGGAAGCGCGGACAATCGCTTCAGACGGCTAGCCTCGCGAATTGTCGGATGATCTCAAGGTTCGAGTTCGACATCCCAGTAGAGATAATCCATCCAGCTTTCGTGCAGATGGTTGGGCGGGAACAGCCGGCCGTTATTATGCAAATCATGCACCGTCGGCTGGTAGGGCTTCTGCAGCGGCCACATCTTGGCGTGGGCCGGCATCATGCCGCCCTTCCTCAGATTGCAGGGCGAGCAGGCAGCGACGACATTCTCCCAGGTCGTGGCGCCGCCGCGATGGCGAGGAATGACATGGTCGAACGTCAGATCGTCCGGCGTGCCGCAATATTGGCACTGGAAACGGTCACGCAGGAAGACGTTGAAACGAGTAAACGCCGGATGCCTCGACGGCTTCACGTAAGCCTTCAGGCTGACGACGCTCGGCAGCTTCATCGAAAAGGTCGGTGAAGAGACGGCGTGTTCGTATTCGGCGACGATGTTCACCCTCTCGAGGAACACCGCTTTGATGGCATCCTGCCAGGACCAGAGCGACAGGGGGTAATAGCTGAGCGGACGGTAATCCGCGTTCAGCACCAGCGCTGGAAGCCCATCCGGAGATACGGCAACCGTCACGTCGTTGACCTCCTTCACCCTAGAACCGGTCGACGCGGATACTGTAAGCCCGACATGACAGGGATGTGAAGCGGATTGTCGATCATGCCGGGTCTCAGAAACGCATGATTTCAATGCTTTTTTGCGGATTCAGGCCGGAGGCGCGGCATCCCTGCCCTTCAATTCGCGATAATAAGCCCAGAAAAGCCGCGATGCGACACCGCGCCACGGGCTCCATGATTCGGCAAGCCGGATCAGCATTTTCTCCGGCGGACGCGGGTCGATGCCGAGCGCATGGCCGACCGCGCTCTGCAACGCAACGTCGCGCGCCGGAAAGATATCTGGGTGTCCGGCGGCAAACAAAAGGTAGACTTCAGCCGTCCACGGGCCGATGCCCGGCACCTTGGTCATGGCTGCGATCGCCTCCGTTGCATCGAGTTGGCAGAGATGATCGAGGTCGAGCCCGTCGGCCACCGCCTGGGCGACGGCAATCAGGCCGCGCTGCTTGGGCCGCGACAGCCCGGCCTCGCGAAAGATCGCCTCATCGGCGGCAAGGATCGCCTGCGGCGTCAGCGGATCGAGCAGTTTCGTCAGCCGGCCGAAGATGGCATCGGCAGTCGCGCGGGACACTTGTTGTGAAACGACGATCGAAGCAAGGCTCCTGAACCCCGGCTCCGACAGCCTGAGCGGCACCTCGCCGGCCATGCCGCGCACCTTGTCCAGGCGCGGATCAAGCAGGCACAGCGCGTCCAGGCCTTCTACAATGTCGTCAAGGTTGGCGATGCGTTGCATGTCTGCTTGTTCCAAAATCAAATGTGCCGCACGCTTCGTCACGCGTCCCTCTGGACGCGCGACGCTGCCGGCGCAAAGTAGCAATTGGCGAAAGCGCCGCACAACCCGATTGCCGCCGGACAATGACACTGCTGACATTCCGCTTCGCGCCGAGCCCGAACGGCGAACTGCATCTCGGCCATGCCTATTCGGCGCTGCTCAATCAGAAAATGGCAAAGGCCACGGGCGGACGCCTGCTGCTGCGCATCGAGGATATCGACACGACGCGCTGCACGCTGGAATTCGAGGCAGGCATTTTTCGCGACCTGAAATGGCTGGGGCTTGGCTGGGAGGAGCCGGTGCGCCGCCAGTCCGAGCATTTTGCCGAATATCGGGCGATGCTCGAGCGGCTGATCGAAGCGGAGCTTGTCTATCCGGCCTTCATGAGCAGAAGTGAGATCCGCGCCTTTATCGCCGACAGCGAAAAGCGCGGCCGCGACTGGCCCCGCGACCCGGACGGCGTGCCGCTCTATCCCGCCGCCGACAAGGCGTTGACGGCGAGCGAACGCAAGCGGCGCATCGCCGAAAATGTGCCATTTGCCTGGCGGCTGGACGTCGATGCTGCAATAGCGCGCGCCGGCAAGGACCTGTCATGGGCCGAATACACGGACGAGACGCTCTCCGCGACGCGTCGTGTCGAAGCCCATCCGCAGGATTGGGGCGACGTGGTCGTGGCGCGCCGCGAAATCCCGACCAGCTATCATCTCGCCGTCACCATGGACGACGCGCTGCAGGGCGTCAGCCATGTCGTGCGCGGCCAGGACCTTTATTCCGCGACAAGCGTGCAGCGGCTGCTTCAGCAACTGCTTGGGCTGCCGCAGCCGGCCTATTTTCACCATCGCCTGATCCTCGGCCCGGATGGACGAAAACTGTCGAAGAGCCTTGGCGATACCGGCCTTGCCGCCCAGCGCGAGGCGGGCGCATCGCCCGCCGATGTCAAGCGGCTGGTTGGTCTCTAGACTAGACCGGTGAGCTGACGGCCATCAACGGCGCTCCTTCAATTCAAATGACTCTATGGATCAACCGTTTGGTTTTGCTTGCCGGCCCGAACGGCATTAAGCAGTCGCCGCAGTCGATCCCTCACCCGAATTCACCGTGGCCCCCGGAAAAATGCACAGCCTCAAGCGGTTTATCCCCGCCTCTTTTGTCGTCCTGTGGGCGACCGGCTTCATCGGCGCGCGCTATGCCATGCCGTGGGCGGAGCCTTTTACTTTCCTGGCTGCGCGCTTTGTCCTGGCCGCAATCCTGCTTGTCGCTTTGATGGCCGCGCTTGGTTCGAGCCGCGCCACCCGAGACGAGGCGCTGCACGCGGCCGGCGCCGGCATCCTGATGCATGGGGTCTATCTCGGCGGCGTGTTCTGGGCCATCCACCGGGGCATGCCCGCCGGGCTTTCAGCCTTGATCGTCGGCCTGCAGCCGCTGATCACGGCGGTGCTCGCCGGCCGGCTTCTGGGCGAGGCCATCCTGCCGCGCCACTGGGCCGGTCTCGGCCTAGGGTTGATCGGCGTGGTGATCGTGCTTTGGCCGAAGCTCGGCGCGCTCGGCGGCGGCGTGACGGCCGAGACGCTGGTCGCCTCATTTGTCTCCGTACTCGGCATGAGCGCCGGCACGATCTGGCAGAAGCGTTTCGCCTCCGGCGGCGATCTGGTGGCTGCCACGTTCTGGCAATATGTCGGCGGCGCATCGGTGATGGCTCTGGCCTCGCTCGCCTTCGAGACCCGAACGGTCATCGTCAATGGCGAACTGATCTTTGCTATGGCCTGGCTCGTGCTGGTGCTATCGATCGGCGCCATCTTCCTGTTGATGGTGATGATCCGCGACGGCGAGATGTCGAAGGTCGCCTCGCTGTTTTACCTCGTGCCGGCCGTCACCGCGGTCATCGCCTGGGCATTGTTCGGTGAGCAATTGAGTCCGCTCCAGATCGGCGGCATGGCGATCGCGACGCTCGGCGTCGGGCTGGCGACGGCTCAGCCGCCGACGCGGGCACGTGCCTCTAAATAGCGGCTGATCGCGGCGTTGAGCTCGCCACCGAGGATGAAGATCGCCGAGACTATATAGAGGAAGACGACGGCGATCATGATCGAGGCGAGGCCGGCATAGGTCGTCACATAGGACGAGAAATGATCGAGATAGGCGGCGAAGATGGTCGACCCGATGAGCCAGCCGACCAGAGTGAAGATGATGCCAGGCACGATCGAAACGAAGCGGCGCTTGCCGGCCGGCAACCAGAAATGCACGGCGAACAGACCGCCGATGATGACGACCGAGGCGATGACGTAACGCCACAGCGTGATCGTGCCCATATAGGGTTTTATCCATTCGAAATGCGACTCGGCCAGCCGTGCCAGCAATGGCGCGAAGACCAGCAGCACGCTGATGGCCAAAAACCCGGCCGTCGCGATCAGCACGAAGATGATGCTCTGCACCCGCCGGTAGATGATGCCGCGCGTTTCCGAGACACGATAGGCCCGGTTGAGCGAGGTGCGCAGCGCCTCGATGCCGTTCGAGGCGAAGTATCCGGCAAGCACGATACCGTAGGTCAACAGGTCGCTGCGCCGGACGGTAAGCACGTTGAGCACTTCGCGCGCGATCGGTTTGGCGATCTGCTCGGGCCATGTGTCGAACACAAGGTGCACGGCGGTGTCGGCGAAAGCCTGCGCGCCGAAAAAACTCGCCAGCGTCGTGGCGAAGATCAGGAAAGGAAAAAGCGCCATAAGCGCGGTGATCGCCAGATGGCTGGCCATCGCCCAGCCGTCGTCGGTATTGAAATGGCCGAGCGCGTCGTAAAGGACGCGTTTGAGGGCTACGATCTTCCGCAACAAGAACCGCGTTCCCTTCGATTGTCCCGACGCCGCGAATATGGGAAGGGTTTGCGGTAAATGACAACCCTAGGTCAAACCACCAGTCCTCCCGGAGAAGAGTTGCGCACCATCATTGTCACAGGTGCCTCTTCCGGTATAGGCGCCTATTGCGCCCATGCTCTTAAGAAGGAAGGCTGGCGGGTGTTCGCAACGGCCCGAAAGCCCGAGGATATCGCCGCGCTCGAGGCCGACGGCATCGAGGCCTTTTATCTGGACTACACCGAGCCCGGATCGATCGAGGCGCTGGTGGCGTCGGTGCTGGAACGGACCAGCGGCCGGCTCGATGCGCTCTTCAACAACGGCGCCTACGGACAGCCCGGCGCCGTCGAGGATCTGCCGGTCGAGGCTTTACGGCAGCAGTTCGAGGCCAATGTCTTTGGCTGGCATGATCTCACTCGCCGTGTCGTACCGGTGATGCGCCGCCAGGGCCATGGCCGTCTCGTTCATTGCTCGTCGATCCTCGGCCTTGCGCCGCTGCCTTTTCGCGGCGCCTACTCGGCATCGAAGCACGCCGTCGAAGGATTGATGCTAAGCCTGCATCAGGAACTCCTCGGCAGCGGCATCCATGTTTCGCTGATCGAGCCGGGAGCGGTGAAATCGAAGATCGCCACCAACAGCCTCCCCTGGTTCCTGGCAAATATCGATCACGAGAATTCCGTTCATCGCCTCGCCTATGCGGCGCAACTTAAACGGCTGCGGGCCGGCGGCAGCACATCGCGGCTGAAGCCCGGGCCGGAGGTGGTTTATGCCGCCTTGCACCATGCGCTTCTGTCGCGGCGCCCGCGCCCGCATTATGTGGTAACAGTGCCGGCCAGGATCGGCGCGATCCTTAAACGCATCCTGCCGTCATCGGTACTCTACCGTCTGCTCGCCAAACGCGCCTGAACGCAATCCAACTGGAACACACCATGGCAACCGTCTTCAACATCCTCGCCGTTCTCGTCATGGTCGCCGTGGTGATCGTGCTGATCCGCGGCCTCATCAACATGATGCGCGGCGGCTCCAGCATGACCTCCAACAAGCTGATGCAGACGCGCGTGCTGTTGCAGTTCGTGGCCTTGGTGCTGATCATGCTGGCGGTGTATTTCACCCGTAAGTGACGCAGCAGCCACCAGCCGGGAGGTAACCCGTGGTCAAGCTCAACAAGATCTACACCCGCACCGGCGACGATGGCACCACCGGCCTCGGCTCTGGTGAGCGGCGGCTGAAATCCGACCTTCGCATCGACGCCTACGGCACCGTCGACGAGGCCAATGCCTGCATCGGCATGGCTCGCATCCATACAGCGGCAGTAAATCCGGCGATCGATGCGATGCTTGGCCGCATCCAGAACGATCTTTTCGATCTCGGCGCCGATCTGGCAGTCCCCGATAATGGCAGGCCGCTCGACTACGAGCCGCTGCGGATCATCGCCTCGCAGACCGACCGCATCGAACAGGACATCGACCTCCTCAACAAGGACCTTGAGCCGCTCAAATCCTTCGTGCTCAACGGCGGCACGCCGGCAGCGGCTGCGCTTCACCTCGCCCGCACGGTGGCCCGCCGCGCCGAGCGCATCATGGTTGCGCTGTCGCAAGCTCCAGACGAGCACGTCAACCGCGAGGCGATAAGATACATCAACCGTGTCTCGGACTTTCTGTTCGTCGCCGCACGCGCGGTCAATGACAATGGAAATGCCGACGTGCTATGGGTTCCCGGCAAGAACCGCTGAATCCGCCGGAAGCGGGAGAGGCCCGATGTTCATCCCGCTTTACGACACCAACCGGCTACGGCACATCAAGCTGCAATATGTGACGATCAGCCTGATCGCCCTCAATGTGCTGATCTACTTTGTCACCACACTGGGCGGCGAGGATTTCGCCAACGCCGCGGTGCTGGGCCTCGGTTTCATCCCGTCGGTTGTGCATGACAGCGTCGAGCTCGCTCCGCAATTTGTCGTCATTCCGGAAAGCCTGAGTTATCTGACCTATTCCTTCCTGCACGCGGATATCTTCCACCTCGGCGGCAACATGCTGTTCCTGTGGGTGTTCGGCGACAATGTCGAGGATGCACTCGGCCATGTCCGCTACCTCGTCTTCTACCTGCTTTGCGCCATCGCCGGCGCTTTCTTCCAGGGTCTGGTTGCCTGGGATTCGCCGGTGCCGCTGATCGGCGCGTCGGGCGCCATCGCCGGTGTGGTCGCCGCCTATCTGATCCTTTATCCGCGGGTGAAGGTATGGGTGCTGGTCTTCGCCCGCATCCCGTTGCGCATCCCGGCCTTCATCCCGCTCATCCTGTGGATCCTGTTCCAAATCTTCATGTTCGCGCAGGGTGGCGAGGATCAGGTTTCCTGGGCCTGCCATATCGGCGGCATCATCGCCGGAGCCGTGCTGGTGCTTGTCTTGCGCAGCCGCGGCGTGCCGCTGCTCGCCGCTGCGGATGAAGAGGCTGTGGTGGTCGCCGGCCAAGTGCCCGTTGCCGTAGAGCCGGCGCCAAGCGAACCACAACCTGCGCAGCCGGCGCCGCGCTGGGGCCGGGGGACCGTTTCCGGTCCGGACTGAACCGATTTGAGTGCTTCGCCGAGGATCCGAGTGCGCCCGGATATTGACGCGCGGGGTCGCCGCAACTACGGAAGCGCCACCCTACTGGCGTGGCGAAGACCAGAATTCCGTCCGGAATGTCGGCTTTCGACAACTCTGAAGAGGTGCACGCTGCTATAGCGCGCCCGATGAGCGTGAAGAGACTATCGTGAAAGAGGTGACAGGCAAATGAAGATCCTTGTGCCCGTGAAGCGGGTTGTGGATGCGAACGTCAAGGTCCGGGTGAAGGCGGACGGTTCGGCGGTGGAACTCGCCAACGTCAAGATGGCGATGAACCCGTTCGACGAGATCGCGGTGGAAGAGGCGATCCGGCTGAAGGAGGCTGGCAAGGCCGAAGAGATCATCGTCGTGTCGATCGGGCCGCAGCAGGCACAGGAGACCTTGCGCACCGCGCTCGCCATGGGCGCCGACCGCGCCATCCTGGTCAAGACCGACGAGCAGACCGAGCCGCTGGGCGTCGCCAAGGTGCTGAAGGGCGTCGTAGAGGCAGAACAGCCCGGCCTGGTCATTCTCGGCAAGCAGGCGATCGACGACGATTCCAACCAGACCGGCCAGATGCTGGCCGCACTTCTCGGCTGGGCGCAGGGCACCTTCGCCTCCAAGATCGTGCTCGACGGTGACAAGGCCACGGTGACGCGCGAGGTCGATGGCGGCCTGCAGACGCTGGAACTGAAGATGCCGGCAATCGTCACGGCCGATTTGCGGCTGAACCAGCCGCGCTACGCGTCGCTGCCCAACATTATGAAGGCCAAGAAGAAGCCGCTCGACGAGAAGAGCCCTGCCGACTACGGCGCCGACGTCAAGCCGCGGCTGAGGGTGATCAAGACCGAGGAGCCGGGCGGCCGCAAGGCGGGCGTCAAGGTCAAGAGCGTCGCCGAACTGGTGGACAAGCTGAAAAACGAAGCCGGCGTGCTGTAAGGCCAGGAAGGGATAAAAAATGACAATTCTTCTGATTGCCGAACACGACAACGCGACGCTTTCCGACCAGACCGCCAAGGCGCTTTCGGCGGCGCTGCAGATCGGTTCGGACGTGCATGTGCTGGTTGCCGGCAAAGGTGCCAAGCCGGCAGCGGACGCCGCCGCCAAGCTCAAGGGCGTCACCAAGGTGCTGCTCGCCGACGCTGACGAACTGACCGAGCGTCTCGCCGAGCCGCTGGCGGCACTCGTCATTTCGCTTGCTGAGCCATACGAGACGATCATCGCGCCGGCGACCTCGTCGGGCAAGAACGTCGCGCCCCGCGTGGCGGCGCTGCTCGATGTCGCCCAGATATCGGAAATCATCGAAGTCGTGTCGCCCGACACCTTCAAGCGGCCGATCTATGCCGGCAACGCCATCCAGACGGTGCAGTCGAGTGACGCCAAGAAGGTCATCACAGTGCGCACTGCTTCCTTCCAGGCAGCACCCGAGGGCGGTTCCGCGCCGGTCGAGACGGTCCAGGCGGCGGCCAATCCCGGCCTGTCGAGCTTTGTCGAGAACAAGCTCTCTGAGACCGACCGTCCAGAGCTGACCTCGGCCAGGATCATCATCTCGGGCGGCCGTGCGCTGGGCTCCTCCGAGAAGTTCCAGGAGGTCATTCTGCCGGTCGCCGACAAGCTCGGTGCGGCGGTTGGCGCATCTCGCGCCGCCGTCGATGCCGGCTATGCGCCGAACGACTGGCAGGTCGGCCAGACCGGCAAGGTGGTAGCGCCCGACCTTTACATCGCCGTCGGCATCTCCGGCGCCATCCAGCACCTTGCCGGCATGAAGGATTCGAAGGTGATCGTTGCCATCAACAAGGACGAGGAAGCGCCGATCTTCCAGGTCGCCGACTACGGCCTTGTCGGTGACCTCTTCGTCATTCTGCCGGAACTGCAAAAGGCGCTTTGACGCCTTCTGCCAAAGCGTATTAAATTCTGAGGGGTGGGGTAGACGAAGTCGCCCCGCCCTTTTAGTTTGCACTGCACAAAAAACGGGCCGCAAAGGCCTCGACGGGATCGGGTAATGAGCAAGATCGAGACGATCGGCATCATCGGCGCGGGCCAGATGGGTGGCGGCATCGCCCACGTGTCGGCGTTGGCGGGCTATAAGGTGCTGGTTTACGATATTTCGCCCGACCGCATCGAAAAGGGCATTGCTACCGTCAGCGGCAACATGGCCCGTCAGGTCGGCTCCGGCAAACTCGAGGAAAAGCTGCGCAATGAGGCGATGGCGCGCATTTCGGCGGCACCGGCCATGGCCGACCTTGCGGGCGCCGACCTGGTGATCGAAGCAGCGACAGAGGACGAGACGGTCAAGCGCAAGATCTATGCCCAGCTCTGCCCGCAGCTCAACCCCGAGGCCATCCTGGCGACAAACACGTCATCGATCTCGATCACGCGGCTGGCTTCGCAGACCGACCGCCCTGAACGCTTCATCGGGATACATTTCATGAATCCCGTTCCGGTGATGAAGCTGGTCGAACTGGTGCGCGGCATCGCCACCGAGGACCAGACTTTCGAGGCGGCAAAAACCTATGTGAAGCAGCTCGACAAGACGATCACCGTCTCGGAGGATTTCCCGGCGTTCATCGTCAACCGCATCCTGCTGCCGATGATCAACGAAGCGATCTACACACTCTATGAAGGTGTCGGCTCGGTCGACGCCATCGACACCGCCATGAAGCTCGGCGCCAACCATCCGATGGGGCCGCTGCAGCTTGCCGATTTCATCGGGCTGGATACCTGCCTGTCGATCATGCAGGTGCTGCATGACGGCCTGTCGGATTCAAAATACCGCCCCTGCCCGCTGCTGGTCAAATATGTCGAGGCTGGTTGGCTCGGCCGCAAGACCGGACGCGGCTTCTACGACTATCGCGGCGAGCATCCCGTTCCGACACGCTGATCGCCACTGCTACCAGCGCACGAAAAGCCGCCCGCCGAGCGCCCCCAACACGCCAAGGATGGCGATCGCGATCGTATACCAGGTGCCGACGAAAAGCGGCGAATCGTCGAAGCAATGCGCGGCATAGAAGGTCGCCGACAGCCCGCCGGCAAGAAGGCCCGCCGCAGCACCGGCAAGCACCGGCCGTGTCGGCGCGCCATGACGCAGCACCGCGAGAAAGACGGCAAGCGGGCCGATGCCGATCAGCGGAATGAAGGTCAGGCAGATTACCATGTTCGTCCCGACCAGGCGCGTGCCCCAGTCGGACGCAGGCACGACGAGGAGTTCGAGAATCACGGCCACAATCACCAGCAGCGGCGCGGCGATCATCCAGCTCGCCGCCCGGCCAGTCGATGCACCGGGCATCGACAGCGCACGCACCAGGGCAAAGGCGCTGGCGGCAAGAGCGATCGTGAAGACGAATTTGGACAGGAACCGCATCGTGTGCATGGCGATCGCAATGTCGGGGCGCGGGCCGATCGTCAGCCAGAAAACCGCGGCCGCGATCACGATGGCCGCGCTGGCGGCAAGCCACCAGGCGGCGCCTAGCGGCAGCGCCTCGCTGCGGGCATCGGCGTCGAGCGCCTTGATGAGATCTTCGGTCCTCATGTTATTCCCGCCCCGCCCTGAACCGTTTGGCAATGGCGGCAAGCCCGCGGTGCAGTGACACCCGCACAGCCGTCTCGCTGATGCCGAATTTGGCCGCGGTCTCACCGATTGACCGGCCTTCGACCGATACGGCCGAGACGACGGAACGCTGTGCCGGCGACAGGCTGTCAAGCGCCCGGTTGACGTCGCGCTCGCTCACCGTCTCCGATTCCGGCTCGGCAAAGGTCTCGGCGATTTCGTCGATCTCGACCTCGATCCGCCGGCCGCGCCGCCGGAACGCATCGATCAGCTTGAAGCGGGCTATTGCATAGACCCAAGGCAGCACCGGCGCATCACGGCGCCAGGTGTGTCGTTTCACATGAATGGCCAGCAAGGTTTCCTGCACGACATCCTCGGGATCCACCCCGCCCTGCACAATCTTGCGCCGGGCAAAGCCACGAACGAGCGCGGCGATCCGGTGCAGAAAGTCGGCATAGGCCCTTTCGTCTCCGGCGATCGCGGCCCGCAGCAGCCGTGAAAGCTCGGCTTCGTCCTTGCCGCTCACAAGAGTTCACTCCCCGATATTCGCGTCTCGGCGCTGATTTGTTACGGGGCCGGCGAAATAATGTCCAAGGCAAATTAGCTGAGCATCACGAAAGTTTGCTCCTTTTGAGCAATTGAGTGGGCCAGCAATGTTGACTGCACTAGTCAGGTATTGGTAGGTGCAGCTTGCAAAGCCAAAGACCATCGAAATCGAGGACGACGCCATGAAGTATGCTCTTTCCGCCCTTGCCGGTGCGACAGCACTTGCAATCAGCCTGATCGCCGGCCCGGCAATAGCAGAGGACGAGGGCATCGTCGTCTACAACGCCCAGCACGAAAACCTGACCAAGGCCTGGGCGGAGGGATTCACCAAGGAAACCGGCATCAAGGTCACCGTCCGCAATGGCGGCGACAGCGATTTCTCCAATCAGATCGTTGCGGAAGGCACCGCTTCGCCCGCCGACGTGTTCCTGACGGAGAATTCGCCGGCCATGGCGCTGGTCGAGACGGCCGGCCTGTTCGCACCGGTCGACACCGAGACACTGGCCCAGGTTCCGCCGGAGTACCAGCCGGCGAGCGGCAAATGGGTCGGCGTCGCCGCGCGCAGCACCGTCTTTGCCTACAACAAGACCAAGCTGACCGCCGACCAGCTGCCCAAATCGCTGCTCGATCTCGCCGATCCGAGCTGGAAGGGCCGTTGGGCCGCTTCGCCCTCCGGCGCCGATTTCCAGGCGATCGTCAGCGCGCTTTTGCAGCTCAAGGGTGAGGCAGCGACGGCCGAATGGCTGAAGGCGATGAAGGAGAATTTTACCGCCTATAAGGGCAACAGCACGGTGATGAAGGCTGTCAATGCCGGCGAGGTCGAAGGCGGCGTGATCTATCACTACTACTACTACGGCGATCAGGCCAAGACCGGCGAGAACAGCACGAATGTCGAGTTGCACTATTTCAAGCACCAGGACCCCGGCGCTTTCGTCTCGGTTTCCGGGGGTGGCGTGCTGGCCTCGAGCAAGCACCCGAAGGAAGCGCAGGCTTTCCTGAAATGGGTCACCGGCAAGGGCGGCCAGGACGTGCTGAAAACAGGCGATTCGTTCGAATACGCAGTCGGCAAGGGCGCCGAGTCCAATCCGAAGCTGGTGCCGCTGGCCGATCTGCAGGCGCCGAAAGTCGACGCGACGGCGCTGAACTCGAAAAAGGTGACCGACCTGATGACGGCGGCCGGCTTGCTTTAGCCGGCGTTCGTCCTAAAAGGGCAACCGACTGCGCTCCTGTGGGAATTCGCTTTCCGCGGGAGCGCTCTGCTTTCAAGATGGCATCTGTCCATGACCGCAAGCTGCTCGCCGCATTGGCCGACGATCGTTTCCGCCTCCGGGCGGAAACGGCACAACGTCTGATCTGATGCAGTCGGCGATCGATCTCGAACCTTCAGGCTTGCCGGCCGACACCACAGCCGTGCGGGCACGTCGTTGGTCGGTCTCATGGATTGCGTTGGCTGCCGTCTTTGTCTCGCTGTTTGCGCTGCTGCCGCTTGCCTTCATCGTCTGGGTGGCGATACAGACCGGCTGGGAAGCCGTGGCGGCGCTGGTGTTCAGGCCGCGCGTCGGCGAGCTTCTAGTCAACACCAGCCTGCTGGTGGTGCTGGCGGTACCGATCTCGATCGTGCTGTCGGTGGCGCTGGCCTGGCTGACCGAGCGCAGCGATCTGCCGGGTGCCCGCTTATGGGCCTGGCTGTCGGTGGCGCCGCTCGCCATTCCCGCCTTCGTCCACAGTTACGCCTGGATCACCATGGTGCCCAGACTGCACGGCCTGTGGGCCGGCGTGCTTGTGTCCGTCATCGCCTATTTCCCCTTCCTCTATCTGCCGGTGGCGGCAGCCTTGCGCCGACTCGATCCGGCTCTCGAGGATGCAGCGGCAGCGCTCGGGCTTGGCCCCTGGCGCGTGTTCAGGCGTGTCGTGCTGCCGCAGCTCCGGCTCGCCATTTGCGGCGGCTCCCTGCTGGTCGGCCTGCATCTCCTGGCCGAATACGGGCTCTATGTCTTCATCCGCTTCGACACCTTCACCACCGCGATCGTCGACCAGTTTCAGTCGACCTTCAACGGTCCCGCCGCCAACATGCTGGCCGGCGTGCTGGTGACCTGCTGCTTCGTGCTGCTCGGGCTGGAGGTGCTGGTGCGCGGCGAGGAGCGCTATGCCCGCGTCGGCTCGGGTGCTGCGCGCCACCAGCAGCGCACGAGCCTTGGGCGCGCCACCATTCCTTGCCTGCTGCTGCCCGCTGTTACCACGCTGCTGGCGCTCGGGGTGCCGTTCGTCACTATCGGTCGCTGGCTCATGGCCGGCGGCGCCGACGTCTGGCGGCTCGACGAGATCGGCCTGGCGCTTGGTCAGACACTGTTCCTGGCGATTGCCGGCGCGCTGCTCGCCACCGTCGCGGCAATGCCGATGGCGTGGATTTCGATCCGCGCGCCGGGGCGGCTGCAACGCGTCCTGGAGGGCTGCAACTATATCGTCGGCGCGTTGCCCGGCGTTGTCATCGCCCTGGCGCTGGTCACCATCGCCGTGCGTATCGCCATGCCGCTCTACCAGACCCTGTTCACCATCCTGGTCGCCTATGCGCTGATGTTCCTGCCGCGCGCCCTGATTAGCCTCAGGGCGTCAATTGCACAGGCGCCGGTCGAGCTCGAACGCGCCGCCTCCAGCCTCGGCCGGTCGCCGCTCAAGGCGCTGTGGTCGACGACCATCCGCCTGTCGGCGCCGGGTGCCGCGGCCGGCATGGCATTGGTCGCGCTGGGCATCATGAACGAGTTGACCGCAACCCAGATGCTGGCGCCCAACGGCACCCGCACGCTGGCCATGGCGTTCTGGTCCTATAGCGGCGAGATCGACTATGCGTCGGCGGCGCCTTATGCCCTAATCATGGTGGCGATGTCGCTGCCTTTGACCTGGCTGCTCTACGTCCAGTCGAAGCGGATGGCCGGGCGATGAGCTTTCTCGAGCTGAGCGGCATCCACAAGCACTACGGGCCCGTCGCAGCACTTGCCGGCGTCGACCTCAGCGTGGCCAGCGGCAGCCGTACGGCAATCGTCGGGCCGTCCGGCTGCGGCAAGACCACCTTGCTGCGGCTGATCGCCGGCTTCGAGGCGCCGGACCAGGGCCGCATCGTGCTCGATGGCGAGGTGCTGGCCGATGGCGAAACGGCCGTGCCGGCGCATCGCCGCGGCATCGGGCTGGTGGCGCAGGACGGCGCTCTATTCCCGCATCTGAGCATCGCCGCCAATATCGGCTTCGGCATGGGGCGTCACGAGGAAAAGCGCAGTGAGCGCATCGCCGAGCTCGCCTATGTCGTCGGGCTGGACAAAGGGATCCTGAAGCGCCGCCCGCACGAACTCTCCGGTGGCCAGCAGCAGCGCGTCGCGCTCGCCCGCGCCATGGCCATGAAGCCGCGGCTGATGCTGCTCGACGAGCCGTTCTCGGCGCTCGACACCGGCCTGCGCGCCTCGATGCGCAAGGCCGTGGCCGAGCTCCTTGAAACCGCCGGCATCACCACCATCCTGGTCACCCACGACCAGGCCGAGGCGCTGTCATTCGCCAGCCAGGTCGCGGTGATGCGCGACGGCAACTTCTCGCAGGTCGGCACGCCGCGCGAGCTCTATTTCAAGCCGAAGGACAGGATGGTCGCCGAGTTCCTCGGCGACGCCATCGTCCTGCCGGCAAGGATCGCCGATGGCTTCGCCATCTCGCCGCTCGGCCGCATCGCCGTCGACAGCTCGGTGCGGCGCGACGTCGCCCGCATCATGCTGCGGCCGGAGCAGGTGTTGCTGAAACGCACATCGCGTGAAGGCATGTCCGGCACGCCGGACATGCTGTTCGGCGAGGTGACGGAATCGGAGTTCGCCGGCTCGATGTGCACCATCGCGGTGCGTCTGTTGAACAGCCCCGATCCGCCCGACGCCGCCGCGATCGGCAACACGCCATTGATCCTGCGCAAGCCGGGCATGGATGCGCCGGCGATCGGCGAGATCGTCCGGCTGACCGTGTCGGGCAAGGCGCATGTGTTTGCCTGAACAGCCGCCCTGGCTCGCCCGGAAGGGCGCCGGCGATCAGGCGACGCGGGCAACCGGCGTGACGATCTCGCCCGTCGCCGGTGAATAGATGGGCCATCGCTCAAGGAAGTCGCAATTGTGAACGACAACCCATTGGTCAGTGGGGTCGATGAGGACGACTGCGTATGACGCGGGCGCTTGCTCGACCACTTCGTCCCCCACCAGATCGAGAACGAAGCGGGCGTGCAGGCCGCGTTGCGCGGTAAACGGGATACCGGCGACCGTGCCCGCAATGTCGCGGTGCACGTGCCCGAAGAAGATATGGCGAGCATTGCCATGGCGCTTGAGCACATCTAGGAACCGCCCAGGCTGCTCGAGGCCGAGAGGGTCGAGCAGTGCCAGGCCGAGCTCCACCGGCGGATGATGCAGAAATATATACGCCTGCCGGCCCGCCGCCTCGCTGAGCCGGGCATCGAGCCAGGCAAGCCTCTTTTCGCATAATTCGCCGGTGACGCGGCCTTCGGCCAGGCTGTCGAGGAAAAGCAGCGACGCTTCCGCCGTATCAAAGGCGGATTGCACGAAACCATTGTCGTCGATCGGGTTTTCGGGAAATGCCGCAACGAGGTTGGCGCGCCTGTCGTGATTTCCAGGCAGCAGGCGGAAGGGCACGGAAAGCCTGCTTAAGGCTGATTTGAGATCGGCATAGCTGTGAACTTCGCCGGTTTCAGTCAGGTCGCCGGTAAAGACGCAGAGGGCGGCATCGGCGTGACGGGCATTGATGTGGTCGATGCAGCTGGCGAGCCGTTCATGCAGGTTCGCGCCATAGCGGATCTCGCCCTTCCGACCGAGGTGGACATCGGTGACCTGCAGGATTTTCATTGCGTGACCTTTTCTTCGATATTCCACGGGATACAGTATTGCTGACGATCTGGAGCCGGCGGGAGCAAGCGGTGGACGGCTACAGATCAGTGTGCGGGGACCGGTACGGAAGCATTGAAGACATCAAGGCGGCTTCCGGTCTGGGACGAGAAAAAATGCATGTCTTCAGGCGAAAATTTCAGCCCGATGGGTGTGCCGGGCGCCGGGTGTACGGGCTCAGGTGTCGCCACGCAGAAGGACGCCCCGTCGAGATCCACATAGACGACGCGGCCGGCGCCCAGCTCCTCGACCAAGTCGACGGTGGCGTCGAGCGCGCCCGCCGTGCCGGGCGCAACGAGACGCACCGCCTCCGGTCGGATGCCCGCGGCGACCTGCGTGCCGACGGGCAGGCCGACCCGCGGAATGGCAAGACGCCGGCTGCCGCCGAGCAACGAAAGACCGTCGAGTTCGACCGAGCCTTCCAGCACGTTCATCGCCGGGGCACCGACGAAGGTCGCCACGAAGCGGCTGGCCGGGCGGCTGTAGACCTCGCCTGGCGTGCCGACCTGTTCGACCCGGCCGCCATTCATGACGATGAGCCGGTCGGCCAGCGTCATCGCCTCGACCTGGTCATGCGTGACGAACACGGACGTGGCGTTCAGCGGGCGATGCAGCTTGCGGATCTCCGAGCGCATCTGGACGCGCAGCTTGGCATCCAGATTGGAGAGCGGTTCGTCGAACAGAAAGACCTTCGGTTCGCGGATCATGGCGCGCCCCATGGCGACGCGCTGGCGCTGGCCGCCTGACAGTGCCGCCGGCTTGCGGTCGAGCAGCGGCTCGAGTTCCAGGATGCGAGCGACAGCGCGGATACGCTCGTTGCGCTCGGCAGCGAGAACGCCGGCCACTTTCAGCGAATAGCCGATATTCTGCGCCACGCTCATATGCGGATAGAGGGCATAGTTCTGGAACACCATCGCGCAGCCACGCTCGCGCGGTTCCAGCCGGTTGACGACAGTGCCATCAATCGCGATCTCGCCGCCGGAAATCTCCTCCAGTCCGGCGATCATCCTGAGCAGCGTGGACTTGCCGCAACCCGAGGGGCCGAGGATGACGACGAACTCACCCGACTGGATGTCGAGATCGACGCCGTGCACGACCTGTGATTTGCCGTAGCTTTTCCTGGCGTCGCGAATGGTGATGGAGGCCATCGGCCATTTCCTTCCTATAGCGGATAAAAAATTACTTCTCGGTGGCGATCAAGCCGCGCACGAACCAGCGCTGCATCGCCACGACGACGATCAGCGGCGGCAGCATGACGATCAGCGTGCCGGCCATTGCGATGTTCCACTCGGGAATGCCGCCGACATTCGGTATAAGCTGCTTGAGCTCGGTCACCGCCGTGGCATGCGATTGATCGGTGGTGACCAGCAGCGGCCAGAGATACTGGTTCCATGCCCACAGGAACATGATGGTTCCAAGCGCCGCCATATTGGTGCGCGACAGCGGCAAAAGAATATCGATGAAGAAGCGCAGCGCCCCGGCGCCGTCCATCCGGGCAGCCTCGGTCAACTCGTCGGGCACCGTGAGAAAGAACTGGCGGTAGAGGAAGGTGCCGGTGGCAGTCGCGATCAGCGGCAGGATGAGGCCGGTATAGGAGTTGAGCAGCCCGAAGCTCAATGACACCTGCACGCCCGATATAGTCTCGATCAGCCAACTGACGCCGGTGACGTCGAGTATCGCCTGATAGGGCGACAGCACATTGGCCGCCACCGCATAGGTCGGCACGATGCGCACTTCGAGCGGCAGCATCAGCGTGACGAAGATCAGCCAAAAGATGAAGGTGCGGCCAGGATAGCGGAAATAGACGATCGAGAAGGCAGTGAGCGCCGAGATGATGACCTTGCCGGCCGCAACGCCGGCGGCAAAGATGAAACTGTTGAGCAGCTTCGGACCGAGGTCTGCCGTCGTCCATGCCGTCTTGATGTTGGTCCAGAAGTCGCTGCCCGGCAGCAGCGACATCGGTACGTCGTTGACGTCCTTCAGATTATGCGACGAGGCGATCGCAACGATCACGAAGGGGGCGACGGCCAGCACAAAGCCGAGAAACAGGACGACATGCGTGATGAAATTGAGGATCGGAGTGCGCTCTACCATGGCCGCCTCATCGGTAATGCACACGCCGCTCGATGAAGCGGAACTGGAAGATCGTGAGCACGATGATGAGCAGCATCAGGATTATGCTCTGCGCGGCGGCACCCGAATAATCGAGGCCCCTGAAACCATCGGCATAGATCTTGTAGACCATCAGATTGGTCGCATTCGCCGGCCCGCCTGATGTCATGATGTCGACGATGCCGAACGAATCCTGGAAGCTTTCGGTGATGTTGATGACAAGCAGGAAGAAGATCGTCGGCGTGATCAGCGGAAACTGGATGTCGAAAAAGCGCCTGACGACGCTGGCGCCGTCCATGGCCGAGGCCTCGATCAGCGAGCGCGGGATGGCCTGGAAGGCAGCCAGGAAGAAGATGAAGTTGTAGCCGATATATTTCCAGGAAAAGGCGGCGATGATCGAAGCCATGGCGTCGGCGCCGTCGAGGCCCGGATCCCAGAACCCCTGCCACGCCTGATTGACGACGGCCATGAACCCGGCTTCGGGCGCCAGGATGAAACGAAAGGCGAGCGCCAGCGCCGGTGCGGCAATGCCGTACGGCCAGATCAATACCACTCGGTAGAAACGCGAGCCGGCCAGCTGCCGGTCGGTCAGGGCGGCGAGCACAAGCGCGACGACCATAGCAATGGCGGTGCTGATCGCGGCAAAGACAAGGCTGGCCGTGATCGATTTCCAGTAGTCCGCGCTGGACAGGATCGAGCGGAAATTGTCGAGCCCGACCCAGATGTTGCCGCCGCCCCAAGGCTGTTGCAGCGTCAGCGACCAGTACACGGCCTGGCCGGCCGGCCAATAGAAGAAGGTGAAGATCAACAGCAGCTGCGGCACCGCAAAAAGGATACCGACCGTCCATCTGCTGAAAGTAACGCGTTTTTCCATCAGCTGTTTTCCAGGATGTGAGACGGCCGGCCGCCGATCGTCGGCAGCCGGCCCTCATCGATCCTGCCGGTCAGGGAAGCGTCTTATTCGGATAGGTCTGCTGGAACCGGTCGAGTATGGCGTCGCCGTTCTTGACCAGCGTATCGATGCCGTCCTGGACGCTGACCTTGTTGGCAAAGATCGCCTGCATTTGGGTGCCGAACTCGGCCCGGATCTGGGTGAAGTTGCCAAGCCGGATACCGCGGGTGATGTCGGTCGGCTCGGAAGCAGTCAGGCTGGCAATCGCGGTCTCACGGCCCTTGTACGGCGCTTTGTCGTAGAAGCCGTTGGCCTTCATATAATCGAAGCCCGACTTCGTCACCGGAATGTAGCCGGTGTTGGTCGACCAGAACAGCGCCGTCTTGGGATCGTGGATGAAGTTGAGGAAGGCGGCAGCGCCCTTGTATTCCTCGTCTGACTTGCCGGAGAGAACCCAGAGCGAGGCGCCGCCGACCAGGGAATTCTTGCGTTCCGTACCGGCATAGACCGGCAGTTCGGCGACGTCCCAGTTCATGCCTTCCTTGTGCGTCTTGCCGACGGTGCCGTGGTCGCCGACCGAGGTCAGGATGAGCTGGCAGGTGCCGGACGCGAAGGCCTGGACCATGTCCTGGCCGAGATCCTTGGACTTGATCTTGATGAGACCGGCGTCATACCACTTCTTCAGGTCGCCGACATACTGGACGAACTTGGTCTTATTGACCTCGAGGCGGGCGTCGAGGCCGTCATAGCCGTTGTCCTTGGTTGCGATGGGCTGGTTGTGGATGGCCGAAAACTGCTCCATCAATTGCCAGCTTTCATTGGCGGAGATGTTGATCGCCATCGGGCAATCGTAGCCAGCGTCCTTCATCGCCTGGAGGTCGGTGCCAACCTCTTCCCAGGTCTTCGGCGCTTCGGTCTTGCCGATCTTGGCGAAGGCGTCCTTGTTCCAGTACATCAGCGCGGTCGACGAGTTGAACGGGAACGACAGCATCTCGCCCTTAGAGGTCGCGTAATAGCGTGCAATGCCGGGGAAATAGTCGCTGTAGTCGATTTTATAGCCGTTCTCTTCCATCAGCTTGTCGGCTGGCTTGGATGCGCCCGAAAGCATCATGGTGGCGGTGCCGACATCATAGACCTGAACGACGGCCGGCTGCTTGCCGGCACGGAACGCCGCGATGGTATTCTGCAGCGTGGCGTCGTAATTGCCCTGACTGGTGCAGACGACTTCATAGTCGGACTGCGATGCGTTGAAATTCTTGCACAGCGTATCGACGACCCGGGCGAGATCGCCCGAAAGGCCGAACCAGAAGTCGAATTTGACCGGCGCGGCGGCGGCGGGCAGCGCCAATGAAACGGTGCTTGCGCCGACGGCGAGAGCCGCCAAGCCGTTTTTGATCATCGACATGAATCTCATTCCCTATTGAGTGGCTTGTTGAAGGATCGTTGCGCAGGCTCCTTCGCCGTCTCTTAGAGAAAGTATGTGACAGTTCTGCTGTGCCTCGGGAGCGCTGTGGACAAGCGGGAACAGCGATACGGGGCAGCGATCTTGCCCTGATTTAGGCAGGCGCATCGGTGCGGCAGCCGAGGTCTAGCGCGGACCACACGGTACGAAGCAACTGCCTGGTTTTCCCCTGAAAAGGTCCGCCTCACCGCCCACGGGTTAACCATTCGTTAAAATCTCCAGGTGCTAATCGGTCACACCTCCCCTGTTAGTTTTGGCAGACCGAGTGAACCAGGATGCTGACGGTCTATAATTGTATCGTAAATCAGCACGACCTGAGACTGGTTGCACTTGCTGCACTCGTCTGTGGAATTTCTTGTTTCTCAGCAGTTAATCTCCTTAAGCATGTCGGCCGATCGACTGACCGAAACCGGCTTATCTGGCTGATGATCGCCGCGGCTTCGACCGGGTTCGGCATATGGGCGACGCATTTCATCGCCATGACCGCGTTTACGCCGGGAATACCGAACGCATACAATCCGGGATTATCCGCCTTTTCGCTTGCCGCCGCCGTCATCCTGACCGCGCTTGGGATGTGGGTCGCCACCTTGCGCCGCGGCATCGACCATTTCCTCGTCGGCGGCGCCATTCTGGGCGGCGCCATCGCGACGATGCACTACATCGGCATGGCGGCTTTCGAGGTCGAAGGCCGGGTCGTATGGAACCTGCTCCTTGTCGCGATATCGCTTCTGGCCGGCGTGACCCTTGCGGCACTGGCGCTCGTTGTCGTCTTGCGCCGCCCGTCAGCGCTCGCGACACTTGGCGGCGCCGCGCTTTTGACGCTGGCGATTTGCAGCTTGCATTTCATCGCGATGGCCGCGGTGTCGATCATTCCGGATTCCTCGATTGAAATATCGGCACATTCAATCGATCCCGTTTCCCAGGCCTTTGCCGCAGCGGTCGCCAGCCTGATAATCCTTGTGCTGTCGGGCACCGCCCTGTGGATCGACCTGCGCTTTCGCCGCCAGAAGCTCGAGGCCGATCGCATGCACGATCTCGCCAATGCGGCGGTGGAAGGTCTGATCGTTTGCGATGGCACCCGCATCGTCAGCGCCAATGACAGTATGGCGAAGCTGACCGGAACAGCGACAGCCACCCTCAACACGATGCAACTCGGCGAGCTTTTCGACGGACGGAGCGCAGCCGATATGTCCGGCTTCGGCGAACAGGCGCAGGAAGCAAAATTAAGGGCCATCGACGGCACGAGAATTCCTGTCGAGCTGATCGCCAGGAAGATCACCTACTGCGGCAGGCCTCATACGGTGCTTGCCGTTCGCGACATCCGTGAGCGCAAGAAGGCGGAAGAAGAGATCCTCCGCCTCGCGCATTTCGATCCACTTACCGGGCTTGCCAACCGGCGGAGCTTTTCTTCCCGGCTGGAAGCAGAATTCGCCTCGATGGATCGTGGCGGCAAGGATGGATATCTGGCGCTCCTGCTGCTTGACCTCGACCGGTTCAAGCAGGTCAACGACCTCTACGGCCACAGCGCCGGCGACGCCATGCTGCAGAAGCTGGCGCACTGCATTTCCGGCATTCCGCGCCAAGGCCAGTTGCTCGCGCGTCTCGGCGGCGACGAATTTGCCATCATAGCTCCGAACCTTCCTGACCCCCTGGCCGCAGGCCGCATAGCCGAGGACTTGCTAGCGGCGATCCGGGAGGAAAACAGGGTTTCGGTCGGCTCCGGCCTCGTCTCGGCCAGCATCGGCATCGCGTTCTTTCCGCTGGATGCCGAAGACCAGGCCGGCCTGATCAGCCATGCCGACACGGCACTCCATCGCGCCAAAACCGAAGGCAGGGACACTTACCGGTTTTTCGAGATAGCCATGGGCACCGCGGCCCGCGACAAGCGCGTGATGGAGCATGAATTGCGCCAGGCGATCGCCCGCAAGGAATTCCACCTCGTCTATCAGCCGCAGAAGGAGATCCGCGGCGGCAGGATGATCGGCTTCGAAGCCCTGGTCCGTTGGCAGCACCCTGAGAGGGGTGACATTTCTCCGGCCGTTTTCATCCCCGTGGCCGAGGACAGTGGCGCAATCGCGCAGATCGGCGACTGGGTGCTGACGACGGCTTGTAACGATGCTGTTCGCTGGACAAACCCGCTGATGGTCGCCGTCAACGTCTCCGCCGTGCAGCTTCACAATCCGAACTTCAGCCGCAAGGTGCACGACGCATTGTCGAGATCCGGCCTGGCCCCCGGCAGGCTCGAACTGGAGATCACCGAAACGGCCCTGGTGAAGGACATGCCGCGCGCGCTGGCAACCTTGAGGCAGGTCAAGGCGCTTGGCGTGCATGTGGCGATGGACGATTTTGGCACTGGCTATTCTTCGCTGTCCAACCTCAGCGCCTTTCCCTTCGACAAGATCAAGATCGACGGGTCGTTCATCAAATCGGTCGACAAGAACGCCCAGTTCGCGGCGATCGTTCGCGCCGTGCTGGGGCTTGGACGCGGTCTCGGTCTACCGGTCCTTGCGGAGGGCATCGAGACGCCGGGTGAATTGCAGTTCCTGGACGCCGAGGCTTGCGAGATCGGGCAGGGCTATTACCTCGGCAAACCGGCTCCGATCGAGACATTCGGCGAACTGACGGGCGTGGCCGCTCCGGCAATCCGCACCGCCAGCCGACGCGGCGCAAGCATTGCCGTGCTCAAGCCGCGCCTGCGCACGGTCTGATCCTATCCTGGCTGGAGCGCCGCCTCGACCAGATGCTTGGCATCCGGCCCCGACCATTCGGCTGGGCCGTTCATATGGGCGATCAGACAGCCTTGCCCGTCGATCAGCATGGTGACGGGCAGACCGAGCGCCAGGCCGCGCGTCTTGACGTCGTTGAACAGCGCCATGGTGGCATCGCGATAGTAGCCGAGCGACTTGACGCCGGTGTCCTCCAGGAACTTCTTCGGCTTGGCATCGTCACCGGCATCGACGTTGACGGCAACAACCTGAAACGCATCGCTGCCCATCTCCTTCTGCAGCGCATCGAGCGCCGGCATTTCGGCTCGGCAAGGTGCGCACCATGTCGCCCACAGATTGAGCAGCACCGTCTTGCCGGCATGATCGGCGATCGTCGTCGGCTTGCCGTAGGGGCCGTTGAAGGCAAGGCTTTTCAGCGATTGCGGCGGATCCGCCGGCAAAAGCGCGGCAACCTGGCCGGTAGCAGCGGCGGCGATCTTCTTGGCACGATCGGTCTTGGCGGCGCAGGCTACGTCGTCCTTGCCGCCGCCGGCGGCCACTTGCGCGGGCGCCTTGTTGCCAGAACTGCTTTCCCTGACATATACCGCGACCGCGCCGGCCAGCACGCCCGCAACCAAAGCGGCGAGGATGAGACGCAAAGCCGGGAAAAATCTATTGCCGTCTGCCATTTTTGAAAAACTGCTCCGGAGCACGGGTTATAGCGATGAACGACAAGAAGACCAGCAACCAGATGTGGGGCGGACGTTTTGCCTCGGGTCCGGCCGCAATCATGGAAGCGATCAACGCGTCGATCTCGTTCGACCGCAAACTCTATGCGCAAGATATTCGCGGCTCGATCGCCCATAGCCAGATGCTGGCGCAAACGGGCATTATTTCGGCGGCCGATCAAGAAAAAATCGCTCACGGGCTGAACACGATCCTGGCGGAGATCGAGGCCGGCACGTTCGAGTTCTCGACCAGGCTGGAAGACATCCACATGAATGTCGAGGCCCGCCTCGCCGATTTGATCGGCCCCGCCGCCGGCCGCCTGCACACCGCCCGCTCGCGCAACGACCAGGTGGCGGTCGACCTCAGGCTGTGGGTCAAGGACGAGTGCTTTCGCGTCGCCGAGGCGCTGAAGGGCCTGATTACGGCGTTCCTGGACCGGGCCGAGGAGCATGCGGCAACGGTCATGCCTGGCTTCACCCACATGCAGGCGGCGCAGCCGGTGACCTTCGGCCATCACTGCATGGCCTATGTCGAGATGTTTGCGCGCGACTTGTCTCGCGTCCGCGACGCGATCGAGCGGATGGATGAAAGCCCGCTCGGCGCTGCCGCCCTCGCCGGCACCAGCTTTCCCATCGACCGGCACCAGACGGCGAAGGCGCTTGGCTTCCGCGAGCCGATGCGCAATTCGCTCGACAGTGTTTCGGACCGCGATTTCGCGCTCGAGTTCCTGGGCGTAGCAGCGATCTGCGCGACGCATCTGTCGCGGCTGGCCGAAGAGATCATCATCTGGTCGACGCCGCAATTCGGCTTCGTCAGGCTGTCGGATAGTTTCTCGACGGGTTCGTCGATCATGCCGCAGAAGAAGAACCCCGACGCTGCCGAACTGGTGCGCGGCAAGACCGGCCGCGTCACCGGCCATCTGGTCGGGTTGCTGACGGTGATGAAGGGCATGCCGCTGACCTATGGCAAGGACATGCAGGAAGATAAGGAATCCGTCTTCGACGCGGCAGAGACGCTCGACCTGATGCTGGCGGCAATGACCGGCATGGTGCGCGACATGACGGTGAACACCGCCGCGATGAAAAAGGCGGCCGGCGCCGGCTATTCGACTGCGACCGACCTCGCCGACTGGCTGGTGCGCACGCTAGGCCTGCCGTTCCGCGAGGCGCACCATATCACTGGCCGGGCGGTGGCGCTGGCCGAGGACAAGAAGGTCGGGCTCGACAGGCTTTCGCTGGAGGATTTGCAGTCCATTTACCCCGGTATCAGCGCCGACGTGTTTTCGGTTCTCGCCGTGCAGAATTCTGTAAAGAGCCGCACAAGCTTCGGCGGCACCGCGCCGTCCGAGGTGCGCAAGCAGATCCGCTACTGGAAAAAGCGGCTCGCCAAGGCGTAAGACGCGGGGTGCAATGGCCGCAAAACTCGGCTAGAAGCGGCTGCGGGCAACAGTTTCGGACGGATGGCACGATGACCGGAAGCAGGATTTTGGTGACGCTGACGCTGCTGGCAGCAATGGCCACCGTTGCGGCTTGCGGCAGGAAGGCTGCGCTCGATACGCCCTACGCGGCAGCCGTGCAGGCTCGCAAGGACGCCGAGAAGGCCAAGCAACCTTTGCCGCCGGAGCCGGAAAAACCTGTCGAGGACAAGAAATTCATCCTCGACCCGCTGCTCTGATTTTCGGACCAATCTCGTGAACCATTTCGATTACCGCGACGGCGCGCTGCATGCCGAGGACGTGGCGATATCAGACATCGCCGCCAGCGTCGGCACGCCGTTCTATTGTTATTCGACGGCGACGCTGACCAGGCATTTTCGCGTCTTTACCGAGGCCTTTGCCGGGCTCGACGCTCTCGTCTGCTATGCCATGAAAGCGAATTCCAACCAGGCCGTGCTGAAGGTGCTGGCAAGGCTCGGCGCCGGCGCCGACGTGGTCTCGGAGGGCGAATTGCGCCGCGCTTTGGCGGCCGGCATCCCGGCAAGCAAGATCTTGTTTTCGGGCGTCGGCAAGACCGCGCGCGAAATGGATTTTGCGCTCTCGGCCGGCATTCTCTGTTTCAACGTCGAATCCGAACCGGAGCTGGAGCTGCTGTCGGCCCGCGCCACCGCGCTGGGCAAGATCGCGCCGATCTCGCTGCGCATCAATCCGGATGTCGACGCCAGGACGCACAAGAAGATTTCGACTGGGAAGGCCGAGAACAAGTTCGGCATTCCCTGGCAGCAGGCGCGGAAGGTCTATGCGCGCGCGGCTGAGCTGCCGGGCATCAAGGTCACCGGCATAGATACCCATATCGGCAGTCAGATCACCGAATTGCAGCCCTTCGACGACGCCTTTGCGCTGCTGGTGGAGCTGGTCGGCGCCTTGCGCGCCGACGGGCATGCCGTCGAGCATATCGATGTCGGCGGTGGCCTTGGCATTCCCTACCGCGTCGACAACAACCCGCCACCTTTGCCCGATGCCTATGCCCGGATCGTCAGAAAGCATGTCGCCGAGCTCGGGCTGAAAGTGATGTTCGAGCCAGGCCGGCTGATCGTCGGCAATGCCGGCATCCTGGTCTCGGAGGTGATCTTCGTGAAGGAGGGCGACGCCAAGAACTTCCTCGTCGTCGACGCCGCGATGAACGACCTGATCCGGCCGACGCTTTACGACGCTTTCCACGACATCAGGCCGGTGGCGCAGCAGCCGGCCGCATCACCACGCATGAAGGTCGACGTCGTCGGCCCGGTTTGCGAGACCGGCGACTATCTCGGGCTAGACCGTGACCTGCCCCGGCTGAAATCCGGCGACCTGATCGCTATCGCCACCGCCGGCGCCTATGGCGCCGTCCAGGCCGGCACCTACAATACCAGGCTGCTGGTCCCGGAAGTGCTGGTCGACGGCGACCGCTTCCACGTTGTGCGCCCGCGCCAGACCTATGACGAATTGATCGGGCTGGATTCGGTGCCGGACTGGTTGAAGTAGACCATGATCGCGAACCGAAGGTTCGCGTCAGCGAAAAGTGGAAGCCGGTTCTCGGAAAAGATCATAATCAAACAAAAAATAGATACCCTGCAGCGCTACAGCCGGTGCTGAATGAGCGCCCTGGTTTCGGCGATCCTGTCTTCGTTCCGGCGATAGAATATCCACTGCTTGATGCGCTTGCTACGCAAAAGCCCTGCCTGGGTGAGCACGCGCATATGCTCGCTGAGCGTCGCCTGGGTGATCCCCAGCTTTTCCGCGATCAGCAGCGCGCAGACCCCGTCCTCGATCAGATCGCCGTCCGCCTGCGGCGGAAAATGCGCGCGCGGGTCCTTGAGCCAATCGAGGATCTGCAGCCTGCGCTCGTTGGCGATCGCTTTGAAGACATCGACCTCTTGCATTTAGGTACTTTGCCAAGTTACTAAGTAATGTCAACTCTGAACGTCAACTTTGGGGAGTGAAGCATGCTGCACGGCCACACGATCACCCGCGAGCGCATCGCTGCAATGGAGCCGCGCATCCGGCCCTTCGTGCGCCACACGCCGGTGCTGCGCGTCGACATGGCCGATTTCGGCCGCCCGCCTCTGCCTGTCGACCTGAAGCTTGAGTGCTTGCAGCATTCCGGCTCGTTCAAGGCGCGTGGTGCGTTCACCAATCTCCTCGAACGGCCGGTTCCTGCGGCCGGCGTCGTCGCCGCATCGGGCGGCAACCACGGTGCCGCTGTCGCCTATGCCGCCATGCGGCTCGGCCACAAGGCGACCATCTTTGTTCCCGAAGTGAGCCCGCCTGCCAAGCTGGACCGCATCCGCGGTTACGGCGCCGAGCTGATCGTCGGCGGCGCCCGTTATGCGGAGGCACTGGCCGCCAGCGAGAGCTTCGCCGAAAAATCCGGCGCGCTGCAGATCCACGCCTTCAACCAGGAGGAGACGCTGGTCGGGCAAGGCACGCTCGGCCTCGAAATCGAGGCCGACCTGCCGAAGCTCGACACCCTGCTGGTCGCTGTCGGCGGCGGCGGACTGATCGGCGGCATCGCCGCCTGGTTTTCCGGCCGCATCAGGATCATCGCGGTCGAGCCTGAGGGTGCGCCGACGCTTCATCGCGCCTTCGCGGCGGGCCGACCCGTCGACGCGCCGGCTGAGGGCATCGCCGCCGATTCGCTCGCGCCAAAGCGTGTCGGCGAAATGATGTTTCCTATCGCCGAGGCGTTCGTCGAGCGCTCGATCCTGGTCGGCGACGACGACATTATCGCCGCCCAGGCGGCGCTGTGGGACCGCGTGCGAATCATCTCCGAGCCGGGCGGTGCGGCCGCCTTCGCGGCGCTCCTGTCCGGCCGCTACGCACCGGCTGCAGGCGAGCGCGTTGCCGTACTGGTCTGCGGCGCAAACGCCAATCCGGCGAAATTCTGACAATATCCGGGGCATTATTGTTCACGTTTTGGGGAACCGCCTCGCCTTCGCCGTGTTTGTTGGTATCCTTAGACCGATGTGCATCCGCTTGGACGCACGAAGTACGCGCTAAGATTTTAGGTCTTCGCATCGTGCTTCCCGAAAATCGACTTTTCGGGCCCATGCGATAGACTCGTGAGGCCCGGGCTATCCCGCCCGGCCCAGGAAGGGCCGATGACGCAACGACCCATCTTCACCAGCGATCGCAGTCTGGCCAGGCGCCTTGCCTTGAGCCGGCTGGGGACGCAGGTCTCGATAATCGTCGAACGCGGCTGGCCATTGCTGCTGCCACTGATCATCGTCGCCAGCCTGTTCCTCAGCATCTCGTGGCTCGGCCTGTTCCCATTCTTGCCCGATCTGGCTCGGATCGGTCTCATCACCGCATTCGGTGTCGCAGCGCTTGCCGCACTCTACCCGCTGCGTTTCTTCCGCACGCCATCCAGTGCCGAGGTCGACCGCCGCATCGAGGCGGCCAACCGATTGCTGCACAGCCCGGTGCAGGTCCAGACCGATCGCCCGAGCGGCAAGGAAAGCATTTTTTCGCAAGCCCTGTGGCGCGAGCATCAGAGGCGCATGGCGGACCGGCTGGGCGAGCTTGGCGGCGACGTGCCGCGCACACGCGTGCCGGAACGCGACCCGTGGGCGCTGCGCGCCGTTGCCGCGCTTTTGTTGGTCACTGCTTTTGCCTTCTCCTTCGGGCCGTCGGGCGGCAGGCTGAGCGACGGTTTTGTTGCCCGTGCCGCGCGTGACGTCGTGCCGCCGCGCATTGATGCCTGGGTGACGCCGCCGGCCTATACCGGCAGGCCGCCGGTATTCCTCAACGCCCCGGTCCTTGCCAACAACGCCAATCAAGCGGCGCCGACCTTCACCGTTCCGGAGGGCAGCGATGTGTCACTGCGCGTCACCGGCGGTTCGGGCGAGGAAACGCTGAGCTACGCCGACACCGGCGGCAACAGCCGCGCCATCGATCCGACAGGGCCGCAATCCAGCAAGCCGGAGGCAAATACGGCAACGCCTTCAACCGTGCGCCAGTTCAGCGGCAAGTTGACGGCCGACGGCATGCTGACGCTGCAGTCCGGCGACGGCGAGCTCGGCCGCTGGGCCTTCGCCATAATTCCCGACAAGCCGCCGCAGATCCGCTTTGTCGGCGAGCCGAAGCGCGCCGTCAACGGCGCCTTCGAACTCAACTACCAGATCGACGACGACTATGGCGCGGCCTCCGCCAAGGCGGTTTTCGCATTGGCCGATCCGCAGGCGCCCAACGCGCATCCGCTCTATGGCCCGCCGGAAATGCCGCTGACGTTGCCGCGCCGCGGCGGCAAGGCCAATGCAGCCAAGACGACGAAGGACCTGACCGACCATGCCTGGGCCGGTGGCAACGTCAAGCTGTCGCTTGTCGCCACCGACGGTGCCGGACACACGGCGACCAGCGAAACCAAGACGCTGGTGATGCCGGAGCGGCCATTCTCCAATCCATTGGCGCGGGCTGTGGTCGAGCAGCGCCGCATACTGGCGCTCGACGCCTATGCCAAGGACCGCGTACTCGACCTGATGGATGCGATCACGCTTAGGCCCGAAGACACGTTCGACAACATGGCGCACTACCTCGCCATCATGAGCGCCCGCACCCGGCTGAAGATGGCCGACAGCGACGACCAGTTGCGCGACGAGGTCGCGTACCTTTGGGAGATCGCGCTCGGCATCGAGGAAGGCAATCTGTCGGCGGCCGAGAAGCGGCTGCGCCAGGCGCAGCAGGCGCTGCAGGATGCGATCAAGAACGGCGCCAGCGACCAAGAGATCGAGAAGGCGATGAAGGAACTGCGCGAGGCGATGAACCAGTTCCTGCAGGAATTCGCGGCGCGGGCGCAGCAGAATCCGAATGCGCCACAGATGCAGCAGAACGGCCAGGAACTGCGCCAGAGCGACATCGACCGCATGATGGACCAGATCGAGAACCTGGCGAAATCCGGCAATCGCGACCAGGCGCAGCAATTGCTGTCCGAGCTGCAGGACATGATGAACAATCTGCAGGCAGGCCGCCAGCAACAAGGCGGCCAGCAGGACAGCGAGATGCGCCAGCAGATGGACAAGCTGGGCGAAATCATGCGGCGCCAGCAGGAGATGATGAACGACACTTTCCGCATGGACCAGATGCAGCGCGGCCAGCAACAGCGCGGGCAGAACCGCGACGAGCAGCTCGGCGAGAACGGTGAGCCAGGCCCGATGGACGAACAGGGCAAGCCCGGCCCGGGTGACGACCGCGATCCGCTCGGCCGGCCGAAGCCGATGACGCCGCAGGAATTTGCTGATGCGCTGAAGCAATTGCAGGAAGGCCAGGGCAAGCTGCAGAGCGAGCTCGATCAATTGAGGAAGAGCCTCGAAGGCATGGGCCTCGACCCCAACGAAGGGTTTGGCGAGGCCGGCAAATCCATGGGCAATGCCGAACAGGCGCTCGGCGAGGGCGAAGGCGACCAGGCCGTCGGTCACCAGGGCCGCGCGTTGGAAGCCTTGCGCAGAGGCGCCAAAGACATGATGAAGCAATTGCAGGCGATGCAAGGCGACCAGGGCGGCAACGGGCAGGGCGGGCGCCAGCAGAATGCCGACCGTGACCCGCTCGGGCGGCCCCGCACCAGCGAGGGTCCCGATGACGGAAGTTCGGTGAGAGTGCCTGACGAGATCGACGTGCAGCGTGCCCGCCAGATCCTCGAAGCGATCCGCAAGCGGCTCGGCAACGCGCTCAGCCCCGATATCGAGCGCAGCTATCTGGAGCGGTTGCTGGAGCTGAAGTAAGGCTGCCCCCAATATTCGGAAGATCGCCGTGCGGTCCGTGGTGGCCGCCACCGCCGGACTGAGCGGCATGTTTTAACGGTTGGTGAACGCCTCGCGGATCGCGTCTTCCATGCCGTCGATGGCCTCGCCGGAAGCGTTCGGATTGCGCCGCAGCACTACGTTCGAGGAATCGATGTCGCCGAACCCGTCTGCGGCCGTAAGCTCGCGGCAGCCGGCCGGGATGTTGCTGCGCGAGATCGGCGCAATCGCCAGCCCGGAGGTGACGGCGAGCCGCAGGCCGCCATTGGTATCGCTGGTGTAGGCGACACGATAGGCGAGACCACGCTGTTCCAGCGACTTTATCGCGAAATCCTTGCACCAGCCGGCACGGTTGTAGAGCGCGATCGGCACCGGCCGCTCCTCATGCATGTGATGCAGTTCCGACGTCACCCATACGGTCGGATCATGCATCAGCACCTCACCGCCTGACAGATCCTGCCATTCGAACACCACCGCCAGATCGAGATCGCCGGCGGCGAGCGCCGCGATCTGCGCACCGGAATGCGCGTAGCGGACGGTGATGTCGACCTGAGGATGGCGCTTGGCAAAGGCGCCGAGCGCGCGCGACAGGATCGCGTGGCCATATTCCTCCGGGATACCGATGCGCACCGGCCCGCCAAGCGGCGCCGCGACCATCGATGCCGCCGTCTCGTCGAGCAGTGAAACGATGCGCCTGGCGTTGGCGATGAGCTCGCCGCCGCGCCGCGTCAGCGCCACACCGCGCGAGCCGCGCTCGAACAGGCTGTCGCCGACCATGCCTTCGAGCCTCTTCATCTGCATCGAGACCGCCGACTGGGTGCGGCCGGCCCGCTCCGCCGCCTTGGTGAAATTGCCGGTGTCGGCGACCGCCACGAAGGTGCGCAACAGGTCGCTGTCGAGATTGGGTCGCATGTGCCCGCCATAAGAAAATCTGATAGCTGGCATCATTCCAATTCGTTTGCAACATGTCAAACGGCGGACGATAGTTGCCTCACCCATTGGATATGCGGCCGCGAAATCGGCCGCGGACCAAGCAAAAGTCCTCACTCGTACCCGCTGCCCGAAACGGTGGCGGGTTCTTTTTACCCGGATGCAGGCCTGCTTTCGGCCGCGCAAGCGGGAGACAGGAGCGCCTATGCAGAATCGGCTTGTGCTCGGCATCCTCAGCCTCTGTCTCGGCGTGTTGGTCTTTTCGCTGCAGGATCCGCTGGTCAAGGCGGTGTCGAGCCACTATCCCGTCACCGAGGTGATGGCGATCCGCTCGATAGTCGCCCTGCCGATCCTGGTTTTCCTCGTCCACGCCGATGTCGGATTGCAGGCGATCCTGTCGAAGCGGTTCGGCATGCTTACGATTCGCGCCTTCATCCAGTTCACCTCCTATACGGCCTACTATCTGGCAATCGCCGCCCTGCCGCTGGCTGACGCGGTGGCGCTCTATTTCATGGCGCCGCTGTTCATCATGGCGTTGGCCGGCCCCTATCTCGGCGAACGCGTGTCCTGGCAGGCGCTCGCCACCGTCCTGGTCGGCATGCTCGGCGTGCTGGTGATGGTGCGCCCGGGCGCCGGCTTGTTCGACTGGGCGGCGCTGCTGTCGCTAGGATCGGCTCTGCTCTACGGTTTCTCGCAGCTGATGGCACGCAAGATCGGCGACACCGAATCCTCGACCGTCATGGCGTTTTATCAGAACGGCGCCTATCTGGCCGGCGCTGCCTTGGTGGCGGCATTGTTTTGGCTGGCAGGCATTGACCATGCTGTGCATCCGAGCCTCGAATTCCTCGTCCGGCCATGGGTCTGGCCGACGACGCCGGATCTGCTCAAGATGGGAGCATGCGGCTTCGTTGCCTCGGCCGGCATGATCCTGTTGTCGCAGGCCTACCGGCTGGCGCCCGCCAACAGCGTCGCCACCTTCGAATACACCGGTATCATCTGGTCGCCGCTATGGGGTTTTCTGTTCTTTGCCGAAGTGCCGCGACCAGCGACGGCGACCGGCGCAGCCCTCATCATCGGCGCCGGCCTGTTTGCGCTCAATGCCAGCCGGCGCCGGAGCGGCGCGCCAGCCATTGCGGCGACCTGCGACCTTGCCTGAAGGCGGTCGGCCTTGGGCTTTAGGCGAAGCAGGCGAGCGCCTGTTCGACGCGGGCGCGGATTTCAGCCAGCGTGAACGGTTTCTGCACGACGTCGAGAATAATGCCGTCCAATTCCTCGGCGCGCTCGCGCTGGTCGGCATAGCCTGTCATCAGCATGATCTTCATCGCCGGGAACAGCGCCGCTGCCGCCTTGGCCATCTCGATGCCGTCCATTTCCGGCATGCGGATGTCGGACAGCACAAGGTCGTAGCCCCCCTGCGCCGCCCCGATCAGAGAAAGACCGTGTGCGCCGTCGGCGGCAACAGCGACATTATGCCCGGCGCGTTCGAGCGCACGGGCGGCGAGGGTGCGGACGGATTCATCGTCCTCGACGATCAGGAGCTTTGCCATGTGCAGGATATTTGGCGAGGAAAAGTTGATGTTTCCTGAACCGCGAGCGGCGACAACCCAACCAATGCATGTCGCGCAAAAGTGCGCAGCGGTTTTGCGCGATAACGACATGCATCAAACAAGAACTTAAAGCGCGTCGCATGAGGCCGGTCGAACGCGACGCGCTTTTAGGCGTCGCCCTTGACGATGCCGACGAACGGCAATTCGCGAAACGCGTGGGCGACGTCCATGCCATAACCGACGACGAAATAATCGGGGCAGTCGAAGCCGACATGATCGGCGTTGAGCGTGGTCTGGCGGCGCATGCGCTTGTCGAGCAGCACGGCGATTGCACAGCTCCTCGCGCCGCGCGACAGCATGAGGTCGCGAGTGAAGCTCAGCGTCTTGCCGGATTCCAGAATGTCGTCGATGAGAAGCACATCGCGGCCCGCGACCTCGTTGTCGATGTCGCGCAGCACCCTCACCTCACCGCTGGTCGTCCCGGCGCCATAGCTGGAGATGAAGATGAACTCGACCTCCGGCGACAGGCCGACATCGTGCATGGCACGGATAAGATCGGCGGCGAAGATGAACGATCCCTTCAGCACCGAGATTACCAGAAGGTCGTGGTAGTCGTGCCCGGCGATCTCCTTGGCAAGTTCCAGGTTCCGCCGCGCGATGGCGGACGCCGAAAACAGGACTTCGATGTCCTTGCCGCGCACAACTGGCATTGGCTGCCCCTTCCAGAAATGATCGCCTTGCAGGCGAAGCCGACCGAAAACGGTCTTCAACCCGTTTCTAGGCATGTCGAGCCGGCTGGCAAGGCCAATCTTTCGCAGGACGCCCGCGAACGGTCGGATGTCCCCAGCGCGTCGCGAATCGTTTATCTGGTGACCTGTCGACTTTCTGGCGCCGCTCTAACGAACCAACGCATGGCCGCCCGAAATCCAGAAGGCGGCAAAGGCGGCACCGACGCCGAAAATCCAGAAGATCGGCCCACCATGCACCCACAACGGCCGTTCGACGGCGGTTTCGGGCTTGCGCAACATGTCCATGCCTTCGATCGAAGGCGTAGAAATCATGCGCGCAGGCGGCGACGCAAAGTCTGGACGTGTAAAATGGCGCGGCAGCACCTGATAGTCGGCATCGATGACGTCGGCGGTCACGTCATGCATGATGCGTTCCGGCTCGGCGGCCGGATCGGTCATGATTTCGCCGGAAACCGGGCGCGCGGTTCGATCCTCAGCCATCATGGCCCAACACTACGGCACCTGTTCGCTGTTCGTTTCTTTTGGGTAAACGGAAATGGTTAACGCTTCCCCACCGGAACCCCTGTGACTCGCTCGAAAAGCCCCCAAATTAACCGTCGGTTAACCATGCCGGCCGATGGTCTTTCCACAGAAGGGGCTGGCATCTTGCCGCCGAGAATTTCAGGTCGTCGAAAGTGATCCGCTTCGAAAATGTCGGCCTCCGCTATGGCATGGGTCCGGAGATTCTCCGCGACATCTCCTTGCACATTCCGGAGCGCTCCTTTCAGTTCTTGAGCGGACCTTCAGGCGCCGGCAAGACGACGTTGCTGCGGCTTTTGTTCATGTCGCTGAAGCCGACGCGCGGCCTGATCACCATTTTCGGCAAGGACCGCTCGCGCATCTCGCGCACCGAATTGCCGCATCTGAGACGGCGCATCGGCGTGGTGTTCCAGGATTTTCGCCTGCTCGACCATATGACCACGTACGAGAACGTGGCCTTGCCGCTGCGCGTGCGTGGCCGCGAGGAGGCGACCTACCGCACCGACGTCACCGAGCTGCTGAAATGGGTCGGCCTCGGCGAGCGCATGCATGTGCTGCCGCCGGTGCTGTCTGGCGGCGAGAAGCAGCGCGCCACGATCGCCCGGGCGTTGATCGAGCAGCCCGAGATCCTGCTCGCCGACGAGCCGACCGGCAATGTCGACCCGCCGCTGGCACGACGCTTGCTGCGGTTGTTCATCGAGCTCAACCGGCTGGGCACCGCCGTGGTGATCGCCACACACGACCTCGGCCTGATGGAACAGGTCGACGCACGGCGAATGATCCTGGCCGGCGGAAGGCTGGACATCTATGACTGAGCTCTCCGTCGAACATTTCGAGGGTCAGGACGCCGCGGCGGCAAAGCCCCGCGTCCAGCGCAAGTTGGCGCCCATCGTGCCGGCGCAGAACATCGCCGGCCGGGCGCTGGTGCTGGTCATCGCCATCATGACGTTTCTGTCCTGCCTTACGTTTGGCGCAGTCACGCTGGTGCGTGACACCGCCTCCGTCTGGGAGAACCAGATCTCGCGCGAGGCGACCATCCAGATCAAGCCGGTCGACGGCCTCGACATGGAGGCTGCACTTGCGCTGGCCTCGCAGATCGCAGGCGAATTCCCTGGCGTGAAAAGCGCCAGGATCGTCGACCGCGAAGCAACGGCCCGGCTGCTCGAACCTTGGCTGGGCTCGGGATTGAACATCGATGAGCTGCCGGTGCCGCGCTTGATCATCATCACCATCGACGAGAACAACCCGCCCGATTTTGCCGCACTGCGTGCGGCAATCACGCCGAAGCTGCCGAGTGCCTCGCTCGACGATCATCGCACCTGGGTCGACCGGCTGGTTGCCATGGCCCGCACCACGGTAACGATCGGTATTGCAGTGCTGGCGCTGATGCTGTCGGCGACGGTGCTGACCGTGGTGTTCGCAACGCGCGGCGCCATGGCCGGCAACGGCCACATCATCGAGGTGCTGCATTTTGTCGGCGCCGAGGCGCGCTTCATCGCGCGCGAATTCCGCCGGCATTTTCTGGTCACCGGCATGAAGGGCGCCGCGGCAGGCGGCGCCGCGGCGATCCTGGTCTTCATCGTCTTCTCCTGGTGGTCGTCACGCAACATGGCAACGCCACAGGCTGATCAGGCGACCGCCCTGTTCGGCAATTTCGCCATCGGCTCGGCGGGTTATCTCGGGGTCGCTGTCATGGTGCTGGTAATCGGCGCGCTGACGGCGGCAACCTCCCATTTCACCGTGGTTACCTATCTCAGCGACATCGACATTCGCCAACCGGACGCCGGCTAAAGGAAAGATCGATCACGGATGAAAACGCAGCGTCACGAAAATTGCATTTTTTTCCTACCAAAGGCCGTATTTCGGGATTAACCATTTCATGATGGACGTTCGGGACTCGACCGATACCGCTGGGTGCATGCCAGTGCTGGTTGCGCGTCCGCATGAATTCGCCGGGCCTGATGAATTTGCCAAGCCGGATCAATTCGCCAAACATGGGCGGCTGCTGGCTGCCCGCTCCTTGCGCCTCTCGGCTCTCCTTCTGCTCGCCATTGTGGCGTTGTTTGTCGCCGGCTTCGGCTGGTTCGCCAATACCGTCAGCCGTCTGACGACGCCCGCCAATCCGGCAAGAGCCGACGCTATCATCGTGCTGACCGGCGGCCAGTCGCGCCTCGACGCCGCAATGGGGCTGCTTGCATCAGGCAAGGGCGAGCGGCTGCTGATCAGCGGCGTTCATCCTTCCGCCAGCCGCCGCCAGCTTCAGGCCGCTACCGGCGGCGACAAGAGGCTCTTTTCCTGCTGCGTCGACATCGACCGCGCCGCGCTCGACACGATCGGCAATGCCGAGGAAAGCGCCAAATGGGTCGAAGACCACGCCTACGGCACCGTGATCCTCGTCACCAACAATTATCACATGCCGCGCAGCCTGCTGGAAATGGGCCGGCTGCTACACGGCGCAAGGCTCGAGCCTTATCCAGTGGTCAACACCAACCTCGGGAATGGTGGCTGGCTGACCAAGCCGGAAGCGCTACGCGTGCTGTTCACCGAATACAACAAATACCTGCTAGCGCTGGCGCGCGGCATCATGCCGGTGAAGCAAACCGACAGCGTGACGCTGGCCGACGCCGCGGGCGGAAACTGAACGGCACCGGCAGTTTTTATTCCCTGGCTGTTGCACCCGAGCCCAAGCGCGCGATCTCCTGCTCGAGCCGTTCTATACGCCGGTCGCGTTCGGCCAGAGCCGCCGCCACGTCGGCCGCTTCGAAACGCTGCGGGATGTGCTGCGAGCAATTTGAATCCCAAGCCGCAACCGTAAACAGGATGACCTGCTCGGGTCGCGCTTTGTAGTCTTGCGGCATCAGCGTTGCCGTCAGCTCGGCATCGCCCTCGACGACGCGCGCTTTGCCCCAGATCTTGATGCGCTGCCGGTGTGCATAATCGATAAGGAACAGGAAAGCCTGTGGGTTGTCGCTGAGATTGCCCTGGGTGATGAACTGCCTGTTGCCGGCAAAATCGGCAAAGCCGATCATCCGCTGGTCGAGTACCTTGAGGAAACCAGCAGGCCCGCCGCGATGCTGGATGTAGGGCTGCCCGTCCGCATTGGCGGTCGACAGAAAGACGCTGGTCTGCGCCTCGATGAAGGCGGCGAGATCGGGCGTGATTGCCGCCTGCCAGCCGCCACGCTCCTCGACACGGGCATAGGCCTGGCGGGAGCCCTTGCGGGCCTGGATCGCCTTCACCGTCGGGGTGAAGGCGACATCGCTGGTGTGAGCGTTCATGAAAACCCTCCTTACGCGCCGAGTTGCGCTGCATTGTTCACTCACGAAATAGGGCCTTCCATCTTCGAGATGCAGATGCCATATCTGCAACCTATCCTTCCGTTTTTCGGAAAGGCAATTTTCGGGAGAGCTATGGATCGCCTCCAGTCCATGTCGCTTTTCGTTGCCGCAGCGGAGACAGGCAGCCTCTCGGCTGCCGGGCGCCGCTTCGGCATTCCGCTGACGACGGTCAGCCGCAAGGTTTCGGACCTGGAAAAGCACCTGAAGACACGGCTGTTGAACCGCTCGGCGCGGCAGCTGTCGCTGACCGATGCAGGCCACGCCTATCTCGCCGCCTGTCGTCGCATTCTCGATGAGGTCGGCGAGGCCGAGCGAATTGCCGCCGGCGAATACAGCGCCCCGACCGGCGAACTGATCGTCACTGCGCCGATCGTCTTCGGCCGCCTGCATGTGCTGCCGGTCGTCACCGGCTTCCTCTCCGTCTATCCTGAGGTAAGTGTGCGGCTGACACTCGCCGACCGGATAACCCAGTTGGTCGAAGAGCACATCGATCTCGCCATCCGCATCGGCGAGCTTGCCGATTCGAGCCTGATCGCCACCCGCCTGGGTTCGATCCGCCGCGTCGTTTGCGCGAGCCCGGCCTATCTCACCGAGCACGGCACACCGAAAACGCCGCAAGAGCTTGCAGCACACAGTGCAATCACCTTCGAAGGGCTCACCGCCGCCAGTTGGAGCTTCGCCACCGGCAAGGCTGAATTCAGCGTGCCGGTCCGCTCCAGGTTACGGGTCAACACGGCTGAGGCAGCAATCGATGCGGCGATTGCCGGCGTCGGCGTGACGAGGCTGCTTTCCTACCAGATCGCCGCCGCAGTCCGGTCGGGTACGCTGCGCCCGGTGCTGCAGGAGTTTGAGCCTGACCCATGGCCGGTGAGCCTCGTCCATGCCGGCCAGGGGCTGCTGCCGGTAAAGCTGCGCGCATTCCTCGACTTCGCCGCCCCGCGCCTGAGACACCGCCTGCTGCAGGCGGCGTGGCAAACGTGACGAAGACGGCCCATCGCAAGACCGGGCCGATCGCCCGCCTCGCAGCGTTTCCTTTTTGCCGGCGCTTGGTGTAACCAACGCACACCTCCTCATCGGGCAATCGCTGTATGCTCTATCTCCGCTCGCTGGCGTTCAATCTCGCCTTCTACCTCAATTTGATCGTCCAGATGATCCTCTGGACCCCGTATTATTTCCTGTCGCCGCGCCATCGCGCCTGGTTCGTGCCGAAATTCTGGTCGCGCACCAGCATGTGGCTCTACGACAATATCGCCGGCACCAGAAGTGAGATCACCGGCCAGGAAAACCTGCCTGAAGGCTCCTTCATCCTGGCGCCGAAGCACCAGTCCTTCTGGGACACGATCGCTTTCCTGCCGTATCTCGACGATCCCGTTTACATATTGAAGCGGGAGCTGACCTGGATCCCGTTCTTCGGTTGGTACATCTTGAAGATGCGGATGATTCCGGTCGATCGCGGCAGCCGCTCGAAGGCATTGAAGATGGTGATCGCCGCGACCAAACAGGAGTTGGCGCGCAATCCGCGCCAGCTCATCATCTATCCCGAGGGCACCCGCCGGGCGCCGGGCGACGAACCGGTCTACAAATACGGCATCGTCGAACTCTACGCGCAACTTGGCATTCCGGTGGTGCCGGTCGCTCACGTCGCCGGCCTCTATTGGCCGCGCCGCAAATTCCTGCGCTATCCCGGCACGATCAAGGCGCGCTTCCTGCCACCGATCCCGCCCGGCCTCGGCAAGGACGAATTCATGCAACGGCTGATCGGCAAGACGGAGGCCGCCTGCGACCAGCTCCTCGTCGAAGCGTCGCAGTCGCCGAACCCGCCGCCGATGCCGCCGACGGCGGTGAAACGGCTTGGTGAGCTGGACGCGAAACCTGAATTGAAAGGCTGAGGCAACGGCCGCGGATGCCAGAATGGCTCACGGCAGGGCAGCCAGGGCGGCTGTTGCAATCAGCGTCACCGCAAACACCAGATTGATGATCCGCGACGCCAGCGGTTTGCGCAGCAAACGTGCAAAAGCCGCGCCGGCGAGAAGCCACAAGAGATGAATGGCAACGATCATCAAGGCGAGAACCGCCAGCTTGGCTGAAATAGCAAGACGGGCGGCGGCGCCGGAAGACGCGCCGGCGAATACGGCGGCAATCGCCACATAGGCTTTCGGGTTGGCAACGCCCAGAAAGAACCCGCCAAGGAAGGTGGGAAGGGCCGCGCCACCGACGCGTGCCGCCAGTGGCGGCGCCGTGGCTATCTTGAACGCCAGGTGGAGGATGTAGGCTGCCGAGACGACCGCCAGCAGCGCTGCGAGCTTCGGCAACGCGGCGAGAACGGCCATGATGCCGGTCGCCACCACCAAAAGCACGAGGACCGTGCCGACAACGATCCCCGAGGCATAGCGGAGCGAATCGCGCAGGCCGAACGCGGCGCCGACCGCGGTGACACTTATCGTCGCCGGCCCCGGGCTGCCCATGACGATGGCCGACGCCAGCACAAGCGCCAGCAATTGCTGCCATAGCTGCTGATCGAGAAGAACTTGTCCGGCCATGCGGCGTCCCTGCATCCTGCGATGATGCAGGGACGGTAGGGCAAGGCAGCGGCGCCGGTCTTGAACGATCGTGCGCGGCTATGCGCTGGCCTTGTCGAGCTCGGCGATATCGTCCGGGCTGAGCTGCAACGACGCGGCACGCACCAGGCTGTCGAGCTGGTCGAGCGTCGTCGCGCTGGCGATCGGAGCGGTGACGCCGGGCCGCGCCATTACCCAGGCAAGCGCCACTTCCGCCTGCTTGGCCGAATGTCTGGCCGAAACGGCATCGAGCGCTGAGAGAATGCGCATGCCGCGCGTGTTGAGATAGCCTTTCACGCCGCCACCGCGCGGGCTTTTGCCGAGGTCGGCTTCGCTGCGATACTTGCCGCTCAAAAATCCTTTGGCGAGGCTGAAATAGGTGATGATGCCGATGTCCTCGGCCGTGCACAGATCGCGCAGCGGACCATCGAAGGACGAGCGGTCGTAGAGATTGTATTCCGGCTGCAGCACCTCGTAGCGCGGCAGGCCGCGCAGGCTTGCCACGTCGAGTGCGGCGCGCAACTGGGCGGCGTCGAGGTTGGAAGCGCCGGTATAGCGGATTTTGCCCTTATCGAGCAGTCTCTGGTAGGCGCCGAGCGTTTCCTCATAGGGAGTGGCCGGATCAGGCCAGTGCGACAGATAAAGATCGATGGTATCGACCTGCAGCCTCTTCAGCGAGGCGTCGATGGCCTTTTCGATATAGGCGGCGGACAGGTCCCTCTTGCCCTGTCCCATGTCCGAGCCGACCTTGGTGACGACGACAACCTTTTCGCGGTTGCCGCGGCTCTTCATCCATTTGCCGATGATGGTTTCGGATTCGCCGCCCCGGTGGCCGGCAATCCAGCGCGAATAGGAATCGGCCGTGTCGATGGCGTTGAGGCCGGCGTCGACGAAGCGATCGAGCAGGTCGAAGGAGGTTTTCTCATCGGCGGTCCAGCCGAAGACATTGCCGCCCAGAACCAATGGCGCGATGGATAGGTCGGTGCGACCGAGACGACGTTTCTGCAAGGCTGATCTCCATGGTGATTCATGCTGGGGCGGGTGGGAGCCGCCGACCGGGCTAACCTATGTCGCGCCGCGGCGACGTCAAACGCATAGCCTCCTTTCCAGCCCGCCGGCGCTTCACAAAACCGCGACCCGCCGCGCCGCGTCCGGGATATCCAAACCAGCAGCCTCTGAAGAAACGATCTGGCAAGTTTAGCACATAGATTGTCAAATCTGCCAATTCTGACTTTTGCCGGCCGACCGTAGGTTCCGCGGCGCCGACGCAAGTCTCGGCACGGTCTGGCCGGGCCCAGACTGTTTGCCCCCGATCGTTTGTTATGGAGACCGGCATGAAAGCAATTGTATTTGACGCAATCGGCTCGCCGCGCGACGTGCTCTATGTGGATGACCTGCCGATGCCGCGGATCGGCGACGACGATGTGCTGCTCAGGATGGTCTCGGCCTCGATCAATCCGGGCGACTTCCTGTTTATCCAGAACCTCTATCCCGAACCGAAGAAGCCGCATTTTCCCCAGCAGATCGCCGGAAATCATGGCGCCGGCATCGTCGAGGCCGTCGGCGCAAACGTCCCGTTGGAACCGGGCACGCTTGTCGCGTTCAGCTATTATGGCAGTTGGGCCGAGTACGCGGCCATTCCAGCCGAATGGCTGATCCCATTGCCTGCCGGCTATCCGGTCGAACGCGCCGGGCAGATGGTGAACCCCATTACCGCGTGGGATCTGCTGGTGGATTCCCGTGTGCGGCCCGGCCAGTGGCTGGCTGTCACGGCCGGCTATTCGTCGATTTCGACAATGGTGATGCAGTTCGCCCAACGACGCGGCATCAACGTCATCGCGCTTGTGCGGCGCTCGCACCAAAGCTTCGACCTGAAAACGCTTGGCGCCGCTGCCATTCTTGACCTTTCGGACTTGAAGCCAAGTATCCGGGAAGCGGTGATGGATATCACCGGCGGCGCCGGATTGAACGGGATTATCGACAATGTCGGCGGACCTGTCAGCGGCGAATTGATTCGCACCCTGGCGCTTGGCGGACAGATGGTGATCAATGGCGGCATGAGTGCCGAGCGCTTCGAACTGCACAATTTCGATGTCTTGCTGAGTGGTGTCGAGATCAGGGCGAATATCTATCGCTATTTCTTTTCGCCGCCGGCCGAAGCCGACCGGCCTGTCCTACGCGAGATCATCGACATCTTCGGTCAGCCGGGCTTCCACGTTCCTGTCGGCGGTCTCCACGCGCTGACCGAGTTCAAGCTTGCCGTGGCAGGCAGCCTGGATCGCGCCGATCTTGGAAAACAGATTTTCAGGATGTAGCCCAGGCCACGACACCGAAGCTACGTCGCGATCCGTCTCGTCACGTCTTCCAGCCAGTGATCGCTTATACCCAGTGCTTCGAGGTGCTCCAGCGTGCTGAACACGTAATCCTCATTCCTGCCCGACTGGCCGACGGCGCCGCGAACGACGGCCGCCGCCTCGGCCGGGTCGGGCGCACCGGCATATTGCTCATGGCTGCGGTCCACGACATAGGCGATGGCTTCGACAGTCTCGCCCCCATCCGTTTCACTCTTGTCGAGGCGAACGCTGAGTACACGTTCGAGATAGACGTTGGTGACCAGTTCGCGCTCGCGCAGATAGGTGATGACCTCGTTGCGCAGCTCGCCTGGAACCCGGAACGCCAGCCCGATGCAGGAGCCGCCGCGGTCGAGGCCGAGCACCAGGCCCGGCCGTTCGCGCGTGCCGCGATGCACGAAAGAATAGACGCAGAGCGAACGGCGATAGCCATGCAGGCGGGCGCGCCGCGTCTCGACATGGGCGAATCCCGGCCGCCAGATCAGTGAGCCGTAGCCAAAAACCCAAAAATCGCCCATATCGCCAAGCCTGATTGTGACGAACCACCCCACCGGTGGTGTTTCAGTCCGTCTACCCGTTGTTGCCGCAAGCGACAGCCCGCCCGTGCCACCCGCGTTAACGAAAGCCGCAGCATGACGTCAAGTGACGAGCGCCCGCCGCCCAGCCAACGTCGCCGCCTGTTGTGGCTTGCCGCATTCATTCTCGTGCTGTTCGGCATCTACAGCGCGGGCTGGTTCTACCTGGCGGACCTGGTCGAGAGCGCGACCGACAAGGCGGTCGCCGATCTCGACGACAACGGTATCAAGGCCGAGTGCGCCAATCTCGCGGTTAGGGGCTATCCCTTCAGCTTCACCCTTTCCTGCGACAGTCTGGCTTACGAGGACGACCGCCGCAACGTCGCGGCATCGACAGGCAAAATCAACGCCGCCACGCAGATCACCCGGCTTTTGTCGCCTGCCGCCGAGCTCAGGGGGCCGCTCAGGACCTCTGTTCCCGGCATGACCCCGCTGTGGATCGACTGGGATGATCTGCGGGCCGACATGAAGCTGTCCTGGCCGCTGCCGAGGCGGCTGTCGCTGCAGGCAGAAGGCCTGTCCGGCCAGACCGATCCGGCAGACGACACCGATCCAGTCTCGCTGTTCAGCGCCGGAGCCGCCACCGGACAATTGCGCCCAAACGGCCCGGACATCGACTATGCCGGCAATTTCACCGATCTCGAAATTGACGCGGCGGCCATCGACGGGCGCGTCTTGCCGCCGCTCGACGGCAGCGGCGACGTGACGCTGAAGAACGGCGTGACACTGATCAAGGCAAATCCGAAGAGCCTGCGCGGCCAGGCGGCCGAAATCCACGAGCTCGATCTGTCGTCCGGAACTGCGCGCATCACCGTTTCCGGACCGCTGTCGGTCGATGACGACGGTCTCCTAAATGCCGACCTGACGATCAGGCTCACTGATCCGAAGGCAGTGGCGGCAATCCTCGCCACCGCCATCCCCGAGCAGAAGAAAGAGATCCAAACCGGCTTTGCCGGACTGGCGCTGCTCGGCAACCAGCCGTCGATGCCGCTTAAGATCGTCAGGGGCAAGGCCTCGCTCGGCTTCATCCCGCTCGGCAAGATCAAGCCGCTCGACTAATGCATGTCGCGCAAAAGTGTGCAGCGGTTTTGCGACAACGACATGCATCAAAACAAGAACCTAATGCGCGTCACATGAGGCCGGTCGAACGCGACGCGCTTTAGAGTAATTCCAGGAAAAGTGTGAACGGTTTTCCGTCCGGAATTGCGTCAAAACAAAAAGATAGAGCGGCTCGGCGTTTCCGTGAAACGATGAACCGTTCTAGGGCGGTCTGGCCTGCGATCGGCCTGCCGCGGCTTATCCCTTCGGCGGGTGTTCGACTGCCTGGCGGCCGAAATCCGGTACGTCGATGTCCTGGCCGGCCTCGATAATCGAGCGGCGGACGGCGCGGGTGCGGGTGAACAGGTCGAACAGCTTTTCGCCGTCGCCCCAGCGGATCGCCCGCTGCAGCGAGGACAGATCCTCGGAAAACCGCGCCAGCATTTCGAGAATGGCGTCCTTGTTGTGCAGGCAGACGTCGCGCCACATGGTCGGGTCGGACGCCGCGAGACGGGTGAAGTCGCGAAAGCCGGAAGCCGAGTATTTGATGACCTCGGACTTGGTCACCGACTCCAGATCGTCGGCGGTACCGACGATGTTGTAGGCGATGATGTGCGGCAGGTGCGAAACGATGGCCAGCGTCATGTCGTGATGCTGCGGGTCCATCGTGTCGATGTTGGAGCCGCAGCGGCGCCAGAATTCCGAGAGCTTTTCCAGTGCCGCGGGATCGGTGCCGGGCAGCGGCGTGAAGATGCACCAGCGGTTCTCGAACAGTTCGGCAAAACCGGCATCCGGTCCCGATTTTTCGGTGCCGGCCAAAGGATGGCCGGGGATGAAGTGCACGCCATCAGGGACATGCGGCTGCATCTGCGCGATGACCGACGCCTTGGTCGAGCCGACATCGGTGAGGATGGCGCCCTTCTTCAGCGCCGGTGCGATCTCCGCGGCGACGGTACCCGAAGAGCCGACCGGCACCGAAACGATGACCAGATCGGCGTCGCGAACCGCCTCTTTCGCGTCCGTCGTGTAGGTGTCGCCAAGGCCAAGTTCGCGCGCCCGCGCCAGCGTCGCCTCGCTGCGCGTCGAAATCGCGACTTGGCCGGCCAGTCCCTCGCGGCGGATGACGCGGGCAAGCGACGAGCCGATCAGGCCGATGCCGACCAGCGCGATCTTTTCGAACATCGGTGAGGTCATGGTGTTCTAGCTTTTCAGGAATGTCGCGAGTGCTGCGACAACGCCGCGGTTGGCCTCTTCGGTGCCGATGCTCATGCGCAGCGCGTTGGGAAAACCGTAGCCGGAAACGCGCCGCAATATGTAGCCGCGCTGGCTGAGGTAGTCGTCGGCCGCCTCCGCCGAATGCTTTTTGTCCTCGGGAAAGTGGATGAGGATGAAATTGCCGACGCTCGGCGTCACCCGCAGCCCAAGCCCCTCCAATTGCTCGCTCAGCCAAGCCAGCCAGGTCTCGTTATGCGCGACGCTGCGTTCGATGTGGGCGCGGTCGCGGATCGCCGCGATGCCGGCCTCGATTGCCGTCGCATTGACATTGAAAGGTCCCCGCACGCGGTTGATCGCGTCGATGACGTGCATTGGCGCATACATCCAGCCGATCCGCGCGCCGCCCAGGCCCAATTTGGAGAAAGTGCGGGTCATGACCACGTTTTCCGCGCTGCCCACCAACTCGACGCCGGCTTCATAGTCGTTGCGCCGGACATATTCGGCGTAAGCGGCATCCAGCACCAGAAGCACGTTTCGCGGCAGGCCGGCATGCAGGCGGCGCACCTCCTGGAACGGCACGTAAGTGCCGGTTGGATTGTTTGGATTGGCAAGGAAGATGATCCTGGTGCGCGGCGTCACCGCGGCAAGGATCGCGTCGATGTCGGCGCGTTCGTGGGTCTCCTTGACCGTTACCGGGACCGCACCGGCCGACTGTATATAGATCTTGTAGACCATGAAGCCGTGTTCGGTGATGATGGCTTCATCGCCGGGTGCGAGGTAGGTCTGCGCCAGCAGGCCCAGAATCTCGTCGGAGCCGTTGGAGCAGACGATGTTCGCCGGGTTGAGCCCGTGCACCTCGGCGATCGCTTCCCTCAGGCGCCTGGCGCTGCCGTCGGGATAGACCGCGAGCTTGTCGGCGACCGCGCGCGCGGCCTCTATCGCCTTTGGCGAAGGACCGAGCGGGTTCTCGTTCGCCGACAATTTATGGACCTTGGCGACACCTTCAGACGCCGCGCTCTTGCCGGGCACATAGGCTTCGATGTCCATGATGCCGGCGCGGGGCGTTGGACGTATCTGATCCGGTGTCTGGCTCATTCCATGAAATCCGTCGAGGATGCCTCCATCCGGAGGCCGCAGCGGAAATACAAGCCGTGGCCCGGAATGTCGAGGGGCGGCAATTCGGGATCAAGAACTTGCCGTTGACGAAGCCATGCGCGAGTCATAGAAGAACGGCTACAGTTCCGTGGTGATTTGGCCGGTCGGCTTGCAGCCACGTTAAACAACTTGCTAAAGGGCCGTTTGCATCCTGTAACCGGCTTTGCGAAGGCATGGCCGGTTTTTTGTTGCCCTGACTGGTTGTTGCTCCAGACTGGCGGCAGCTGAAGCCCGGGCAAGGAGATGTGATGGTCGCTTTGCGCGCTCGAAAAACCAACAACGAGGCCGACCAGCCGTCGAGCCCGGTGTTGCGTTTCGGCGCCGACAAGCCGCTCAAGCTCGACGCCGGCACGCTGCTGTCGCCGTTCCAGATCGCCTACCAGACCTATGGCACGCTCAACGACGCGCGCTCCAACGCCATCCTCGTCTGCCATGCGCTGACCGGCGACCAGCATGTCGCCAACACCAATCCGGTGACCGGCAAGCCGGGCTGGTGGGAAGTGCTGATCGGCCCCGGCAAGATCATCGACACCGACCGTTTCTTCGTAATCTCGTCAAACGTCATCGGCGGCTGTCTCGGCTCCACCGGCCCCGCCTCGACAAATCCCGCCACCGCCAAGCCCTACGGGCTCGACCTGCCGATCATCACCATCCGCGACATGGTGCGGGCGCAGCTGAAGCTGGTCGAGCATTTCGGCATCGAACAGCTGTTCAGCGTGCTTGGCGGCTCGATGGGCGGCATGCAGGTGCTGCAATGGGCCTCCAGCTATCCGGAGCGCGTCTTCTCGGCGCTGCCGATCGCCACCGGCGCCCGCCATTCTTCGCAGAACATCGCTTTCCACGAGGTCGGCAGGCAGGCGGTGATGGCCGACCCCGACTGGCATGGCGGCAAATATTTCGAGCATGGCAAGCGGCCGGAAAAGGGGCTGGCGGTGGCGCGCATGGCCGCCCACATCACCTATCTGTCGGAAGCAGCGCTGCACCGCAAGTTCGGCCGCAACCTGCAAGACCGCGAAGCCCTGACCTTCGGCTTCGATGCCGACTTCCAGATCGAGAGCTATCTGCGCCATCAGGGCATGACCTTCGTCGATCGCTTCGATGCCAACTCCTATCTCTACATGACCCGGGCGATGGACTATTTCGATCTCGCCGCCGACCATGGCGGCCGGCTGGCCGATGCCTTCGCCGGCACCAAGACGCGCTTCTGCCTGGTTTCGTTCACCAGCGACTGGCTGTTCCCGACCGAGGAGAGCCGCTCGGTCGTGCACGCGCTGAACGCGGCCGGCGCCTCGGTATCGTTCGTCGAAATCGAGACCGACCGCGGCCACGACGCCTTCCTGCTCGACGAGCCGGAACTGTTCGCCGCCATCAAAGGCTTCATCGCCTCGGCCGCGCGGGCGAGAGGGCTCGGCGCATGACCTCGGAAGGTTGCGGACTGTTCGGATCAGGACCATGCGCCAGGCAGGAGCCGAACGCATGAGCGTCAACCGCGCCCAGCGCGTCGACCTCGAAGTCGTCGCCGATCTCATCCCGCCGCAGTCGCGGGTGCTGGACGTCGGTTCCGGTGACGGCCTGCTGCTCGAATTGCTGCAGGAGACCAAGAAGGTCGATGGCCGCGGGCTGGAACTGTCGCAGCGCGGCGTCAACGAATGCGTGGCGCGGGGCCTGTCGGTCATCCAGGGCGATGCCGACAAGGATCTCCAATTCTATCCCGACAAGGGTTTCGACTTCGTCGTCTTGTCGCAGACCTTGCAGGCGACCCGCAATCCGAAGCTGGTGCTCGACGAACTGCTCCGGATCGGCAACCGCGCCATCGTCTCCTTCCCGAATTTCGGCCATTGGCGGGTGCGCTTTTCGCTGCTCTTCAACGGCCGCATGCCGGTGACCAAGGACCTGCCCTATTATTGGTACGACACCCCCAACATCCATTTCTGCACCATTCGCGATTTCGTCAATCTATGCGACGAGCTTGGCGCGACGGTGGAAAAGGCAACCGCGCTCGACGCCAACGGCCAGCGGATCGGCTTCTCGATGCCGTGGTGGTTCTGGAATTTTTTCGGCCAGCAGGCGGTGTTCCTGCTGAAACGATAAGAGCCAGTCGTAGCAGATCGTCCCTTTATTCGAGAACGTCGGTGGCCTTGTGCGGGTGCTGGACGCCGTCGACGAAGACCACGTCGGACTGGGAATTGCCGGTACGCAGCGGCAAGATCTCCCGATAGGCGGGCGAGTCGTACCATGCGCGCGCCTGCTGCCTGTCGGGAAACTCGATAATCACGAGGTGCCCCGGCCAGGTGTTTTCAACGGCTTCCACCTCGCTGCCATGCACGATGAAGCGACCGCCAAACGGCTCCAGCGTGGCATCGATCTTGTGCAGGTACTCGATGATCTGCGGCCCTGGCGTGACCTGGCGCATATGGGCGACGGCATAGGCGGTCATGGCGTAACTCCTTGTGGTCGAAAGCCGAACAATCGGCTTGATGGGAGCAGTTTTGCCGAGACGTAGCGCACAGGTCGATTACCCCCGAGGTAATGACACTGAATACAAAACTGGCGCGCCGCTGCCGTCACTGAAAGATATTTCCGCCTGGCACCGATGATTTCCCCTCGCCCGCGCTGTCCTTATCGATGAGCGCGCCTGGATGGTCCGGCGGCCGGGAACAGAGAGGTGATCCATGGGATCGTTGCAAGGTCAGAATGTCGTCGTCGTCGGAGGCAGCCGTGGTGTTGGCCGCTCCATCGCGGAGGCCGCCCTCAAGGAGAAAGCGACGGTGCTGGCCGTCGCCCGCGGAAAACAGGCTCTGGCGCAATTTGCCTGGGAGGTCTCGGGTGTGAAGACGCTCGCGGTCGATGCGACGGTGGACTCCGCCCCCGATAAGGTCTTCGCCGCGCTGGAGCCGGACGTGCTGGTGATCTGTGCAGGTGCGCTGGCGCCTTCCGCGCCGGTGCATGAACAGAACTGGAAGGCGTTCTCCGCAAACTGGGACACGGACGTCAAGGCCTCGTTCCTGTTTTGCCGGGCCGCTCTGCGGCGTCCGCTCAAGCCGGGAACCCGGATCGTTCTGATCTCCAGCGGCGCGGCCTTGACCGGCGGGCCACCGAACGCCGGCGGCTATGCCGGCGCAAAACGCATGCAGATGTTCCTGGCCGGTCATAGCCAGAAGGAGGCCGACCGGCTCGGCCTCCGCCTGCGCTTCATGGCGCTCGCGCCGATGCGCATCATGCCGGAGACCGGCGTCGGCAAGGCCGGCGTCGACAGCATCGCGGCCTATATGGGCATCCAGCCGGCGGACTTCATCGCCGCCATGACCGACATGCAAACGCCGGCCGATGTCGGACGGGCGGTGGTCGCGCTCGCCACCGGCCAACCGCAAGGCAGTTCCTTCATGGTGAGCGGGAGCGGCCTTGCACCGGCCGCCTGAGGCGCGCGTAATGCGAACCTAACCCGGAAGTCCCATGACAGACGCTCAGCCACCTCTGGACCCAGCACGCCAGCCGATTCTCGATCGGCTGGCCTTCGAGAAGGTCACGGCCGCGCATCGCCGCGAGCTCAAGCTGCATTGCTATCGCATGATGGGTTCGCTGCACGAGGCCGACGACCTCTCCAGGACACGTTGCTTCGCGCCTGGCGCGCAAGATCGGAGTTCGACGGGCGGGGTTCGGTTCGCGGTTGGCTCTACATGATCGCGACCAACGCTTGCCTCAACGCCATCAAGGCGAGGTCGAGGGCGCGTCGCATTCTCCGGGAACCCGGACGGCCGCCCTCCCACGGGGCGGCCATGGGCGGGCCTGTAGCCGACATCGCCTGGCTGGAGCCCTACCCCGACGCGGAGCTTCCAGACATTGCCGGCAGCGAGCCAGGTCCGGAAGCTCGTTACGAGAGCCGCGAGGCCGTCCAGATCGCCTTCGTCGCCGCGATCCAGGATCTGCCGCCCAGACAGCGCGCCGCGCTGCTGCTTGCCGACGTCCTCGGATGGTCGGCTGTCGAGGCGGCGCGTTTGCTGGGCGGATCGACGGCTTCGATCAACAGCGCGTTGCAGCGGGCCCGCGCAACGCTGGCGGCGCGCTATCCTCAGGGACGGCCGGCCAGCCGATCACGGCCCAGCCCCGAAGAAGGCATGCTGCTCGAACGCTACATGCAGGCCTGGCAGGCCGCCAATCTCGACAGCTTGATCGAGCTCCTGCGTGAGGACGCCATCTATACCATGCCGCCCTGGCGCGAATGGTATCAAGGCCGCGAAGCGATCCGCGGTTTCTTCGAGACCGTTTGGCCGAGGTTTGGCGGCTTCCGCACGCTGGCCACCCGCGCCAATGCCCAGCCGGCGGTCGGGGTTTATTCCCGCAGCCACGATGGCCCTGAATGGCGGGCCCATTCCCTGCATGTGTTCGACGCGGCCGAGGGCGGGATCGCTTCCTTGACGATCTTCATAGGGCCGCTCGGGCCATCTCTGTTCCCGGCCTTCGGCCTGCCACCAGCCTAGCTTACCCCTGGCAAGCCTTACCGGTCGAGTTCCGGGAAATACGGGTCGGAGAAAAACCGCCGGTCGCGCTCGCCTTGCAGGCAGTCGATCGGTGCGTCGACGCGGATCGTCCTCGGATCTTCCCTGGGATACTCGATGCCGCTGACCTCGAGGATCAGTTTGCGGCGAGTGGCGGTGGCGAATTCGGAAGCAGCATAGATCGGCAGCACGAACGAGCCCGGCCCGCCGGTAACGCATTCGGCATAATACCGGTCGAGATGACTGAAGGTAGGTGACGGGCTGATCAGGATCGGCAGGCCGTTGATGACGATGCCCTTCGCCAGCGCCGCATCGCGTGCCGTTGTGACCGGCAAGCCGGTGTTGTTTGGGCCGTCGCCCGAGACGTCGATGACGCGGCGTTTGCCGGCGAAGGCCGTGCCGTTGAAAAGCTCGGCGCCGAAGGCCACTGCACCGGAAATCGAGGTGCCGCGAAAGCTCCTGAACGGGCGGGCCGCGATCTTGTCGGCGAAAGCGTTGGCGCTCTCCTTGCTGTCGACGACCTGCCAGGCAATGACCGCATCGTCGCGGATCGTGCCGGCCCATTCGAAATAGGCGATGGCGATGCGGCCGGAGGTGCCGGCACGCACGGCGTTGATGAAGTCGGGGTGGCGCAGCGCCGCGACATAGCCGGCGCGCTGCAGGGCAAACTCCCTTTCATCCATCGACTGCGAGATGTCGACGGCCAGCACCAGTTCGACATCGACGGCAATTGCATTGGCGGGCGCGGCCGCAGGTGCCGCCGGGGTGCAGGCAAGGCAGGCGAGCAGGGCGAGAGCGTCAAGCATGGCCGATCGGAACGTCCCCATCTGAAACGATCGCGACAGTTTTTCGCCGCGATCGCGGCGAAATAAAGCTTGCCTTCTATTTCTTTCGGCCAGCCGAGGCGATAGCCGGGGGCGGTTCGATGGCACCTGCCCTGATACGGGCGGGCTTGAGTGGCGGTTGGCCGGCATCCTTGACGATGGTCAACGCCCGCCGGAAAAAGCGGGCATTGTGCTGGCCGCGGCCGATATTGAGGATCGCGGCGTCGGGAAGGCGCTTCTCCAGCATCGACAGCACTTGCCTCAGCGTCGGGCCGTCGAACGCGTCCAGCGCCTCGTCGATGATCACCCATTTCGGCCGTCGCAAGGCGAGCCTGGCAAAGGCCAACAGACGCTGCTCGTCGTCGCTGAGTTCACGCTCCCAGCGCGCCGAGCGATCGAGCGAGGACGACAGGCGCTGCAGCCCGACATCCGCCAGCACCTCCGAAATCTCGGCATCGCTCGCCTCCGCCGCGCCGTCTGAATGGTTGAGCACCTCGCGCAGCTTGCCGAGCGGGAAATAGGGCGTACGCGGAACAAAGATCGGCGCTTCTCCGGCCGGCATGCCGATGCGGCCGCTGCCCCATGGCCACAAACCGGCAATGGCGCGGAAGAACAGCGTCTTGCCGGCGCCCGGATCTCCGGTGATCATGACGCGGTCGCCGGCGCGGATTTCAACATGCGGCTCGGCAAGCTTGGTGCATCCCTCCGGCGAGGCAATCTCAAGTTTCTCGAAGGTGAGGCTGCCGTCCGGATTTTCGCCGAAGGCGATACGCCTTTCCGTATTGTGCAGCGCGTCGGTGTCGCCGAGCGCGATGCGGAAGTCGGCGACCCGCATCAGCGTGGCGCGCCAATCGGCGATGCCGCCGATATTGTTGATGAACCAACGCAGCGAGGAATGGACCTGGTTGAAAGCGCCGACTGCCATCATCAAGCCGCCAAAGCTGATATCGCCGGCGAAATAGACCGGTGAAGCGACAAGGATCGGCGCGACGACAGTGATCCAGCCATAGGTGTCGGTAACCCAGGAAAGATTGATCTGGGCGCTGTAGATGCGCCGCATGGCGCCCAGCACCATGCCAAGATCGAATTCGAGGCGGCGCCTGGCATCGGCCTCGCCATGCGCGAGCGCGATGGCATCGACATTCTCGTTCACGCGAACCACCGAGGAGCGCAGCTCCGCTTCGCGCGTATAGCGATCGTTGTTGAAGCGGATCAGCGGCCGCCCGACCAGCCAGCTCAACCACGAAGCGGTGCCAGCATAAAGGATCGCCGCCCAGACCATGTAGCCGGGTATGGCCAGCGAATGGCCGCCTATGTGGAAGACGAAGCCGGAAGACAGCGACCACAGAACCCCAACAAAGGAGGCAAGCAGGATGCAGGACTGCAGCAGGCCGATGCCGAGGCCGGTGGAAAGATCGGAGAGATGCCCGGCATCCTGCTGCAGGCGCTGGTCGGGATTGACGCCGATGGCGCCGGCATGGGTCAGCCGGAAGGCACGCGCCGGCCGCATCCATTCGTCGATCAGGTCGAGCGTCAGCGCCTCGCGCAGCTTCAGGCGGAGCATCTGGTCGAGCCAGGTCTGGCCGACATTGAGCACCACAAGCCCGCCGGCGATGCCGGCAAAGACCAGAAGCTGATGCAGGAAAGCCGGCATGTCGCGCCGCGCCAGCGCGTCGTAGAAAGGCTGGTTCCAGCGATTGAGCAGAATCTGCCCGATCGAGCTCGCCACGATGACTGCGACGATGCCGATCGCGGCCCAAAACAATTGCCTTCGCACTGGCGAGGTGGTCAGCGCCAATTTGATTGTTGCCAGCTGCTCACGCAGGCTGCTGGCTTCGATCGACGTGGCAAGCTTCTGGGCACTGGCCTCGACATCCGGAAGATCAGCCATGAGTGGATCCTTGCATTCGGAAGCGGTGCTGAAACCCGGTCATAGAATCGACCGCGTATGCCTTCAATCGGGCAGCCAACCTGTCCGCGACAGATAGGTGAGAAAAAGCCTGCCTCGGATCACGAACGCGTCATCTTGGCGGCGCCGGGTGTTTAGCCCGCAACGCCCGGCCGAGCGTCGGCGCGCCATGCGGCGAGAGAACCGGCACGAAGACGCGGCGGGACGCGCGCTGCGCAACCGGGACGCCCTGATAGAGCCGCTTCTGCGCCTCGACGACGATGACGCCGGAGAAGATCGGCCAGAAGCGCCGGCCGGCGCGTTCCAGCACATTGTGGAACTGCATCATGAAACGTCGCGGCGACGGCGGGAAGAACAGCGCATCGGACCACGCCGCCGGCGTGAAATTCGCTTCGCGCAGCAATTCGGTCAGCTGGCCGCGCGAGAACGGCCGGCCATTGCCGAAAGGGGTGTGCTCGAAGCGCGCCCAGACGCCGCGCCGGTTGGGCACGACGATGACGACACGGCCGGCCGGCGACAGCACCCGCCAGATCTCGTTCAGCGTCTCGCGCGGGTTCTCGACATGTTCGAGCGAATGGACGAGCAGCATGCGGTCGATGCAGGAATCGACCAGCGGCAGTTCCTCGTCGAAGACAAGCGCGGTCGCCGTCGGCCCCGTCGCCGGCCAGACCACCGCGCCCTGCGTTGCCGGCATGAAGGCAAAGACCCGCTCGGCATCGCTGCCGAAGCGCTCCAGCCACGGCAAGGTGTAGCCGAGGCCGACCAGCCGCTCGTTGGGCACGATGGCCCATATCGAGGACAGCGCCATGGTGATCGAGCGTTCGGCCAGGCGGCCGAGCGTGGTCGAATAGAAGGAACGGAGGTCGACAATGTCTGAATGCATGCGCGGAACGGTAGCTTCGAAGCAGTCCAAGTTCAACAAAGGCAGATGACATCGGCTGGCAGGCGCCCTATGTCTGCGGCAATAAAGGGAGAGATATGATGCCGGTCGAGATCGAACAATTCATGTGCCGCAGCGACAATTTCGGCGTGCTGGTGCATGATCCGAAAAGCGGCCAGACGGCGCTCATCGACGCACCCGAGGAGGCGCCGATCCTGGCGGCGATCAAGCGCACCGGCTGGACGCCGACGATGATCCTGACCACCCACCACCATCTCGACCACGTCGAGGCCAATCTGGCGCTGAAGGAGCGATTCAAGCTGCGCATCGTCGGGCCGGAAGCCGAAAAGGCAAAGATTCCCGGCATCGACGAAACCGTCGAGCAAGGCTCGGTCCTCTGCCTCGGCGACGAGCGGATCGAGGTTATCGCCACGCCCGGCCACACGGCGGGCCATGTCACCTATCACCTGCCGGCGTCGAAAGTGGCATTCGCCGCCGACACGCTGTTTGCGCTCGGCTGTGGGCGGCTGCTCGAATGCAAGCCGCCGGTGATGTACGAATCCCTGAAGAAGCTCGCGGCGCTGCCGGCCGAGACGGTCGTCTATTGCGGCCATGAGTATACGCTGGCCAATGCCCGTTTCGCGCTGACCATCGATCCGACCAATTCGGCGCTGAAAGAGCGCGCCGCGAAAGTCGAGGCGCTGCGCGCCGACGGCAAGCCGACGCTGCCGACGACGATCGGCGAGGAACTTTCGACCAATCCGTTCCTGCGCTGGCACGATCCGGCGATCCGCAGGCATCTCGGCCTGGAGAAGGCCTCAGACGCCGAAGTGTTCGCCGAGATCCGCAAGCGCAAGGACAATTTCTGAGCGGCGCCCGGAGCTAGGGTCATGACCAGTTCCGCCGAAATCATCGCCCTGCTCGGCCTGAAGCCGCATCCGGAAGGCGGCTGGTATGCCGAGACCTTTCGCGACGGGGCGGAAGGCGCCCGCGGCCATTCGACGGCGATCTATTTCCTTCTGGAGAAGGACCAATTGTCGGCCTGGCACCGGGTCAGGGACGCGGCCGAGGTCTGGCACTTCTATGACGGCGCGCCGCTGGCGCTGTCGATACATCGAGAAGGCGGTCCCGTCATCGAGGAGGTCCTCGGTACGGCGCTTGCCGCGGGCGAGCGGCCGCAGATCGTCGTGCCGGCAGGCTGGTGGCAGTCGGCACGCAGCCTCGGCGAATGGACCCTGGTCGGCTGCACGGTGGCGCCGGGCTTCGATTTCGCCGCCTTCGAACTGGCCGAACCAGGCTGGCTGCCGGGCACGCCCTAGGCACCTAGCCCAGCAGGAAACCCAGCGTGATCGCGAGCTGGCCGGCGTAATACAGCGCCCAGACCGCATGGCGCACCCAAATGCGATGCGGCGAGATGGCGGGCAGCAGGAACCTTTCCGAAGCGAGCAGCCCGTCGGACAGGATGAGCAGGACGATGCCGCCAATGACCCAGACGCTGTTCAGGGTGAGCGCCGCAATGCCCATGGCAAGCAGTGCCGCGGCATGCACACCGATCGGCAAACGCAAGGCGGGGCCGACGCGGCGCCGGAGCGCGAAAAGCATGGCCAGCACCGACACGACCATCGCCAGCACGATCGCTGCCCGCCATGGCTCGGCCGAAAGCAGTCCGAGGCCGCCGCCGGCACGCAGGAACAGCACGACGTAAAGCACATGCGCGGCAAGAAAGCTGGCCGTGCCACCAAGAAATGCCTTCTCGCCGTCGCGCGACAGGAAGGCGTCGCCGATGGCACTGGCGCCCAGCGCGGCGACGAGCAGCCATGGGCCGCCCTGCTGCACGACCAGCACCGCCAGCATTGCAACCGCCAATGTCCTTGCCGCCGACCGCGAAAGACGCGGCCGCATGCCGAGGCTGAACGCGTAAATCACCGTCGCCGCCAACGAAAACACCAGCGTCGCATTGGCATTGGCATCGATGCCGCCGGGAAACGGCATCATGCGTTTGCCTCGCTCGTAGCCCTCTTGCGCAGGAACAGCGATTTCGCCGCCAGCGCCGCGCCGCCGGTGATCAGCACGCAGGCGGCGAGGATGCGCCATGACGGCTCGGCGAAGCCGGCGGCGATCAGCACCAGTGTCGACAGCAGCGGCGCGGCATAGCTCGCCGCCCCCAGCACCTGGATGTTGCCGCGCTTGACGCCTATGTCCCAGGCATAGAACGCCGCCCCCACCGGCATCAGACCGAGGCCGAGCACGGCCAGCCACTGGCCGGCGCCGTCGGGCAGCACCGTCTGTTCAAGCAACAGATGGCAGACGAGCGAAAGGGCCGCGGTGGCGGCGCAGAACCAGGTGACGGTGCTGGTCGGTACCGACGGGAAGCGCCGCGACAACAGCGAATAGGACGACCACAGCACCGCACAGACGCCGGCCATGGCGTAGCCGAAGGCATAACGCGCATCGAAGGCAAGCCCGCCGCCCTTGGTGACGATCAGGACCGTGCCGGCAAGGCCGAGCAGCGCGCCGACGATATGGTTCCAGGCCAGCCGCTCGCCAGGCATCAGCGCCGATCCCAGCACGATCAGCAGCGGCCACAGATAGGCGATCAGACTGGCCTCGACGGCCGGCGCATTGCGCAGCGCGGTGAAGTAGAAAAAGTGGTAGCCGAACAGGCCGGCAATGCCAATCACCCAGACTTTGCGTGGTATTTTGACCTGGCGCGGTGTCTTCGCGGCGCCGTCGGCTGCCGGCATGAACAGCCGGGCAACCAGCCCGACGCAGGTGCCGATCGTAAAGGTGATTGCCGAAAGCAGGAACGGCGGCACGGCGCCCGAAGCATCCGTAAGCAGCGCCAGCAGCGCCCACATGGCGACCGCGGAGAAGCCGATCAGTGTTGCGCGCGCCATATCCGTCGCCCCCGTGCCCATCGTTGGCGGCGCACCATCACGCCTATTCGTTTGCTTCGAACCGCTCCGCGCTGATCGTCAACGGGCCGATTTGCGTGCTGACCGTGGCGCGGATCGGCGCATATACGCCGCTTTGGCCGACCGGTGCAAACGTCACCATGATGCGGCTGCGTTTCTTCAGGTAGTTCAGCGCCTTGCGGTTCTTGCGGTAGCCGGCCACCGGCTCGAAGCCTAGCCTGCAGGTGACCGTATCGCCCTTGTAGCCGGTCACCGAGATCGACCCTTTCGACTCGTAGGTCAGTTTCAGATCGGCACGCATTTCGCCGTCATAGAGCTTCACCGTGCGCCCGCAGACCTGGTCGAGGCTGTCGGCATGGATGACGGTCGCGGCCATCGGATCGAGGACGGATACGAGATCGCTGCCGACCAGCGGTATCCAGTTGTTGGGATTGCGCTTCTTCGGCTCAGGCACGACCTTGGTCGAGGTGACGACGCCGTTGGCAAACTGGATGTCGATCATCGATGCCTTCTTGCCGGACGTGTAGTCGGCGTGGAACGCTTGCGGCTGCAACTGCTTGCCCGAAATCTTGCCCTTCGACGAGATCGTGCCTCGCGTATCGTCGAACAAAGTGGCGAGCCCGGCGGCGGAGACGCTGCCCTCGATCGAATAGGTGTCGCCCTCGTAATCGCTGGAGAATTTCGCCTTGGCCACGGAGAGGCCGAGGAACGACACCGAATACTCGCCCGTGAAGGATTGCGGCTCTGCGGTCGAAGCCGTCGTCGACAGCACGACGGCCACCAACACGATCAGGGCATGGAGGAAAGAACGAGGCATGGCGGGTCCTTGATTGTCGACCGGACGGGCGGCTCCGGTCTGGCATGTCCCTGTGCGACCGTTTATAGGCTGAATTCCGGCCTTAATGTGAAAGGCGGCTTCGGCAGGAAACGCTGGGGCTGGTCGGTGGGAGCTGACGGAAGCCGGAAATGAAAAACCCGCCTCGGTGGGCGGGTCGGCGGTGCGAATCAGCACCATACCGAAATTAATAGCATAGCTGCCGGCACAAAGCAAGAACAAAATGTGGCGCCCTCGACGAATTTGCCGATCTCTCCCTTGCGGAGGAGATGGCCGGCAGGGCAGAGGGGGTGTTACGGATCGCCAAGGTTCAGTTTATCCTCCCAGTGCCGAGAGTTTTGGCTGCAACGGTGCTAAGTCGGAGGGACAGCCCCTCTGGCCTGCCGGCCATCTCCTCCGCAAGGGGGAGATCGGCAGCTTCGCTGGTAGCGCCTTCTCCGAAAGTGCGATTCCCCTCTTCCGAGCAACCCCAAGCTTGACGCATCGGCGAAATGCAACTATGGAACGCCAACTTTTTCCATAAGGCCGCCTGACCGAAACCGCGCGCCACCCGGCGCGGGTCGAATGTTTGGCCAGGACCGAGAACCGAAGGTTAGTATCATGTCCCGCACCTGCGAACTCACTGCCAAGGCAGTCATGTCCGGCAACAATGTGAGCCACGCCAACAACAAGACCAAGCGTCGCTTCCTGCCCAATCTCGTCAATGTGACGTTGATCTCGGAAGCGCTGAACCAGAATGTGCGCCTGCGCATTTCGGCCAACGCGCTGCGTTCGGTCGAGCATCGCGGCGGCCTCGATGCCTTCCTGGTCAAGGCTGACGCCAAGGAATTGTCGCAGCGCGCCCGCCTGTTGAAGAAGCAGATCGCCAAGAAGCTCGCCGAACGGCCGGCCGCCTGAGTTTTTCGGCGGCAGCCGCCTTCCAGGGCGTGACCGGGGTTCCGGATCGGGTTCCGCTGGTTCCATCACCCAGGATAAAAAAATGATTTTCCTCTCGCGGTACCTGCCCTTCGTGGCGGCCATGGCACTCGTCGTCGTGGCTTCGAACATCCTTGTGCAGTTCCCGATGCAGGGTGCAATCGGCGGGCTGTCGCTGGCCGACATCCTGACCTGGGGCGCCTTCACCTATCCGTTCTCCTTCCTAGTCACCGATCTCGCCAACCGCCGCTACGGCCCGGCGGTGGCGCGCAGGATCGTCTTTGTCGGCTTCATGACAGCGGTGGTCTGCTCGATCGTCATCCCACCGCTGCTGTTTCGCCACGGCCTGATCGAATTCGAGACCGCCGCCGACCGGCTGGTGCGCATTGCCGCGGCGTCGGGCGCGGCCTTCCTCACCGCGCAGTTGCTCGACGTCACCGTGTTCAACCGGCTGCGCCGGCAGAGCTGGTGGCGCGCACCGATCGTCGGCACGCTGGTCGGCTCAGTCTTCGATACGGTGGTGTTTTTCACCGTCGCCTTTGCGGCGGCTTTCGCCTTCGCCGGGCCGAACGACGGCTTTGCGCTGGAGACCGCGCCGCTGATGGGCGTGCTGCCGGTCGAGACGATGCGCTGGATATCCTGGGCGCTCGGCGATCTCAGCGTCAAGCTGGTCATAGCGGTGGTGGCGCTGATCCCTTACAGGCTGCTTGCCGCCCGCTGGAGCCAGCCGGCACTGGCGGCATAGAGCATGATCCCGAAAAGTGGGAACCGGTTTTCGGACAAGATCATGCTCAAAGACTATCGAGCATGATCCCCTGGCTTCAACTGGACTCGGCAAAAACGCCTGACGGCGGACAGGAACTCCGCCTGAAGCGGCGCGGCGGCGAATTCTCGATCATGCTTGGCGCGAACGAGCTGATGAACAGCCGGCTCAGCGGTTCCGAAGAGGCGCTGGCCAAACTGTCTTGTCAAAGGATTGCCGGCCGCCTGAACCCAAGCATCCTGATCGGCGGCCTCGGCATGGGCTTTACCTTGCGCGCGGCGCTGGCCGAGCTTGGCGCCGATGCGAAGGTCACCGTTGCCGAACTGGTACCGGCGGTCGTGACGTGGGCGCGCGGCCCGATGGCCGAGGTTTTCGACGGCTGCCTTGACGACCGGCGCGTAGGCATTCGCGAGACCGATGTCGGTCAGCTCATCCGATCGCAAGCATCGGCCTGGGACGCGATCCTGCTCGACGTCGACAACGGCCCCGAGGGCATCGTCTACAAGGCCAACGATGCGCTCTACAGCGGCACCGGCCTGATCAGCGCGAGAGCAGCTCTCAAGCCCGGCGGTGTGCTGGCGGTCTGGTCGCAGGGCCCTGACGCAGGTTTCACCCTCAGGCTCAAGCAGGCGGGCTTCACGGTCGACGAGGTTAAGGTGCGGGCTCACGGCAAGCGCGGCGCCCGTCACATCGTCTGGCTCGCGAGCAAGGGGCAATAGGCCCCTTGTTGGACGCCGCCCGATACCCCGACGAACCTCTACTGCGCGTTCTGAAGCTCGGCAGCGAGCGCCTGCAGCAGCCCGCGCGTGCCCTCCTCGCGCCCTTGCGCTGAATCGACGCCATCGAAGAACGCACCCTGTTCGGTATAGGTCAGGCGGGTGCCGTCGCCGGAAGGTGCAAGCTCGACGGTGGTGAGAGACGCCGACAGCGGCTGCGGCCCGACCGCCATCCGGTAGGAAAATACGATGCGCCGGTCAGGGACGATGTCTTGGAACTGCGCATCGAGCCTGATTTCCGGGCCGCCCTGATAGCTGAACCGCGAAACCTCGCCGCCGCCGACACGGAAATCGAAGGTGAATTCGGCGATGGTGAAGCCGTCACCTTCGACGCGCCAACGCCGCACCGTCGCCTTGTCGGCAAAGGCAAAGAAGACGCGCTCGGGCGATTGTGGATAGGTCCGCTCGATCGTGAAGGTCGAATGGATGACGGAGTGCTCGTCGTTCACGGGCGCAATCTGGTTCATTTCTTGTCGTCCTTTTCCTGGTCGTGGAGTGTTGCGTTCGGTTGGGAAGTCTCCGCCAGGATCTGGCCGAGACGGTCGAGGTGGCGTTCGGCCGGCGTACGGCGCGCGGCGATCCAGTCGGCGAGCGGGGCGAGCCCGCCGGGCTCGATCCGGCAGGTGCGCACGCGTCCGACCTTCTCGCTTCGGATCAGCCCGCACGCTTCCAGCGCCTGAAGATGCTGGAGCACGGCGGCGAACGTCATGCCGAACGGCTCCGCCAACTGGCTGACGGTGGCCGGCCCGCGGCTCAGCCTTTCCAGGATTGCCCGGCGCGTCGGCTCGGCAAGAGCTCGCAGGATGCTGTCGATCTCGGAATACTTAAGCATAGACTTGAGTGTCCCTTCGATGGCACAAATTGTCAAGTCTTGACTAAAGTGTTTTTTGCAGGCGGCGAATCTGGCTGGAACCCGCAGGTTATTGCCAGGGGGCATTGCCAAGGGAAATTACACGAGCTGCGAAACGGCGCGGAAACGCCAGCATCGCCGTCAGCCGGTCAATGGCCGATCGCGCGTCAATCCTCGTGCAGGATGAATTCCAGATAGAGGTTGCGCTGCAGGATCGAGTGGTTGTCGTCGGACATCAGCGACACGATCAGCGCGCCGTCGTCGCGGGTCCAGACGTCGAGGGCTTCCATATTGTCGATCTGGTAACCCATGTCGGCTTCAAGCAGCACCGGCCCGTCGGCAACGGCGCCCTTCTCGACGCTTTCGCCATAGATGCGCCGCAGACGCATCTTGACGCCGCCGGCCATCGAAAAACTGCGCTCCAGAAGCAACAGGTCGCCATCCGGCAGGAACGCGCCGTCGGTGATATCAAAATCGCCATTGCGCTTGACGGTGAAGACGCCCTTGCGAGGCCCTTCGATGATCGCGGCAAAGATGTTGCCGGCTTTGTCGAGGCTCTTTTCCGACACCACGACCAGCCCGCCCGCGTGCTGTCCGTAAGGATGGGCGCGGGTGACGGTCTCAAAGCCCCGATTGCGGCGGAGTTCCCCGGCCGGGATCAGGAAGTCCAATTGCCTGAACGGCGCCTTCATGTCGTCCGGGTCGATCTTGAACTCTGCGATACGGTGATCGCGCTCGAAGCCGACCGTGGCAATGCCGTCCTTGACCGCGAGGCCTTCGGCATCGACCGCCCATTTCTCGTCGATCGGCTGGCCGGCCGCATCGACCATCTGCTGCATGCGAAAATTCTGGATGCCGGAAGGCCGCTTGTCGGCATCGTGGACGAGAGTGCCGAAGAACCAGAAGCCGGTGTCGGCGACGCCGATGAAATCGCTGCCTGGCTTGAGGAACCGAAGCGCCGACAGCGCGCCGAAATCGCGCGTCGGCGAGGTCATTTCGAGCCCGCCGACGAATTCGAGCGGCCCGAACTGTTTGTCCGGCCGGCCGATGTGGAATTCGCTGATCGGCCGTGCCGAGATTTCGGCCGGCTCGACCGAGGCCGGGCCGGCAGCGATAGCCGGCGCCAAACTGATGCCTAACAACGCAGTGGCGGCCAAAAGCTTCTGCCAAAAGCCGCCGCGGGAAAAAATCATCCGGCGCGCCGCATGCTGCCGCGCCGCGTATCGCGCACAGTTTCCTCGGCGAACAGCGAGGCCAGCTGCTCGGTCATGGCGCCGGCCAGCTCTTCGGCATCGACGATGGTGACGGCGCGGCGATAATAGCGGGTGACGTCGTGGCCGATGCCGATGGCCAAAAGCTCGACCGGCGAGCGCGTCTCGATGAGTTCGATAATGGCGCGCAGATGCCGCTCGAGATAATTGCCCGGATTGACCGACAGCGTTGAATCGTCGACCGGCGCGCCGTCCGAGATCATCATCAGGATCTTGCGCTGCTCCGGCCGCGCGATCAGCCGGTTATGCGCCCACAGCAGCGCCTCGCCGTCGATGTTTTCCTTGAGCAGGCCCTCGCGCATCATCAGCCCGAGATTGCGGCGCGCCCGCCGCCACGGATGGTCGGCGGATTTGTAGATGATGTGGCGCAGATCGTTGAGCCGGCCGGGGTTCGGCGGCTTGCCTTCCTTCAGCCATTTCTCGCGCGCCTGCCCGCCCTTCCAGGCGCGGGTGGTGAAGCCGAGGATTTCGACCGAGACGCCGCAGCGTTCCAGCGTGCGCGCCAGGATGTCGGCGCAGGTCGCCGCGACGGTGATCGGGCGGCCGCGCATCGAACCCGAATTGTCGAGCACCAGCGACACCACCGTGTCGCGGAATTTGGTGTCGCGCTCCTGCTTGAAGGACAGGGGCTGCATCGGGTCGATGACGACGCGCACCAGCCGCGCCGGATCGAGATAGCCCTCTTCGAGGTCGAAATCCCAGGAGCGGTTCTGCTGCGCCATCAGGCGACGCTGCAGCCGGTTGGCCAGCCGCCCGACGACGCCGGAAAGGTTGGCGAGCTGCTTGTCGAGGAAGGCGCGCAGCCGGTCGAGCTCCTCCTCTTCGCACAATTCCTCCGCGCCTACGGTCTCGTCGAAGGCCGTGGTGAAGACCCTGTAGTCGATCTCTTTCGGCAGATTGGTGAAGGGGTTGTCGTTGCGGCGCGCCTCGCCGGGCGTCTCCGCATCGGCGTCGTCATCGTCGGAGAGATCCTCGGCAGTGGCGTCGGAGGCTTCCGTCTCGGCCGATTGCTCGTCGTCGGACGATGCCTCGGTATCCTCGGACTGCGACTGCTCGGAGCCGGAATCGTCCTCGCCGCCCTCTTCGCTCTGCTCCTCGCCTTGCGGCTGGTTTTCGTCGTTGTCCTCGGAGTCTTCCGTCTCCTGGTCGTCGCCGAGCTCCTCGGCCATTTCCATGGAGGCGAGCATGTCGCGCACGACGCGGGCGAAAGCCTGCTGGTCGTCGAGCTTTGCCGACAGGCCGTCTAGGTCGGCGCTGGCCTTTTCCTCGACCCAGGGCCGCCAGAGATCGACCAGCCGTTCGCCGCTCTTCGGCGCAGTGCGCCCGGTCAGCTTTTCGCGCACCATCAGCGCCAGCGCTTCCTCGATCGGCGCGTCGGCCTTGTCCTTGACGTCGACGAGGTTGGCCCTGGCGTATTTGTCCTCGAGCATCGAGCCGATATTGTCGGCGACACCCTGCATGGCGCGAGAGCCGATCGCCTCGACGCGGGCCTGCTCGACCGCGTCATAGATGGCGCGGGCCTGCTTGCCTTCCGGCGCCAGCCTGGTGTGGATGCGCGCATCGTGGCAGGCGCGCTTCAGCGCCATGGAATCGCCGAGGCCGCGGGTGATGGCGATATCGGCCTTCGATGCCTTCTTCGGCAATTCCGGCAGCCGGGCACGGCTTCCGGCCAGCGCCGGCCGGTCCTTGGCGAAGCCGACCTCGAGATCCTTGTCGCCGGCAATCGCGCGCATGCAGACGGTGACGGCGCGCTTGAAGCTGTCGTTCTCAGCGCCGGTCTTGGATTTGTTTCGCGTGTTGTCGCCCGGACCCGCCATCGAGACTCTGCTTAGCCCAGCACCACGTTGGCGGCACTCTCCGGCAGATCTTCGCCGAAAGCGCGCTGGTAGAACTCGGCGACCAGCGAGCGTTCCAGCTCGTCGCATTTGTTGAGGAAGGTCAGCCGGAACGCCATGCCGATATTGCCGAAGATCTCGGCATTCTCGGCCCAGGTGATGACCGTGCGCGGGCTCATCACCGTCGACAAATCGCCGTTGATGAAGGCCGAGCGCGTCATGTCGGCGACACGCACCATCTTGTTGACGATCTCCTTGCCCTTGCCGTCGCGGTAGTGCTTGGCCTTGGCCAGCACGATGTTCACCTCATTGTCGTGCGGCAAATAGTTCAGCGTGGTGACGATGGACCAGCGGTCCATCTGCGCCTGGTTGATCTGCTGGGTGCCGTGGTAGAGGCCGGTGGTGTCCCCCAGCCCAACCGTGTTGGCGGTCGAAAACAGCCGGAAGGCCGGGTGCGGGCGGATGACCCGGCTCTGGTCGAGCAGCGTCAGCCGGCCCGACGATTCCAGCACGCGCTGGATGACGAACATCACGTCCGGGCGGCCGGCATCGTATTCGTCGAAGCACAGCGCGACATTGTGCTGGTAGGCCCAGGGCAGGATGCCGTCGCGGAATTCGGTGATCTGCAGCCCGTCCTTGACGACGATCGCGTCCTTGCCGACGAGGTCGATACGGCTGACATGGCTGTCGAGATTGACGCGCACGCAGGGCCAGTTGAGCCGGGCGGCAACCTGCTCGATATGCGTCGACTTGCCGGTGCCGTGATAGCCCGACACCATGACCCGGCGGTTGTAGGCAAAGCCGGCGAGGATCGCCATCGTCGTGTTCTTGTCGAACAGGTAGTCCGGATCGATGTCGGGGACATGCTCGCTCGTCACCGAATAGGCCGGCACCACCATCTTGGAGTCGAAGCCGAATGTCTCCTTCACCGACACCGTGGTGTCGGGCAGGTTGGCGATATCGCGATCGACCTTGTTCATCTCTATCAACGTCTCCACAAGCGAAACGCCGCGTTTCGCTGGCAATCGATTTTGTTCGGGGGCGGTCTTAGAGCCTTTTCCAACCTTATGAAAGTTGGAAAGCGACACGAACCGTAAGGTCGCTCAGCACAAACCTGCCTGCTTGAGCACGCGATACGCCTGAAGCACATCGCGGAACCGGTCTTCCGAACCTCTGTCGCCGCCATTCGCATCCGGATGGTGGCGTTTCACAAGTTCCTTATAGCGCGCCTTGATATCCTTGCCACTTGCCTTTGTATCAAGGCCAAGCGTTTCCAGTGCCTTGGCCTCAAGCGGCTTGGCCTTGCGCTCGCGTGCTTCGCGCGGGTCCTTCGGGCCTTTGAACAGGTCGAAGGGATCGCGCATGCGATTGTAGTAGCCGGCGCGGCCGGAGCGCGCCTGGGCGAAGTCGGGCGAGGAGCGTGTCGAGGCGCCGTTGACGCCCATTTTCCAGGTCGGCCGGTGGCCGGTCATGGCTTCCTTCTGGAAGCGCGCGATCTCGGTGTCGGGAACGCCCGAGAAATAATTGAAGCCCTTGTTGTACTCGCGCACATGGTCGAAGCAGAACTGGAAATACTCGCCTTCCTTCATCCGTCCGACCGGGGCGCGGTGGGTACCGGCCTCCTTGCAGCCATCCCACTGGCAGATCGGCGAACGCGACTTCAGCTCCGCGTCCTTCTCCGGGCGGATGCGAATCTTCTCGAAATATTTTGGGTACGGCTTCATCTCACCCATTTATGGGCTGTTCGCGGATGCGAAACAAGAATTGACATTTTCGCGATGATCGCCCTAACCGCTGAATCGCGGCATAAAACCGGCGAATGGCGAATTTTGTGCGATGACATAGATGTGGTGAAGGGAAGCGGCGATGTCCATACAGGCAACGATGGAAGACAAGCTGAAAAAGGCGTTTTCGCCGGAACGGCTGGACGTCATCAACGAAAGCCAGCTCCATGCCGGGCATCATCATGTGGATTCCGGCCATCACGCCACCTTCGACGGCGCCGGTGAGACGCATTTCCGCGTCCGCATCGTCGCGCCCGCCTTTGCCGGCATGAGCCGCGTCGAACGCCACCGCGCCGTCAACGATCTGCTGGCCGAGGAGTTGAAATCCGGCGTCCACGCCCTGGCGATCGAGCCGGCAGCGCCCGGCGAAAAGACGCGCTGGTAACTCAGCCGAGGCTCGCCCTCAGGAACATCATCACCGCAGCTGTCAATGCATCGCCTTCGGTGCCGAAGTCGCGATTGATCGACATGTGCGAATAGGCGCTGCCGTCGAACAGCGTGACGCTGGTTCCGGTGGCGCGCAGACGCTCGGCGAAGGCCTGCGCGTCAGCCGCGCGGGCTTTCGCCCGCGAATGGGCGATGAAGGTCGGCGGGTGCTTGCGGCCTTCCACATAGGTGACAGGCGACAGCGCGCGCCACTGCGCCGGATCGGGAAAGGCCCGGGCATAGACCCCCGCCATGCCGCCGCTCCTGGCCAGCGCCTCCAGATCGTAGGCCCTGGTGTCGTCGAGAACCAGCGCCGCGACGCCGGGCAGGCCGCCGCGCAGCCCGGTCAATGCGACGAGATGGCAGCCGGCCGAATGGCCCATGGCGACGATCCGGTCCGGATCGCCGCCATGCCTGGCGACGTTGGCGCGGACGTAACGATAGGCCAGTTCGACATCCGCCGCCTGGGTGGCGACATCGGCTTCAGGCAGCATCCGGTAGTCGATCGAGACGAAGCAGAAGCCATTGTCGAGCAGGAAACCAGGCTTGGAGTTGACATTGTTGCGGTTGCCGACCCGCCAGGCGCCGCCATGGACGAAGAAAACGACCGGCAGGCTGTTTGCGCCGTCGCGGGAATAGATGTCGAGCTTGGCCGGCCCATAGTCGAAGGTTTCGGGCGACGGCGAACGCAGCCGCAATGCCGCCGCCTGTCCCGGCAGCAGCGCCGCCATCGACGCCAGAAGCAGGCTTCGCCGATCGATCGTCATCAACTCCTGACTACCCACAGTTGCCATGGGGCGCGCACTGTCATTCGCCAAGCATCGCCGGCTTGATCCTCAACCGCGCGATCCGGTTCTTGTCGCGCTTCATGACGACGAAGCGCTTGCCGTGAAACGTAAAGGCCTGCTTTTCGTCCGGGATCGACTGCGCCTCGTGGATGACAAGGCCGGCAATGGTGGTGGCTTCCTCGTCCGGCAGGTGCCAGTCGAGCGCCCGGTTGAGGTCGCGGATCGACACCGTGCCGTCGACGACGACGGAGCCGTCGGCCTCCTGCTTGACGCCCTGGATGTCGATGTCGTGCTCGTCAGCGATCTCGCCGACGATCTCCTCGATGATGTCCTCCAGCGTCACCAGTCCCTCGACCTCGCCATATTCGTCGACGACGATGGCGAAATGCGCCTTGCGGCGCAGGAAGGCGTTGAGCTGCTCCTGCAGCGTCGTGGTGTCGGGCACGAACCACGGCCGCGACGCGATCTTCATCACGTCGATCCTGGAGAAATCATTGCCGACCTCGTTCAGCGCGCGCAGCAGGTCCTTCGCGTGCAGCACGCCGACGATGTTATCGAGCGAGCCCTTCCACAACGGCATGCGGGTGTGCGGGCTCTGTAGGATCTCGCGCACCACCGCTTCCGGCGGGTCGTCGGCGTTGACCGAGCGCATATTGGTGCGGTGGACCATCACGTCCGACACTTCGAGCTCCTCGAGGTCGAACAGGCCGCCAATGCGGGCACGATCCTCGCGCACCACCTGGCCGTCGCGGCGGAAATCGTCGACGGCGCCGCGCAATTCCTCATGCGCCGAGCGCTGCGGCTCGATACGCTGCAGCTCGTAGCCGAAGGCGGCGAACAGGTGCCGGCGCAAGACGAAGCCCAGCAGGCCGAGGCCGGCAAGCACGGCAGCCGCGATCCAGCCGGCTTGGCTCATCCCGGATGGTTCTCCCCGAGGAACGACAGCACTTCCGAGGCCGGCACATCCCGGGCGATAAAGGCCTGGCCGATGCCGCGCGTCAGGATGAAGGTCAGCGCGCCGCGCGACACCTTCTTGTCCTGGGTGATGAAGGAGAACAGCGTCTCGGCGTCGGGCAGTTCTCCTGGAATGTCGGCCATGCGCCAGGGCAGGCCGACGGCGCGAAGATGCGCCTCGACACGCGCCGCATCGTCGGGGCTCGCCAAATTGAGCCTTGACGAAAAGCGGTGCGCCAGCGCCATGCCGATGGCAACGCCCTCGCCATGCACGAGCCTTGCGCCGTCATAGCCGGTCGCCGCTTCGAGCGCATGGCCGAAGGTGTGGCCGAGATTGAGCAACGCACGGTCGCCGGTCTCGAACTCGTCGCGGGCAACGACGTCGGCCTTGGCGCGGCAGGCCTCGGCAATGGCCTTTCCCCGCTCCGGCCCGCCGGCAAACACTTGGCGCCAGTTTTCTTCCAGCCAGGCGAAGAACTCCGGCCGGTCGATCAGCCCGTATTTGGCCAGTTCGGCATAGCCGGCGCGAAAATCGCGGATCGGCAGCGTGTCGAGCACTTCGGTGTCGGCCAGCACCAGCTTCGGCTGGTGGAACACCCCGACCAGGTTCTTGCCGCGCTTGCTGTTGATGCCGGTCTTGCCGCCGACGGAGGAATCGACCTGCGCCAGCAGCGAGGTTGGAACCTGCACGAAGTTCATGCCGCGCCGCGCGATGCCGGCGGCAAAGCCGGCGAGGTCGCCGACGACGCCGCCGCCGAGCGCGATGACGACGTCGCCGCGCTCCAGCTTGGCGGCCAGCACGCCGTCGACCACCTCTTCGAGATGCGCAAAGCTCTTGGTCTTTTCGCCTGGCGGCAGCGTGATGACGGCATGTTGGATGCCTCCGCTTGCCAGGCCGGCCGCAAGCGTTGCGAGATGCGCGGCCGCGACGTTTTCGTCGGTGACGACCGCCGCCCGCGTGCCCGGCAGACGGCGCGAAATCTCGGCGCCGGCGCGTGACAGTAGGCCGGGGCCGATCAAGATGTCGTAGGCACGCTCGCCAAGCCCGACTTCGACAGAGACCGTTGCATCAGCGCTCACGACCGCACCTCGTCAATGTCGGCAACGCCGAGATGGCCGCGCAGCGCGTCCACCACCTCGGCCGCAATGATCTCCTTGCGGTCGTCGCGGGTCGGCACGATGACATCGGCCGCGGCGTAAACCGGGTAGCGTTCCGCCATCAGCCGTTCGAGCACGGCGCGCGGTTCGGCGCTTTTCAGCAGCGGCCGATTCTGCTTCTTGGAAACGCGCTCCATCAACAGGTCGATCTCTGCCTTCAGCCAAACCGAAACGCCATGGCTGGCGATCGCCTCGCGCGTCTGCGCGTTCATGAAGGCGCCGCCGCCGGTCGACAGCACCTGCGGCCCGTGCTCCAGCACACGCAGGATGACGCGCTGCTCCAGTGCCCGGAACTCCGCCTCGCCATAGCGCTCGAACAGGTCCGGGACGCTCATGCGCGAAACGGTTTCGATCTCCTGGTCGCTGTCGATGAAGGGCAGTGCCAGCATCGCCGCTACCTTGCGGCCGATCGCCGTCTTGCCGGCGCCCATCAGCCCGACAAAGACGATGGAACGCTCGCCCAGCCGGCCGAGCAGCGCGGCATGGCTCTCGCCCGGAGGATTTGCTGGTAGCGCGTTCATGTTTCTAGGCCTCTTGCCGGCGTATCGACATCAAAAGCCTGTTTGCGTCAAGCGCGGCGCAACCGGGACCTGTTATCGGCTTCACCCTTGAATTGGCCGGATTGGCGTCTCATAAGGGCACAGGGTTGGAAATGCAGAATAAGACGACGGGCGAAAATTAATGCCAACACTGTTTCGCTTTGTCGTGACGCTCGCGATTCTTGCCGGCATTGTCTATGGCGCAATGTTCGCCCTGGTCATGTTCGTCGAGCCGAGAAAGGCGGAAATGAGCGTGCGTATCCCTCCGGAAAAGCTCAATCCCAAAAAATGAACAGCGCCGCCCGCATCGAAGCCTTCCTGGAGATGATGAGCGCCGAGCGCGGCGCTGCCGAAAACACGCTTTCCTCCTATCGCCGCGACCTCGAGGACGCTTCCGCCGGGATCGGCGGCGGGCTTGCCGCTGCCACCAGCGCCGCCATCCGTGCTTATCTCGACGACATCGCCGCGCGCGGCTTTGCCGCCACTTCGCAGGCGCGCAAATTGTCGGCGATCCGGCAGTTCTTCAAGTTCCTCTACGCCGAGGGTCTGCGCGGTGACGATCCGACCGGCACGCTGGACAGTCCGAGGAAAGGCCGGCCGCTGCCGAAGACGATGAGCGAGGCCGACACCGGCCGGCTGCTCGACCGCGCCGCGCAGGAGGCGATGGACCCCTCCATGCATGACGGCGACAGGCTCGCGGCGCTGCGCCTCCACGCGCTGGTCGAGGTGCTCTACGCCACCGGCTTGCGCGTTTCGGAGCTGGTCGGCCTTCCCGTGACGGTGGCGCAGCGCGACGACCGCTTCTTCATGGTCCGCGGCAAGGGCAACAAGGAGCGCATGGTGCCGCTGTCGGCCAAGGCGCGCACGGCGATGCGGACCTGGCTCGCCGCACGGGCGGCGGTGCCGGCTTTTGCCGACAGCCCCTTCCTGTTTCCGGCCGCCTCGGACAGCGGCTATCTTTCGAGACAGGTCTTTGCCCGCGAGCTGAAAGGGCTTGCCGCGCGGGCCGGCATTGCCACGGCGAAGATATCGCCGCATGTGCTGCGCCATGCTTTCGCCAGCCATCTGCTGCAAAACGGCGCCGATCTCAGGGCCGTGCAGCAGTTGCTCGGCCATGCCGATATTTCAACGACACAGATCTACACGCATGTGCTGGAAGAGCGGCTGGTGCGCCTGGTTAACGATCATCATCCGCTTGCCGACTAGGCGTCATGTCGCTATGTGAGAACGACGTTCCACCGCGCCCAGCCTGCATTTTCAGGCTTGCGTCAGTCATTGCCTTCCGACTTGCCGGTCCGCCCAAGAATGTACAATTACCTCGATTTCGAAAAGCCTGTGCAGGATCTCGAAGGCAAGATCCTCGAGCTGAAGAAGCTTGCCGAGAACGGCGAGGCGGTCGATGTCGGCGATGAGATCGCCCGTCTCGAGAAGCGCTCGCGCGATGCGCTGCGCGACGCCTACAAGGCGCTGACGCCGTGGCAGAAGGTGCAGGTGGCGCGCCATCCGGACAGGCCGCATTGCATCGACTACATCAAGGGCCTGCTTACCGATTTCACGCCGCTCGCCGGCGACCGCAATTTCGGCGAGGACCAGGCGATCGTCGGCGGCTTCGCCCGCTTCCGTGGCGAGCCGGTGGCGATCATCGGCCAGGAGAAGGGTTCCGACACGGCAAGCCGGCTGAAGCATAATTTCGGCTCGGTGCGGCCGGAGGGCTACCGCAAGGCGGTGCGGCTGATGGAACTCGCCGACCGCTTCCAGATCCCGCTGCTGACGCTGGTCGACACTGCCGGCGCCTATCCCGGCGTCAACGCCGAGGAGCGCGGCCAGGCGGAAGCCATCGCCCGCTCGACTTCCGCCTGCCTTGGCCTGAAGGTGCCGTCGATCTCGGTGGTGATCGGCGAAGGCGGCTCGGGCGGCGCCATAGCGATCGCCACCGCCAACCGCGTCTACATGCTCGAACACGCCATCTATTCGGTGATCTCGCCGGAGGGCGCCGCCTCGATCCTGTGGCGCGACACCACGCGGTCCAGGGATGCTGCGACCAATATGAAGATCACGGCGCAGGACCTGCTGGAGCTGAAGATCATCGACGCCATCGTTGCCGAGCCGCTCGGCGGCGCCCATCGCGGCCCCGAGACGGTTATCGCCGCCACCGGCGACCTCATCGCCAGGACGATGAAGGAATTTTCCGGCGCCAACACCGACTTCCGCGAGCATCGTCGCGAGAAATACCTGGCGATGGGCCGCAATCTGTAATCAACGCAGGCACGCGGCCTGAAATGTGACGGCGTGGAGCAATTTCGCCACAAAAATGCCGCTGCATTCGGCTCAGTGAGCTTGCCGTAAGGGGACGCTCCAGCATGCTTGCGGTAAGGAATTTTCAAGGTTAACGGGCTTAGGGTCCGTCAGTGGTCAGTTTAGCAGCTGCGGCATCCGCGGCGCAGAGATGAAGACGATAGCGATATCCATGTTAGCCAAGCTTGCCCGCACCGGAGTTCTGATCGCTGCGATCGGCGTCGCCGGCTGCAACGATGCTTCGATGAAGGATTTTGCGCCGCAAGCCAACAAGCCGCTGCCGGACAAGATCCTGACCGAAATGAAGGCCAAGGGCATGGTCCGCACCTCTTCGGTGATGGCCCGCATCTTCAAGGAAGAAGGCAAGCTCGAAATCTGGAAGGCCAAGACCAACGGCCGCTACGACCTGGTCGCCAGCTATGACATCTGCAAATGGTCGGGCAAGCTCGGGCCGAAGTTCACCGAAGGCGACCGCCAGGCGCCGGAAGGCTTTTACACGGTCCGCCCGGCACAGATGAACCCGCGGTCGAATTATCACCTGTCCTTCAACATCGGCTACCCGAACGCCTATGACCGCGCCAATGGCCGCACCGGTTCCAACCTGATGGTCCATGGCGCCTGCTCGTCGTCTGGCTGCTATTCGATGACCGACGCGCAGATCGAGCAGATTTACGCTTTCGGCCGCGACGCCTTCCAGGGCGGCCAGACCGAGTTCCAGATCCAGGCTTTTCCGTTCCGCATGACCGCCGCCAATATGGCGCGCTACCGCAACGACCCGAACTACGAATTCTGGAAGATGCTGAAGGTCGGCTACGACAATTTCGAAGTCACCAAGGTGCCGCCGAAAGTCGACGTCTGCGAGAAACGCTACGTCTTCAACCAGGTTGCGGCCGACGGCTCGGCCTTCAATCCGACCGGCCCTTGCCCTGCGACCACCCAGCCCGATTCGCTGAAGAGCGCCATCAACGCCTATCAAAGCACCTATGAGGCGGCCTTCAACGGCGCCGTCAAGGCCAGCGTGCCGGCGCCCAAGCCGACCATCGCCGGGATCAAGGAAGCCAGCATCGTTTCCGACTGGTCGAAACGGCGTGCCCGCGGCGAACGCGTGCCGATCGAGCCGCCGTCGCTCAACGCGGACGGCACGGTGACCGAAACGGCGCGCATGGGCCGCGTCGATTCGCCGGCGGGCCGCAAGATGGCGGCGCTCGACGCCGAAAAGGCCGCCAAGCAGAAGGCCGAGGAACAAAGGCTAGCCGCCATAGAAGCGGCGAAGGCCGCGAAAGAGGCAGCCAAGGCGCAGGCCCTGGCCGAGAAGGAAGCTGCCAAAGCCCAGGCACTGGCCGAAAAGGAAGCTGCCAAGACCGCCGCCGAGATGCCTGTCGCCACCGCCACCGTAGCGCCATCGGAGGCCGCTCCGGCAGTCGAAACGCAGGCTGCGGACGCCGAAAGCACGGCGACAAGGTTGAAGAAAAAGCTGCTCGGCATGTTTGGCGGCTGAGCTTCATGCTTGAACAAGAAGATGGGGGCCAAGAAGACAGGCCCTCAACCAACTCCGCCGCCGTCTACGACCTCAAAGGCCTGAACTGCCCGTTGCCCGTGCTCAAGGCAAAAAAGCGCCTGTCCGCAATGCAGCCGGGCAGCCGGCTCTGGCTCGAAACCACCGACCCGCTCGCCGTCCTCGACATTCCCGCCTTCTGCGCCGAGAGCGGCCATCGGCTGGTCGAAACGACGGCGATATCGGGCGGCCACCGCTTCCTGGTCGAGCGCGGCTGAGCGGGGGTAATCTCCCCCCTCGAGGGGAGATGTCGCCGAAGGCGACAGAGGGGGTCGCCTCGCGTAAAGCGCCAACCTTGATCTGCCGCAGGAGGCCGCGTCCGGTCGCGCCGACCCCCCTCTGGCCTGCCGGCCATCTCCCCCTCGAGGGGGGAGATCGGCAGCTTCACCCACGCCCGGCAATAGCCAGGGGATTGCTTTCCAGTGCTGCGCGATCCGGGGTGTCGATCGACGGCCGGTTGGTGAAGGCGGCGAACAGCCGGCGGACATAGTCTTCCGGCATGTCGAGCGTGATCAGCACCAGTCTGGTGCCGCGCTGGCCGTCCGGCCAGGCCGGCAGTTGCACCGGCGGATGCAGGATCTTCTGCACGCCATGGATAACCAGCGGCCGCGACGGATCTTCTGCAAGTTCGATGACGCCTTTCATCCGCAACAGGCGCTCGCCATGCGCCGAGCGCAGCAGATCGAGGAACATCTCGATTGCCGAAAACGGCACCGGCCCGTCATGAACCAGCGAATACGAACGCACGCGGGAATCGTGCCTATGGCCATGACCATGGTGATGGTGATCGCCACGGTCATGCCCGTCGTGATCGTGCCCGCTGTGGTCATGCCCGCTGTGGTCATGGTCGTGGCCGGCTTCTTCGCCGAGCCAACGCTGCACATCGACCGATTTCGTGGCCGGATTGTAGAGGCCGCTATCGAACAGGGTCGCCGCGCTTGCCTGGCTCGCGTCGAGCACCACGGCGCCCCGGTTGAGGTGACTGAGCCGCGCCCGCAACGCCTCGACATCGCCTGCATCCGTGGCCAGGTCGGCCTTGCTGAGCACGATGCGATCGGCGACGGCCACCTGCTTCACCGCCTCGACATGCACATCGAGCGTCGCATTGCCGTTGACGGCGTCGACCAGGGTGATGACGCCGTCGAGCCGGAAGGCCTGGACCAGCGCCGGATGCGCCATGATCGACTGCAGCACGGGGGCGGGATCGGCGAGCCCGGTGGTCTCGACGACGACGCGGGCAAGCCGGTCGATGCGGCCGGTTTGCAGGCGGTCGACGAGGTCGGCCAGCGTGTCGACCAACTCGCCGCGCACCGTGCAGCAGAGGCAGCCGTCGGAGAGCTGGATGATGCCGTCGGAGGCCTGCTCGACCAGGAGATGGTCGATCGCCACCTCGCCGAACTCGTTGATGATGACGGCGGTGTCGGCGAGTGCCGGATCCCGGAGCAGCCGGTTGAGCAGCGTCGTCTTACCGGCGCCGAGAAAGCCGGTGAGCACCGAAACGGGGATCGGGAAGCCGACCATGCGGCTAGTTCAGCGCCTTGGCCGGCTGCTGGACCTGCGCGGCGGTGGTGGATCCCGCCACGGCCGGCTCGGCGCCGGCCGGCGGCGCCCGGTCCGGCCGCCATGTCGGCAGCGGCACGTCGGCATATTCCTGCCCGGAGGCGTCGAGCATCGCCTTCGGCTTCGGTCCCGTGGCGCCGCCGAGGCCGACGGCGATCAGCGTCGGCACATGGTCGAGCTTTTCCTGATAGGGCGATTTCGGCACGTCCTTGCCCTTGTCGCCGACGGCGGGTGCTGCTTCCGATTGCTCCTCGGCCGGCTTCTTCTTGCAAATCTCGTCATTCATGTCGTTGGCCGACACGGTGTCGCCATAGGCAGGCAGCGCCGCGACCGTCAGCCAGCTCGGCGCCGGCGTTGCAAAGCCCTGGTCGAGCAGTTTTGCCGCCGCCTCGGCGCGGGTGACGGCCGATTGTTCGCCGAGCACTACGGCGACCAGTGTGCGGCCGTTGCGGGTCGCCGAGCCGATCATGTTGAAACCGGACGAGCAGACGAAACCCGTCTTCATGCCGTCGGCACCCGGATAGCGGCCGATCAGCAGGTTGTAGTTGGAGATCGCCTTCTTGCCGACGGCGAGGCCTTCGATCGAGAACCAGGGAGCATATTGCGGGAATTCCTTGCGGATCGCCATCACCAGCAAAGCGAGATCGCGCGCTGTCGTATACTGGTCCGGCGAATAGAGCCCGTTCGGATTGACGAAATGCGACCCGCTCATGCCGAGCCTCCGCGCCTCGGCGTTCATGCGTTCGGCGAAAGCCGCTTGCGAACCGCCGATATTCTCGCCGACCGCCATGGCGATATCGTTGGCCGATTTGACCAGCATCATCTTCAGCGCATTGTCGAGCCGCATCACCGAGCCCGGCTTGAAGCCCATCTTGCTCGGCGGCTCGCCGGCCGAATGTTTCGTCACCTTGATCGGCGAATCGACCTGGACCTCGCCCGCGGCAATCGCCCGAAACGCCACATAGGCGGTCATCAGCTTGGTCAGCGATGCCGGGTACCAGCGCCTGAACGCCTCCTGATGCTGCAGGATCTTGCCGCTGTTCAGGTCGAACAGGATGGTCGGATTGGCCAAGGCAGGCCCGGCCAGCGCCGCAAGCACCACCGCGCCCGCCACCAACAGTTTGAGGAAATGCCTGTAGCGCATCATGAAAACCGAAATAGCCTCTTGCCGCAGTCGCACCTGGCTCCGTAAGATTTCGTTACACGATCGCCAGGATAATGGTCCGGCCCTCTGTTCCCGGACCACAGTCGCGGTGCTATTTACTCTATGTGACGTCAACATGGCAAAGTGCTGCCGATCACAATGTGGAAGCAGCAGCACAATGCAAAGCTGCGTGCATGGTTGCAAGGCAGCAGGCACAATTGCAAAGCAGCAGGCCAGGACCGCCTGCTCCAACAGCGAAATGGAACCATCATGCCGATCCTGAACCGAGCCGCCGAAATGCAGGACGAGGTGGCCGGCTGGCGCCGCCATTTGCACCAGACGCCGGAGCTGAATTTCGACGTCTTCAAGACCGCCGCCTTCGTCACCGAGAAGCTGAAGGCTTTCGGCTGCGACGACATCGTGACGGGTTTAGGCAAGACCGGCGTCGTCGGCATCATCCGCGGCCGCCACGGCGAAGGCTCGACCATCGGCCTGCGCGCCGACATGGACGCCCTGCCGCTCAACGAGATCACCGGCAAATCCTATGCCTCGACCGTCCCCGGCAAGATGCACGCCTGTGGCCATGACGGCCACACCGCGATGCTGTTGGGTGCCGCCAAATACCTCGCCGAAACGCGCAATTTCGCCGGTTCCGTCGCGGTCATCTTCCAGCCGGCCGAAGAAGGCGGCGGCGGCGGCAACGAGATGGTCAAGGACGGCATGATGGAGCGCTTTGACATATCCAAGGTGTTCGGCATGCACAACATGCCGGGCCTGCCGGTCGGCCAGTTCGCCATCAGGCCGGGCCCGATCATGGCGGCGACCGCCGAATTCACCATCACCGTCAAGGGCCGGGGCGGCCACGCGGCGATGCCGCACGGCACCATCGATCCGATCGTCATCACCAGCCAGCTTGTCGGCGCATTGCAGACGATCGCCTCGCGCAGCATCGATCCGGTCGAGGCGGTGGTCGTCTCGGTGACGAAATTCCACGCCGGCGACGCCTATAACGTCATTCCAGAGACCGCCGAGATCGCCGGCACCGTACGCACGCTGAAGAAGGAGGTTGCCAAGAAGGCCGAAGAGCGCATCCGCGCGCTTTGCCAAGGCCTGGGCGCTGCCTTCGGCGCGACAATCGAGGTCGACTACAATGCCAACTACCCCGTCACCTTCAATCATCCGGAAGAGACGGTCTTTGCCAGCGACATCGCGGCCGACGTCGCCGGCGACAGCCATGTGCACCGCGCCATCCAGCCGGTGATGGGCGGTGAGGATTTCTCCTATATGCTGGAAGCGCGGCCGGGCGCCTTCATCTTCATCGGCAATGGCGATACCGCCGGCCTGCACAACCCGGCCTACGACTTCAACGATGAGGTCATCCCGCACGGCATGAGCTATTGGGTGAAGCTGGCGGAGACGGCGCTGGCGGCGTAGCGATTCGGCACCGGCGGTGCGGCGACCGCCGCATCTCTGGGCGGCAAAACTGGGCAGGATATGTTCTGCTGGTCACTTCCGGCCGGATGACTTCCAGGCAAGGCCGAAGGCAATGCCCAGAGCAATACCTATACCAATGCCCGCAACAATGTTGTCCAACACGACGCCGATAGCCACGCCGATCACGACGCCGAGTGTGAGGTGTTTGGCATCCATTATGCCCGGTCATGTAGCGTGGAAGGGAAGAGCCGCAACCGCTACGGCCCGCTCTTCGGATCCTCGACCTCCAGCGCCTCCATGACCGGCGCCAGTTCACTGTCTTCGATCGGGACCGCATTCTGCGGTTCCTCGCCGGTTCTCGCCTTTTTCAACGCTGCCTCGATCGCCTCCTGGATGTTGCCGAGCTCGTCTTCGCGAACCTCGTGGCCATAGCCGGCAGCGTCGGCATCCTGCTCGAATTGCTGCGCCAGGACGGCGACGCTCACCTCGCTCTCGGCCGGCAGATTGCCGACATTCTCCTGCAGCCAGGTTTCAAAGAACTCTTTTGTGGCGCTCATGCGGTGTCTCCTTCGGGACACTAAAGCGCGCCGGCATCCCGAAAGTTCCGCTATCTTAACCGTCTTTGCACCGCTCGCCATGTCGGCTACGCAGGAACCCGCCGCTTCAACCAATCGACCATTAGCGTGGTGACTTCGCCCGGCTTCTCCTGCTGTGACCAATGTCCACAGCCGGCGACCACATGTTTTTCGAGATCGGCGATGTGGGCGTCCATTCCATCCATCATCGCTGGAGATAACACGACGTCGTCCTCAGCGCCGATCATGAGCGAAGGCACTTTTATCGTCTGGTCGACATTCAAGCCGGCTCTCCAATTGCGCGACAAATTGCGATACCAGTTGATGCCCGGCGTGAAACCGGTGCGCCGGAAGCTCTCGGCAGAGAAAGCAAGCTCGTCTGGCGTCAGGATCAGCTCGCCGGGCAGCGTCTTCGGCTCCGGCTGCGCGAGCGCCTGTAGGAACGTCATGTGTCGGGCCTGCGGCGGCAGCTTGGCGTATTGCGCGGCGGTGATAACACCCTTGCGCATATTGCTCCTGAACACCCGCGCCACGTCATGCGCCATCAAACGGTCCGCGAGATCACCATCTTCGAACATCAGCACATACATGTCGGGATTGTAGACTTCGCGCATCTGCGCGATCGGGTCTTTTGCCGGGTTGGCCACGAACGGCTTGTCTGGGGCGGTCAGCCCCTTGGTGAGGCTCGGATGCAGCCACAGCATTTCATGGGGAATGAATGGCGTGTTGACACCGATGACGCCAGCGACCCGGCTCTGATGCAAAAGCGGCATCTGCCATGCGACCAGGCCGCCCCAGTCATGGCCCGCGAACACGGCCTTTTCGACGCCGAGAGCATCGAGGAGACCGACGAGATCGCCGGTCAGGTGGACCATATCATAATCCTCGACCTTGGACGGCCGGTCGGTCAGACCATATCCGCGCTGGTCGGGAACAATGACGTGATAGCCGGCGGCCGCGAGCGGCGCGATCTGGTGACGCCAGGAAAAGGCGAGTTCGGGAAAGCCGTGCAGCAAAACGACCGCCGGTCCCTTGCCGGCTTCGTAAACAGCCATATCGATGCCGTTGGAGCGAACGTATCGGACCGGCGGCATGGCCTGCGACGCGCCAAAGACCGGCAGGCAAGGCGCAAGAAGACTGCCGGCGGTGCCGAGAAGCACCGCCCTGCGGGAAAGGGTGATCATGGCAGAAGTTTCCTTAGCTGCTCGAATTCTGATCGAATGACGGCCGGGCAGGCCGAGACGTCTCGGCCGGCGCGGATCAGCACGAGAATGCCTTGGTAGAGAAGCAGAAGCCTGACGACGTGGAGATCGACCTGCCCTCCGCCGATCTGGCGCTCCACGACCTGCCGGATGGCGGCTTCCAGCACGGCGAAGCCTTCCGTGAGACCTTCCGAGGCGACCGACGGTTGCGCGCCGAACTCGACTGCGGCATTCGTCAACAAACAGCCGTCGTCGCCGGATTCCGGGGCGGGCAGCAACAACGACAGGAACAATTGTTCCAAACCATCCAGATCGCCTGCTTCGCCGATGTAGGTCTCGATCCGGCAGCGGATGACGGCATCGATATAGTGGCCGAAGGCCGCCCGATAGAGACCTTCCTTGTCGCCAAAGGCATTGTAGATCGAGCCAGACGTCAGGCCGGTGGCATCGCTCAGATCCTTGATCGAAATTCCCGCGAAACCGGCCCGTCGAAACGCGTTCATCGCGTCACCCAGCACAGTGGCTTCGTCAAATAGTCGCGGTCTGGTCATGGAGCAACCCAATGTAAAATGATCATTCTAGAATGAGCATTTTACATCGCCAGTCAAGCGACTTTTTTGCAAAGACAGCTCGATGGGCACACAGGCACGCCAGCGATGCCAGGTTGCATCGCGATCTCCCGGAGCTTGGCCCCTCTGTGAGATTAAAAACCAGGCGGCGTAGGCGCCGCCTGGCTCGGCTGCTTACTGGCTGGCAGCAGTCGTCGGTTCGCACGACACGTTTGGGTTCATGTCGGCGAACGCGCCGGTCGGGTTGCCTTTCCAGGCCCAGACATGCAGCTCGTAAAACGGGCCGAGGCCATAGCGATTGGGCGCGCTGTTGAAGTTGAACAGATGCCCATCGAGCGAGGCCGGGCCTTTCGAGGTGATGTATTCGACCGCGATCAGTTTTAGCGTGCCGTCGGCCATCGGCTCGTACATCACCGCTTCGGGCTTGGCGACATCGACAGCGTCGTCCTTGAGGTAGCCGGGATTGACGTAGTGGATACCCATGGCGCCGCCGGTGATGCCGCTGGCGCAGGGGATCGGCGCATAGCCCTCGGCGGTCGCCGCCGCCACATTCTCGAAGCGGCTGTTGGCGGCTCGCACCTTTTCGGCCAGCGGATTGGGACCGGACGTGGGCGCTGCCTGATGCGCCTGCGCCAACGCAGTGCAGGCCGACAGGACCGCCGCGGCAGCGAGGAATTTGTTGCGAAAGTTGATTGTCATAATCATTCCATTCTTCTTGAAAAGCACAGCCCGGCCGGGCGCCGGAAGTAAGGAGGTCCGGCAGGTGGGCGCTGTGGCTGTTGTTGCTCGGAGAGCCCTATCCCGATGCGACGAATGCAGGGGAAGATCATCCCTTCGGCAGATACGGGATCGTTCCGGCCAGATCGGAATTGTCGATCAGCTGGAACCGGCTGTCGCTGCCGCCCTGACGGGCCGAAACGAAGGGTGCGTAGGCAGGATCGTCGGTGAAGGCGCGCGCCGCTGCCTCGGTCGGGAACGCCATCAAGGCAATCAGCGTGGTGTCGAGCGGCTTGCCTTCGAGCGTCTTCACATTGCCGCTGCGCGACAGATATCTGCCACCGTGCTTGTGAACGAGGTCGTGGACCGACGCGGCATAGGCCGGCATCCACTGCGGGTCCCTCACCTTGATGTCTGCGATAACGTAAGCGGTCATGGTTCATGTCTCCTGATCGTGCACAGGGGTATCCCGTGCAGCGGCAGAGGGGTCGCATGGCAAGGCCGGCGCCAGCCAGTCCGCGATCTGTACTGGTGTGGCGAATTCGAAATTCGCATTCACTTTGGAGCAACGCAGCGAGCGAATTTCGGATTCAAAAGCCACACCAGCAAGTGCTTGGATTTCCAGTGTGGTTTTGGATTTGAAGTTCCTAACCCTGATGCCACCCAGAAAGCAGGAACTTCAAATCCACCACACTTGGGCCGGTACAGTTTCTGTACTCGCCGCACCGCTGGGAAAGGCCTATGGTCCCGGCTGAGTTTGAGGGGAAGGCAACATCATGACCCAGGCCGGATACAAACAGTTCTGCCCGTTATCGATGGCCGCGGAGGTGCTGTGCACCCGCTGGACCATGGTTCTGCTTCGCGAATTGGTGGCGGGCTCGACCCGTTTCAACGATCTGCGCCGCGGCGTCCCCAAAATGTCGCCGACCCTTCTGTCGCAACGGCTCAAGGAGCTTGAGCTGGCCGGGATCGTCGAGCGCAAGGAAGTGCGCGGCGAGAAAGGCATCTTCGAATACCGGATGACAGAGGCCGGCCGGGATCTGCGTTCCGTCGTCGAGGCGATGGGCTTTTGGGGGCAGAAATGGGTCGAGTCGCGGCTGTCGCTGAAGAACCTCGATCCGTCGCTGCTGATGTGGGACATGCGGCGCAACCTCAACGCGTCGCCGCTGCCCGACGGCCGCACGGTGATACAGTTTCTGTACCAGGAGCTCCCCGCCTCCAAACGGTCGTGGTGGCTGATCGTCGAGAAGCACGGCGAGGTCGACCTCTGCTGGTACGATCCGGGCTTCGATGTCGATCTCTACGTCTCGACCGACCTGCACACCATGACCGAAATCTGGATGGGGCTGATCACCGTCGAGAAGGCCGGGGCGAAAGTCATCTTGACGGGCGACCAGGATATCGCCCGCAAAATGCAGACCTGGCTGGGCCTGAGCCCGTTCGCGGTCGAACCCAAGCGAGCAGCCTAGCTGCCTCTTGGCGAAACGATCCGAAGCGGTTATGTGTCGGGCGCGATGGTCCCGTAGCTCAGTAGGATAGAGCGGCAGATTCCTAATCTGTAGGTCACAGGTTCGATTCCTGTCGGGATCACCATGCTTTTCAAGGACTTAGCGAGAAACTCGCCGTACTTTTTTACGAGATTTTGCGAAATTAGTACGGCGAATTTCGCGGACCTTCAAACTTTGGGGACGCATGCCTGAGGAAGAAACGGCTCAATTCCACTGCGAAGTGGAGCGCTACGATGCCCGATTGGGAGTGGTCATCGGGTGTTCCCAATCACCCTCGGAACTCGATTTGAAGTCTGTCGTGTCTTTCCGCGCCCGCACGACCCCCGCAAACTCGTGACGGAAATCGTCCACATACCCCGTGGCGCAGGACCTGTCCGGCACCTAGACCGTCGACGAAAGGCAGCGCAGTCAACCCCGCCTATGTGGCCTCTATGATATCCGTTTCGACACCTGCCTCTGACGTCTTTCGCGGCGGTGAATTGCGTAACGAAAGGACATCTTTCTGGCCGAAGCTGTCAGCACGACATCACGAAGCGGACGCGGCGACTTGGGGAAGGACACCGCGCCCGAACTCGACATCCCAGCTACGCTCCTGGGGTGCGGCTTCGCCGCTCAGCCCAAGTTTGGGGAAAAGCAGTTCGGCGACGTTGAATGCCTCTTCGAGATGCGGGTATCCGGACGCGATGATTGTTTCAATGCCGATCTCCTGATACTCGCGAATGCGTGTGGCAACATTGTCGGGACTACCCACCAGTGCCGTTCCCGCGCCACCACGCACCAGTCCAGGTCCCGCCCATAAATTAGGGCTGACGACCAGCCTGTCGCGCCGGCCTTGATGCAGCGCCGACATGCGCTTCTGGCCGACGGATTCCGAGATGTGGACAAATCCCTTCTGGGCCTCCGCGATCAAATCGTCGGTAACATGGCTGATCAGCCTGTCGGCAGCGGCCCACGCCTCGTCGTCGGTTTCGCGTACGATCAGATGAATGCGAAGGCCGAAGCGCATCGTCCGGCCTTGCGCCGCCGCGGCCACCCTGACGCGGTCAATCTTTTCGGCAAGCTGGTCCACCGGTTCACCCCAGCTCAGATAGGTGTCCACGTGCTTGGCGGCGATCGCGATGCCGGCATCCGAAGAACCTCCGAACCAGAGTGGCGGATGCGGCCGCTGAACTGGCGGGAAGGAAATGTCAGTGCCGTGGGCGGAAAGGTACTTGCCCTCGAAATCCGCCGGCTCGCCCGAAAGGATGCGCCGCCAGATGGTCAGGAACTCGTCGGTCTGTGCATAGCGCTCGTCATGACTGAGCTTGTTGCCGTCGCCGGCGAGGTCGGCTGGATCGGCACCGGTGACGACATTGAGCAGGACGCGGCCGCCGGAGATGCGGTCCAGTGTGGCTGCATGACGCGCAAACAGCGCCGGTGTTCCGCTGCCCGGTCGAAGTGCCACGAGGAACTTCAGCCGTTCGGTAAGCGGGATCAGCCCGGCCGCCACGATCCAGGCGTCCTCGCACCGCGTTCCGGTGGGCAAGAGCACGCCCTTGAAGCCAAGCCGGTCGGCGGCCTGGGCGATCTCCTTGAGATATCCGAAGGTTGCCGGGCGGTGCCGCTCGTCGGTGCCGAGATACGGTCCATCGCCATGGGTCGGCAGGTACCAGTAGAGATCGAGCGGGTTGCTGGACATCGGACTGTTCCTTCAGCGATGCGGAATGTGTGGAAAGGCAATCGTCAGAGCTTGCCCTTCCAGGGGATGAGACGGTGCTCCAGCCAGCGCATGCCGCTGGTAAAGGCGAAGGCGAGGACAGCGATGACGATGAGGCCGACGAAGACGACGTCGGTGGCGAGGAAATTGGCCGCCGACATGATCATGTAGCCAAGGCCCGACTGGGCCGCGATCAGCTCGGCCGCGACCAGCGTGGACAAACCGGCGCCGATGGCAATCTTCAGGCCGGTCATGATTTCCGGCAATGCGGACGGCAGGATGATGCTGGTGAACAGTTGTAGGCGGCTGGCGCCAAGCGACAGCGCGGCGTTGATCCGTTCAGCGGGCACGGACCGGACGCCGGCCTGTGCGGCAAAGCAGATCGGAGCGAAGGTCGACAGCGACAGCAGCACGATCTTGGAGGTCTCGCCGATGCCCAGCCAGATAATCAGCAGCGGCAGGTAGGCCAGTGGCGGCAAGCCCCAGTAGAGATCGATCGGAACGCTGAAGATGCCCTTGACCCAGCGGTTGAGCCCCATCAACAGGCCGAGCGGAATGCCCAGGAAAATGCCGACACCGAGCGCCGCGGCGATGCGGCCGAGGCTGGCCAGTGTGTGCTCGAGGAGCGTACCGTTGGCATAGCCATCGGCCCAGACGGCGCTGAACTGGGTCAGTACCTCGGCGGGCGACGGCAGGAACAGCGGCGACGCCCAGCCGAAGCGCGTGGCCAAAAACCACAAGGCGATGAGCGACGCCAGCGTAACCAGGCTGATGCCGAACGTGCTTGTCGATGCGGACCGTCGCGGCTGAGGAGACGGCCTGCGGCGGGTCGTTGAAGGCTGGAATGAAGTTGGGGAATTGGCGGCAAGCGTCATTGCAAGGTTCCTGTGCGGGCGCCTTCCGGCTGGTGGATGAGCGAGCGGATTTCCTGCCGCAGTTCGATGAAGCGCGGGTGGGACTGGATCGGCCCGATGTCGCCGCTCTCAGCGAACTCGCGAACGAAGTCGGCGTCGAACCGGGCAACGATGCGGCCCGGCCTGGGCGACATCACGACGATGGTCGTGCCGAGCGTGAGGGCTTCCTCGATTGAATGGGTGATGAACAGGATCTGCTTGCCGGTCTTGGCCCAGACCGAGGCCAGAAGCTGCTGCATCGTCTCGCGCGTCAGGCTGTCGAGGGCGCCGAACGGCTCGTCCATCAGCAGGATCTTCGGATCGGTGGCCAGTGCCCGCGCGATGCCGACGCGCTGGCGCATGCCGCCGGACAGTTCATAGGGCGGCTTTTCGGCGAAATCGGCGAGCCCGACCAGTTCCAGCAGACGCCTCGACCGCTCATGACGTTCGCTGCGCCGCACGCCCCGGTATTTCAAGCCGAGCGCAACATTGTCCAGCACATTGGCCCAAGGCAACAAGGTGTCTTTCTGGAAGACGACACCACGATCGCCGCCGGGCGCGACAATCTCTTTTCCGTCCAGTGTGATCGTGCCTTCGCTGAGCGGCAGGAAGCCGGCGATCGCGTTGAGCAATGTCGACTTGCCGCATCCGGAGGCACCGACCGCGACAACGATGGAATCGGGTGCGATGTCCAGCGAGACGTGGTCAAGCGCGTGCACGTCCTGGCCGTCCGAGGCTGGAAAGGTGACGCTGGCATCGCGGATTCGAAGCATGGTGGCCTCCAAGCAGTCTGGCTGGCGAGAATTCCGCCAGCCAGAACCGAATGTCGTTGGTTGATTTTTAGTTCGAAGCCTTGGCAGCGTCGGCATATTCCGGATCGGCGAACGCAGCGTAGCTGTCCTTGATGGCGGTGATCTTCTTCTGGTCCTTCAGGAAGCCGGCGGTGTCCTTGAGGATTTTCGCAACGGCGCCCTTCTCACCACCGCCCAGCCATTTGTCGGAGACCTGCTCGTCGAGCGGCGGAACGACTGTCGTCTTCAACTGCTCCGAATTCTCGGCCGCCGTGCCACCCTGCAATTTAGCGATCGCCTTGGCGCTTTCGGACTCCGGTCCCCATGCGGCCGGGTTGCTCAGGTAGGCCGTGTTGTAGCCGTCGATCAGCCGGACATACTGGCCGAGAAAGTCGCGATTGGCCTTGGCGAAATCGCCGGTGACAACCAGTGCGCTGAAGGTCGGCGCGCCCCGATCAGCGACCTGGCCGGCGGTGAGCAGGACCTTGCCGTCCTTCTTGAGTTCGGAGAGTGCCGGATCCCAGACGAAAGCCCCGTCAATGTCGCCGCGCTTCCAGGCGGCGACGATTTCAGGCTGCGGAATGGCGATGACCTGGGTTTCCTTCTCCGAAATGCCTTCCTGCTTGAGCACGGCGAGAAGCTGGTAATGGTCCGTCGATACGGGTGCGGCGGCAAGCTTCTTGCCGCGCAGGTCGGCCGGCGACTTGATATCGGGCCGCACCACCAGAGCCTCGCCGTCACGGGAGACCGAGGAGATGTAGAACGCCTTCACGTCGATGCCCCTGCTGACGGCAGCGGCGAACGGGCTCGAGCCGACATCACCGATCTGGACGTCGCCGGATGCTATGGCCGCGAAAATGTCAGCGCCGGAATTGAAGCGGCGGAATTCGATGTTCCAGCTGGTCTTCTTGGCAAGATCGCCATTGGCGATGCCGAGATTATAGGGGTTGGCGCCGGTCTGGTAGGCGATGACGACTTTCTTATCGGCGGCAAGGGCTGCGACCGATGTGGCCGCTATGGCAAGCCCGACAAGGGCGGCGGAAATCAGTTTTCGCATGGGATCTTAATCCTTTTGAACAGAGGGCAAACCCCTCGACTGCCCGCTCCATTCAAAGAGCGTTGGATTAAAGTCCACTGATATTATAGACTTAGATAGAAATGGAATTCTGAAAATCAGCTCGCGCTTAAAAAAGAATTCGGATTAGACGGCACGCTGTCGCCTTCGGGTTTATTCACGCGCAAAAGCGGGGTGCTTACGGGCCGCGCCTTGGCTATATATATGGCCTATCAGGCACTTGCCTTGGCACTTTATCCGTCAGCCCGAAGCCGCCCGGACCGGTTGGCTCGTTGGCTGCCGCGCTGAAAGTAGGGCGACGAATTGGTCCACGGCCTGTCCGGCGCGCGCCAGGACCAGCGGATCCACAAGCTTGCCATCGGAAAAATCGCTGTCGCTGCCGTACACGGCGCTTGGCACGGTCAGTGCCGAGTAGAAGCCGAAGAGCGGGCGGAGCTGGTGTTCGACCACCAACGCATGGCGCTGGCCACCACCCGTCGCGCCGATCAGAACCGGCCGGTCGACGAGCGCCAGCGGATCGATAAGGTCGAACAGATGCTTGAACAGACCGGCATAGGAGCCGTTATAGACCGGCGTCGTAACGATCAGCGCGTCGGCCTGTTCGACCGCGTCTACCACATTCAGCGCCTCCGGAGTCAACTCCTGCCGCGTAAATGCTGCGCCCAGACCGCGGCCGGCATCGACAAGATCGAGAAAATTTACCGTGACAGACAATCTTTCGCGCAGCGCCTCACCCAGATGATGCGCCAGCGTCCGTGACTTCGACGGCCTGTGGGTGTTGCCCGACAGCACGACGATGTTCTGGCGCAGCCGTTCGACATGGAAATTCATGGGCTCTCTCATCTGTCCGAAGCGGTTGGAAAGTCGGGCGGGGCCGCCGGCCCCGCCATGTCGTCGGCGACTTATCAGGCGGCGCGCAGAGGCCGCGTCAGCGGGATCGGCGCGGCCGGCTCCGAGCGCGGCACTCGGCCTTCGACCGGATGGCTCGGATCATTGAACCCATGCGTTGACGCATGGCCTGCGGTGACGAGGCGGTCGACAAAGGCCTCGTCCTCGGCGCTCAGCTTGAAGTCCAGCGCCTTGGCGTAGCTGTCCCACTGTTCCTCGGTGCGCGGGCCGGCGATCGCCGCCGTGATCAGACGGTTATTCAGCACCCAGGCCAGCGCGAAATCGGCGGCGGAGACGCCGCGTGATTTTGCATGAGCCGCAATCTGCCTGGCGATCTCGATCGATTCGGGGCGCCACTCGGTCTCGGCGATGCGCTTGTCGCCACGACCGGCCCGAGTATCGGCCCCGGGTGCCTGGTTCGGCTCGTATTTCCCGGTAAGCACGCCGCGCGCCAGCGGGCTGTAGGAGACGACGCCAAGACCAAAATAGGCGGCTGCCGGCAGCTGCTCGGCCTCGGCGGTGCGGTTGACGATGTTGTAGAGCGGCTGGCTGGCCACCGGCCGGTCGATACCGAGTTCATCGGCCAGATGCGCGACTTCCGCGATACGCCAGCCGCGGAAATTGGACACGCCGAAATAGCGCAGCTTGCCCTGGCGGATCAGGTCGGCGATGGCCCGCACCGGCTCCTCCAGCGGCGCGTCGAAGACGGCGCGGTGGAAGTAGAACAGGTCGATATAGTCCGTTCCAAGGCGCCGCAGGCTGTTCTCGACGGTCTGGATCACCCACTTGCGTGAATGGCCGCCGAGATTGGGACCCTTGTCATGCGAGTTGACGAATTTGGTCGCCACGACCCAGTGATCGCGCGTCGCCTTTATGCCGCGGCCGACGACTTCCTCGGACTTGCCATTGTGGTAGACGTCGGCGGTGTCGATGAAATTAATGCCTTGCTCGCGCGCCTTGTCGATGATGCGGTGGGCGATCGTTTCCTCGGTCGGCCCGCCGAACATCATCGTGCCGAGGCTGAGCGGCGAAACCTTCAGGGCGCTGCGGCCGAGATAGCGGTAGTCGGACATTTTTCTGCTCCGTTGAAGTTTCAGTTGAGGGTTGGTTCGGCGTAGTGGCAGGCGACGTGGTGTCCCCGCGCGATCGCCCGGAATGCCGGTTCCTGCGAACGGCACAGATCGGTCGCCAGCGGGCAGCGCGTGTGAAAGCGGCAGCCGTTCGGGATGTTCTGCGGGCTCGGCAGATCACCATGGATTGGTGCTGCCTGACGGCGGCGCGCCGGGTCCGGCACGGCGTCCATCAGCGCGCGCGTGTAGGGGTGCTTGGGCGAGGTCCACAGCGTCGCGTTGTCGGCGCTTTCGACAATGCGGCCGAGATACATGACCAGCACCCGGTCGGCAAAATAGCGGACCACCGACAGGTCATGCGAGATGAACAGGTAGGACAGGCCGAGCTGCCGTTTCATGTCGACCAGCAGGTTGAGGATCTGCGCCTGGATCGAAAGGTCGAGCGCCGACACCGGCTCATCGCAAACGACCAGTTCCGGGTTGAGGATCAGCGCCCGGGCGATGCCGATGCGCTGGCGCTGACCGCCGGAAAATTCATGCGGGTAGCGGCCAAGCGAATCCTTCGGCAGGCCGACACGCTCGATGATGTCCTCGACGATTTTGCGTCGCTCGGCCTTGTTGCCGATGCCATGGACCTTCAGCGGCGCCGTCAAAATGTCGCCGATCGTATGACGTGGATTGAGCGAGGCGAACGGGTCCTGGAAAATCATCTGGATGTTGCGGCGCGCCGCCTTCAGCCGGCGAGCGTCGAGCACGGTGATGTCGGTGCCGTTGAATTCTATTCTGCCGCCGGTCGGATCGACCAGCCGCATGATGGTCTTGCCGAGCGTCGATTTTCCGCAGCCGCTTTCACCGACGAGGCCAACCGTCTCGCCGCGCCCGACCTCCAGGGAAACGCCATCGACGGCGCGCAGTGCGCCGCCTTGGGCCTGGAAATGCGTGAAAAGGTCAGAGACCGAGAGCAGCGCCATGCGCAACCTCCGGAATGAAGCTGTAGGGACACGCGACGAGCCGATCTTCGCTGACTTCGACGAGATCGGGCACGAAATGGGCGCAGCTGTCGCGCGCCACCGAGCAGCGCGGCCGGAACGGACAGCCCTTCTCTCCGGCGGCCGAGACGATGCTGCCGGGAATCTCCGTCAGCCTGGCGTCGCGATAGTGGAGATTGGTCTTCAGCCGCGGCGACGCCGCCAGCAGGCCGCGCGTATAGGGATGAAGCGGTGTTCTGAACAATGCACCGGGTAGCGCCTGTTCGACCTTGCGGCCGGCATACATGACGACGACCTTGTCGGCCCATTGCGCGACGACGCCGAGATCGTGGGTGATGAGCACGACGGCCATCGAGAGTTCGCGGCGCAGCGTATCGAGCAGGTCGAGCACCTGTGCCTGGATGGTGACGTCCAGTGCCGTCGTCGGTTCGTCGGCAATCAGCAGGCGCGGCCGGCAGGCAACCGCGATGGCAATCATGACGCGCTGGCGCATGCCGCCGGAAAGCTGGTGGGGATAATCGTCGATGCGCCGCTGCGGATCGGGAATGCGCACCAGCGAGAGCAGTTCGATCGCCCGCGCTCGCACGGCCTTGCCGCGTATGCCTTCGTGCAGCGTCAGTACCTCGGTGATCTGCCGGCCGATGGTCAGCACCGGGTTGAGCGAAGTCATCGGCTCCTGGAAGATCATGGCGATCTCGCGCCCGCGCAAATTGCGCATCGCCTTCTGGTCGAGGCTGAGCAAATCCCTGCCAGCGAATTCGATCCTGCCATTGGGGATCTTCGCCGAGCGCGGCAGAAGCTGCATCAGGGCAAGTGCCGTCAGCGACTTGCCGGAGCCCGATTCACCGACGATCGCCAGCGTCTCGCCTTCGCCGACCTCGAAGCTCAGCTGGCTGACCGGCTCGGTGGTTGGAAAGCGAACCGTCAGATTGTCGACCCTTAGCAAGGCAGCCATCTCTAGCGCTCCTGCGAGAAGCGCGGATTGAGCGCGTCGTTGAGGCCGTCGCCGATCAGGTTCAGCGCCAGCACGGTAAAGACGATCGCCAGTCCCGGCAGTGCTGTCAGATACCAGGCGGTGCGGATCAGTTCCCTGCCCGCTCCAATCATCGAGCCCCAGCTGACGACATTGGGATCGCCGAGGCCCATGAAGGACAGCGCCGATTCCATCAGGATCGCGGTCGCCACCATCACCGACGAGATCACGATCAAAGGCGGCAGCGCATTGGGCAGGATCTCGCGGAAGATGATGCGGGCATGGCCGTAGCCGAGGCTGCGGGCAGCCATGACGAAATCCTTCTCGCGGATGGCCCGAAATTCGGCGCGGGTCAGCCGCGCCACCGTCGGCCAGGTGATGACGGCGATCGCCACGGTTACGACAAGCGCGGTGGGCTGCGCGATGGCCACCATGACGACCAGCAGCACGAAGCTCGGTATGGTCTGGAATATCTCGATCAGGCGCACCAGCAGGTCGTCGATCCAGCCGCCGAAATAGCCGGCGGTGGCGCCGACAAGGATGCCGAAGCTCAGCCCAAGCGCTGTCGCCACCAGGCCGACGAACAGCGAAATCCGCGCGCCATGCAGAATGCCCGAAAGCACGTCGCGGCCCATGGAATCGGTGCCCAGCGGGAAAGCCGGATTCTGCCCCGGCCACAGGAAGGGCCGCGCCACCATCGACAGCGGATCGGCGGGATAGAGAACGGGCGCCAGCAAGGCGGCCAGCACGACCAGCGACAGGAACACCACGCCGAACATGGCGTTGGGATTGCGCAGGAAAACCTTCAGCGCCCGGCCACCGGCGGCAATCGGCACCGATGCCGCCGAGGCGGAGCGCGCGTCGGGCGCGTGAAGATTGCTCCAGCTCTTCGCTTCGGGTTCAGCCGGTGCCGCAGGCTCGCGGGCGTCGGCATAGGCGCGGCGCGAGCGGGTGTCGCCGGCGGCAAAATCGGTGGAAGCCATCAGCGTACTCCGATGCGGGGGTCGAGCCAGGCGTGCAGAACGTCGACGGTCGCGTTGGCGACGATGACCAGCAGCGACGACAGCAAGAGGATACCAAGCAGGACAGTGAAATCGCGGCCCATGACCGCCTCGAAGGCGAGACGCCCGAGGCCGGGCCAGGAATAGACGGTCTCGACAACCACGGCGCCGCCGAGCATGCCGCCAACATGCATGCCGGCCATGGTGGTGATCGGGATCAGCGCGTTGCGCAGGACATGCCGGATGGTGATGACGGTCGGCGACAGGCCCTTGGCGGCGGCGGTGCGCACATAGTCCTGCGACTGGACTTCCAGCATCGCCGCCCGGGTCAGCCGCGCATAGATCGCCACGTAGAACAGCGCAAGCGACAGCGCCGGCAGGATCATGTAGCGCGCCTTGTCCCAGAGGCTGGCAAGGCCGGTCAGGTTGCTGCCGATGGTTCCCGAACCGCCGCTTGGCAGCCAGCCGAGCTTGACCGAGAACAGCACGATCAGCATCAGCCCGATCCAAAAGCCGGGAATGGAATAAAACAGCAGCGAAACGACCGACAGCAGACGATCCGGCAGGCGCCCGGAAAACACCGCCATCAGCGCGCCGAGGACCAGGCCGAGCGCAATGGCGATGGTCAGCGCCACCGCCATCAGCAGCAGCGTCCCTGGCAGCCGCTGACCGATCAGGTCGGCGACCGGCATGCCGTAGCGCGGCGAAAAGCCGAGGCTGAAATGCGCCAGATTGTAGAGATAGTTGAACAGCTGGACGAGCAGCGGATTGTCGAGCCCAAAGCGCTGGCGCAGTGCCGCCATGGTCTCCACCGTGGCCGAACCAGCCTCGCCGGCCATGACGTCGGCCGCATCGCCGGGCGCGAGCTGCAGCAGAAAGAAATTCAGGATGACGATGCCCAGAACCGTCGGCACCGCCTGGATCGCGGTGCGTCGAAACGTTCTGCCAATGCGCGTCAGGGTCGACATCGTTTTCGCTATCCCGGCTGTGACTGACGATGTGGGTTTGCTGTTTTCCCGGAAAGGTCCGTGCTTTTTAGTTGACAAGATTTATAGACATTGTCAAACCTGTTTTAAGAAACTTTGTTCCGTAAATGGCAATTTTGCAGAATAGAATTTTATTTCATGCTACAAAATTAGCAGTTTGAAGTATGAAATCTTACGCTTGGGGGCAGGTCGGCCAAATCTTTTCGCAAATGGGCCCGCTCTTGGAACGATGGATTTTTCACTCGACTGCCGACGACCGGCCGACCGATGCCGGCAGCAAAAAAGGACCAGGGCGCGATGTCTCATTTCCTCATTCCGAACCGCCGCAGGTTCCTCGGCATCTCGGCAGCCGCGCTCGGAGCGACCTTGTTGCCTGCATCGCGCAGCGCCTACGCCGCCGAGCCGAAACAGGGTGGAACGGCGACACTGGTGCTCTCGGCTGAGCCGCCGGTGCTGACGACGATCGCCCACACGGCATTCAATTCGGTCTACGTCTCGGCAAAGACCACAGAGGGCTTGCTGACCTATGATTTCGATCTCACGCCGCGCCCGTCGCTCGCCAGGCAATGGTCGGTCAGCGACGATGGGCTGCAATACACGTTCAAGCTGCGCGAAGGCGTGAAGTGGCATGACGGCAATCCGTTTACCGCCGCCGACGTCGCCTATTCGATCGCCACGATCAAAGAGGTTCACCCACGCGGCCGCAACACCTTCCTCAGTCTTGTCGACATCCAGACACCGGATCCGCTGACCGTGACGCTGGTTCTGTCGAAGCCGGCGCCTTACCTGATCACGGCGCTGGCCGCAGCCGAAACACCGATCGTGCCGAAGCACCTCTATGACGGCACAAAGGCAGCCGAAAATCCGGTCAACGTCGCGCCTGTCGGCACTGGCCCGTTCGTCTTCAAAGAATGGGTTCGTGGCAGCCACATCGTCTACGAACGCAACCCTGACTATTGGGATGCGCCGCGCCCCTATCTCGACCGGCTGATCGTGCGTTTCATCCCCGACGCTTCGGCGCGCGCCCTGGCGCTGGAGACCGGCGAGATCGATCTGGCGCCGGCAACACCGATCCCATACAGCGATTTGCAGCGTTTCGAAACACTGCCGCATATCGGCTTCGAGAAGCAGGGCTATCAGTATTCCAATGGCATCAGCCGGGTCGAGTTCAACCTGGAGAAACCCTATTTCCAGGATGTTCGCGTCCGCCGCGCCTTCGCCCATGTCATCGATCGCAACGTCATTCGCGAGACGATCAACTATGGCTATGGCGCGACCATTCCCGGTCCGATCAACCCCAATCTGAAGAAGTGGTTCGTACCCGACCTGAAGACCTACCCAGTCGACACTGCCGCCGCCGAGAAACTGCTCGACGGAGCAGGCTTGCCGCGCGGCGCCGACGGCACGCGGCTCAAGCTTGTCCACGATTATGTCCCGAGCGGCGAGACCTACAAGCGCGGTGCCGACTACATCAAGCAGGCACTGGCCGCAGTCGGTGTCGAAGTCACGGTACGCAGCCAGGATTTCGCCACCTACACCAAGCGCATCTACACCGACCGCGACTTCGACTTCACCTTCAACGGCATGAGCAATTTGTTCGACCCGACGGTCGGCGTGCAGCGCCTCTACTGGTCGAAGAATTTCAAGCCGGGCGTACCGTTCTCCAACGGCTCGAAATACAGCAACCCCAAGGTCGATGAACTTCTTGAAGCGGCCGCCGTCGAAGTCGACCACGAAAAGCGCTTCGAGCAGTGGGCCGCGATCCAGCATATCCTCGTCGAGGACCTGCCCGACATCGGCATCGTCAGCCAGCCGGAAATCACCCTCTACAATAAGCGCATCGCCGACCACACGGTGGGCGCCGAGGGCAATGCCGGCTCCCTCGCAACAGCCCATATCGTTGCCTGATCCGCTGAACCGTGTGCGCGGTCCTTTCGCGCACGGGTTCCCTTGCTCCACCCGAGAAAGTTCGCCATGACACTCGCCCACAAGCCTGGTTTTATCGTCGGCACGCCCTTCTTCAAGGCGCCGACCGACTATCCGGACAGCCCGCTGTCGAAAGCGCTTCAACAGCCGGTGCTGCTCGGGCTGTTCCTGCCGATCCAGGCCGGCGGCTGGACCAACTCCACCTTGCCGCGCTCGACCGACTGGCGCTTCGACTACAATCGCGACCTGACGCTGAAGGCCGAAGAGCTTGGCTTCGATCTCGTCTTTGCGCTCAGCCAATGGCTACCCAAGGGTGGCTATGGCGGGGTTTTCAACGGCCAGGCGCTGGACAGTTTTGTCTCCGTGGCAGCCATGGCCGCGATCACCAAGAAGATCATGCTGATTTCGACCATGCATGTTCTCTACGGCCCCTGGCATCCGCTGCATCTGGCAAAATTCGGCGCCACGCTCGACCATATCTCCGGCGGCCGCTGGGGCATCAATGTGGTCACCGGCCATCGCGCCGTCGAACACGAAATGTTCGGCTGGAACCGCATCGAGCACGACCGCCGCTACGAACTCGCCGCAGAATTCGTCGAAGTGCTGCAGCGGCTGTGGCAGGACGACGAGAATTTCTCCTTCTCGGGAGAATCGAGCTGGAAGCTCAATGGCGGCTTCGTCACGCCGAAGCCGAATTACGGCAGGCCGATCCTGGTCAACGCCACCGGCTCCGACGCCGGCATTTCCTTTGCCGGCCGCTATTCCGACATCGTCTTCGTCACCAGCCCGGCCGGCTCCGATATCGCCAGCGCGCTGGAGGCGCTGCCGGCGCATACGAAGAAGGTGAAGGACGCAGCCCTTGGTGTCGGCCGCAAGGTGCGCACGCTGCTCAATCCGCTGGTCATCAGCCGTCCCACGGAGAAGGAGGCCTGGGCGGTTGCCGACCAGATCGTCGCCCATGCCGATAGCCGCACGCCGAAAGGGTTCCAGACCTTCAACAGCGACGCCCAGGCCTGGAAAGGCCGCGAAGGCCGTGACGACCCTTACGCCAAGGTCGGCGGCAACATCTACCTCATAGGCACGCCCGAACAGATCGTCGACCAGTTCGTCAAGTTGAAGTACGCCGGCATCGACGGCCTGCAGCTGTCCTTCTTCGACTTCAAGCCCGACCTCGAATTCTTCGGCGAGAACATTCTGCCGCTGATGAAGCAGGCCGGCCTGCGCAACGCCTGAGGAGCAATCATGACCACGAATGCGATCTCCGAAATCTGGTACACGCGCTGCCCGGTGCCGACGCCTGTCGGCCTCGCAGCACAGCTCGGGCTTCTCGACGAAACTTTTCGCAAGGAAGGGATCGAACTGAAGTCGATCATCGATTCGCCCAGCCGCGACATCCGTCAGAGCCATTTCAACCACACGCTCGACTGGTCGTTCCGCCACGGCGGCAACGTGCCGCCGATCCGTGCCCGCTCCGAAGGGCGCAAGACGCGGCTCGTCGGCATCACCTGGACCGACGAGTTCCAGGCGATTATCGCCTTGCCCGGCTCCGGCATCAAAACGACCAGAGACTTGAAGGGGCGCCGCTTCGGCATAGCCCGGCGTCCCGAAGGCATTGTCGACTTCATGCGGGCGACGGCACTGAAGGGCCTGGTCTCGGCGCTCTCGCTCGAAGGACTCAGCCATGCTGATGTCGAGATCGTCGACATCGCGCTGGCTGACAGCGTGCTCGACAGCCAGGAAGGACCGTCGCTGTTCGGCCTCAAGCGCAAGCAGGCCTATGGTGAGGAAGCCGCCGCGCTAATCCGTGGCGAGGTTGACGCCATCTATGTCAAAGGCACCGCCGGCATCAACGTCGCCAATCTGATCGGCGCCATCCAGGTCGCCGAATTCGGCTTCCATCCGGACCCGAACATCCGCATCAATTCCGGCTCGCCGCGGGTGCTGACCGTCGACGATTTGCTGGCCGAAGAGCGCCCCGATCTGGTCGCACGGCTGATCGAGACGATCCTGCGCGCCGGCGCCTGGGCCGAGGCGCATCCGGACGAGACGCGGCGCTTCGTCGCCCGCGAATCCGGCGCCACCGAGGAGCAGGTGCTGGCCGCCAACGGCCCGGATGTCCACAAGCATCTCGGCCTCGGACTGCAGCCCGAGCTCGTCACGACGGTTTCCCACTACAAGAATTTCCTGCGCGACTGGGGTTTTCTCGCCAGCGATTTCGATGTCGAGGCCTGGGTCGATCGCCGGCCGCTCGATCAGGTGAACATTCGCGCCGCCGCCTGAAAGGACGCCAGCTTCATGACCTCGACGATCCCCGAGTTTCCGCAACTCCTCGACACGGTAGCAAGCCTTGCAGACGACTTCGCGCTGACCGCCGCACATCACGACGCGACCGGGGAATTCCCCTTCGCCAATTTCGACCGGCTTCACCAGGCCGGACTGCTTGGCCTGGTGACGGCGCGCGAGCATGGCGGCCTCAGTGGCGGGCTGACGGAAGCCCAGGCGGTGATCGCTGAGATCGGCCGTGGCGAGCCATCGACGGCGCTGGTGCTGGCCATGCACTACAACAGCCAGTACGCGATGCGGAAATCCGGAAAATGGCCGCGCCATCTGGTTCCGCGGATTGTCGAAGCCGGCCGTCTCGGCCCTGCCCTGATCAACGCCGCGCAGGCCGAGCCGCGGATCGGCTCGCCGGCCCATGGCAAGCCGCCTGAGACCATTGCCCGGCGGGATGGCAATGTCTGGCGGATATCCGGCCACAAGAACTACGTCACCGGCATTCCCATTCTGAAATGGGTGAACCTGCTGGCACTGACCGACGAACCGCAACCGCGCCTCGCCTCGTTCCTGGTGCCCACCAATGCACAGGGATTGCGTGTTGAAAAGACATGGAATGCGGCCGGTATGCGGGCCACCGCCAGCGACGATATCGTTCTCGACAACGTCGCGGTGCCTGCCGAGGATATCACCGAGGCACAACCGGCGTCCGAGCCGCTGAGACGTGAAGAAGGTTCGACGGCGTTCTTCTTTTCACTGATCGGCGCCGTCTATCACGGTGCCGCCCGCGCTGCCCGTGACCGGCTGGTCTCCTTCGTGACCGCGCATGCGCCAGCGAGCCTCGGCGCGCCGCTCTCGACCGTTCCGCACATCCAGCAAGGGCTGGGCGAGATCGAGGTCAGGCTTGCGACCAGCACGCGGCTGCTGCGCTCGCTGGCCGAAGACGTCGACGCCGGCCGGCCTGTGGGCACCGACGGCATGACCGTCAGGCATGTCGTCATCGACAATGCCGTCGCTGTCACCTCGCTGGCGCTGGAGCTTGCCGGCAATCCCGGCCTCAACCGCGATTTCCAGCTCGAGCGTCATCATCGCGATACGCTGACAGCCCGCTCCCACGCGCCGCAGAACCATATGATCCGCACGATCGCCGCCAAGGCGGCGCTCAGCCGCCACGCTGCTCGGCACGCGGCCGAGCCGCCGGCTATTGCCGCTGTCAAACCCAGGCTCAAGGCGGTCGGGTGAGCGGCCTCATGATATCTGACCGTGTCGAAGTCGCCATCATCGGCGGAGGCCCCGGTGGCCTGACACTGGCGCAAGGCCTGAAGAAGAACGGCATCAATGTCGCGGTCTTCGAGAAAGATCGCGCCCGCGCCGATTATGTCCAGGGTTTCCGGCTGCGCATCCGCCAGCGCGGCATCGATTCGCTGATCGCCAATTTGCCGACGGACCCCTACGAGGCTTTTGTTGCCACGCTCGGCCAGGCGCCGGATCGCAACATCCTGCTTAACGAGAATTTCGAGACGTTGGGCGAGGACGCCTGGGGCGGCAACGCACTCGGCGAGGCCGACGACACCCATATCGAAAAATCGGTGAGCCGCATCACCCTGCGCCAAGTGCTGCTGTCCGGCCTCGACGACGTCGTGCACTACGGCAAGGTCTTTTCACGCTATGAGGAACAGCCGGACGGCTCGGTAACAGCGCATTTCGAGGACGGCTCTTCAATCCATGCCGATGTGCTGGTCGGCGCCGACGGCGCCCGTTCGCGCGTGCGCCAGCAGTTGGTGCCGCATGCGCGGAGTTTCGACACCGGCGTCCGGCGCCTGGCCGGCAAGATGACGCTTCATGCGGCAGCGCTTCACCAGATCTCGCCGCTGCTGCTCGACTACAATGCCGGCGTCAGGCCGACAGAAGGTCACGGACTGATGGTCACCAGCCACCGGGTCAATGTCGAGGCCTATCACAGATATGGGCTGATCGGGCTGGACGACGACACCCACAAGGACATTGCCGGTTTCCATTTCAACAACACCACCAGCTATGTCTGGTGGAACACCGCCTATGAGAAAGATGAGCTCGCCACGGATGACGCGCTGGCAAAACTTTCCGGATCGGAACTGCTCGACCTTTTGATGTCGAAGATCGGTCACTGGCATCCGGAACTCCTCAACCTCATCCGCTACACCGATCCGTCCACGGTCGCCATGCTTCACGTCCATAGCTCGGAGCCTGTCGAGCCATGGCCGACGAAACAGGTGACGCTGCTGGGCGATGCCATCCACGCCATGACCTATTTCCGCGCGCTCGGCGGCAACTCTGCGATCTACGATGCCGGGTTGCTGGTGCCCGAACTGATGGCCGCCAAGCGCGGCGGCAAGCCACTTCTCGAGGCGCTGTCGGACTATGAGGCCAAGATGCTCGAGCACGGCGCCAAAGCGGTGCGGTCTTCGCTGACGGCGATGCAGAAGAATGTCCTGTCGGGTCGCCGCCGTCAAAACGAAGCCGCCGAATAGCGGCCCCTAAAATCGCCCGCCAGTTCTCCTGCCTCTACGCCGCTTCCACCAGACTGGACGACTGGAAGTCATGCAGGAGGATGGCGATCTCGAAGCCGCGCTTCGTCGATCAGCACGACACGGGCGCCGCGCACGGCAATGGTGCGATAGGCGACGCCGAGCAACTGCCCGCCCTCCGACGCGATCGAGCCCGCAATATGGGCTGTGGCGAATTCCTCCGGCGTGCGCACGTCGAGCAGATAGGTTGTCCGCTTGTCGTCCCTGGCCCATGCTGCGGCGGTCGCCGCATCGATGCGAGGGAAGCTGTCGCTTTCGGCAAGTTTTGCGATGTGCTCCTACGCGAAGCGCTTCGCGTCCTCACTGGCCGGACCATAGGCAGAAGTCCTGCCGGTTTCGAGCGCAAGGCCGGCCTCGCGCCATGCCTTGGTGCCGTCGTGCAGGTAGGCGACCCGGTTGGGCACGCCGGCATCGATCAACGTCTGCGCGCCGATGATGGCGCGCGGCAGGCCGGCACAGGAGACAATCACCTTCGTCTCCGGCGACGGCACCACATCGGCGAAGCGCAGCACCAGTTCGGCGCCCGGCACGCTGATGGCGCCCGGCACATGGTCCTTGTCGAACTCCGCGACCGTCCGGCTGTCAAGGACGACCACGTCGGCGCCCTGGCCCTTGAGTGCCGCTAGTTCATCAACGGTGATGACCGGCGTCCCCCTCTCGTCGCCGATTGCCAGCGAAAAATCGACGCCGGGCGTGTCGAAGGTCGGCAAGCCTTCCACACCGTCCTTCGTCCATTCCGGAATTCCACCGGCAAGTGCGAAAAGCTGGTTGCGGCCGCGCTGGGCCAGCCGTTCGGCAAGTTGCTCGGCAATGCCGCTGCCGTCATCGGCCAGCACGGTGCGCACAGCCTTGCGCGGGACGAAGCGGTCGATCTCCGCTTCGACCTGAGCGGCAGGAAGATTGGTGGCGAACAGCGGCGACGCGTATCCGACAGTCGCGCTGTCTCTGATATCCAGCACCGCCAGTTCTTCGCCATCCGCCAGCCATTGGCGAAACGTTTTCGAATCGATCGTGTTCGCGCTCATGATGCTTTCCTCTCCTGATGTTCGGTGGCGCCGCGGATCGGGCGCGCAAGGCCGAGATTCTCGCGCAACGTCCTGCCCTCATAGGTGGTCCGGAACAGGCGCCGCCGTTGCAGCTCGGGGATGACGAGATCGACGAAATCGGTGAGGCCGGTCGGCAGGATCGGCGGCATGACGTTGAAGCCGTCCGCCGCGCCGCTGGTGAACCACTCTTCCATCATGTCGGCGACATCCTTTGGCGTGCCGACGATCTGATAATGACCGCGCGCGCCGGCGACGGCGAGATACAATTGCCGGATGGTCAGGTTCCGGCTCGCGGCCAATTCGGAAACGACTTTCAGGCGGCTCTTCACCGCATCGGAACTACCGAGTTCCGGCAAGGGACCGTCGAGCGGATGGTTCGAAAGATCAACGCCGCCGAGCAAGCCCGAAACCAGCGCCACGCCGACCACCGGATCGACCAGGCGCTGGATCGCGTCGAACTTGTCCTCGGCTTCCGCACGCGTCGCCGCAACGACCGGAAAGACACCGGGCAGGATCTTCAGGGATTCGGCAGAACGGCCAAACGACCCCAATCGGCCTTTCAGCTCGGCATAAAAACCGCGCGCTGATTCGATGGTCGGATGGGCAGTGAAGACCACTTCCGCCGTCCGCGCCGCCAAGTGCTGGCCGGCATCCGACGAGCCGGCCTGGACAATAACTGGATGGCCCTGCGGCGGGCGGGCGACGTTGAGCGGCCCTTTGACGCGGAAATGCCGGCCGACATGGTTCGGAGCATGGATGGCGTGCCGATCGATGGCGATCCCCGAAGCCTTGTCGGCGACGAAAGCGTCGTCGTCCCAGCTGTCCCACAGCTTCTGCGCCACGGCGACGAACTCCTCGGCGCGGTCGTAGCGGTCGGCGTGAACGGGATGCTGGTCGCGGCTGAAATTCGCCGCCGCCGGCGCATCGGCCGAGGTGACGACGTTCCAGCCTGTTCTGCCGCCGCTCAGATGATCGACCGAGGCGAACAGCCGCGCCAGGTGGAAAGGCTCCCAATAGGTGGTTGAAGCGGTCGCGACGAGGCCGATCCGCTGCGTGATAGTCGAGAGCGCCGACAGCAGCGTTAGCGGCTCGAAATGCACGACATGGCCGGTGCGCTCGAAAGTCTCGATCGGCTGCTCGCCATTGCGCGCGCTGAGGCTGTCGGCAAGAAACACCATGTCGAAGAGGCCGCGCTGGGCGGTGCGCGCGGCATCCGCGTAATGCTGAAAACTGAGGCCCGGATTGGTGGGCACATCGGGATGGCGCCAGGCGGCGACATGATGGCCGGGTCCGCGGACAAAGGCTCCAAGCCTTATCTTTCGATCTTCAGTCATCTGTGTTCTCGAGAGCGTTTCTCAGGCGGGTCGCGTAATGCTTTTTATCTCTACCGCCTGCCCGCACCACTGAGCGAAAGAATGCCTTTCGCCCGCTGGCAATTATTGTTTTTTGACATCGGGTTACGGGAAAGCACCATGGCCCGTGACGGCGCGCTGGATCCGAACCTTCGACCGTCAGCGTTGCAAAGGTTTTTGATGCTTCATAACCCCTCCTCCCCGCGCTCAATCATTATCGTTGGTGGCGGCTTTGCCGGCGCGGTTACCGCGATCAAGCTGCTCGACCGTTCGACCGAGCCGCTGGCGATCACCATCATCGAGCGCCGGGCCCAGCTTGGTCGCGGCGTCGCCTACAGCACCGTCGATCCGCAACATCTCGTCAACGGCGCGGCGCGCATCTTTTCGCTGCATCCGGACGACCCCGATCATCTCGTTCGCTGGCTCGTGGCGAATGGGCCGGAGCATGGCTGGACACCGCCCGAAGATGTCCCGGACTCCAGCCCGCCGCGCTGGCTGTTCGGCAGCTATGTCCAGTCCGAACTGACGAGAGCCGTCAGAGAAGCAGACGGGCGTTCCTCGCTGCGCCACGTCAAGGCATCGGCAATCGACATGCTGACAGGTCCGTCCGGAGTTTGCGTCGGCACAAGCGATGGCCAGCAATTGCTGGCCGATGAGGTCGTGCTCGCAACCGGGGTGTTCCAGAGCGAGCCATCCGCCACCGAAGCAGCCATCGTCAGCGATCCCCGCTATGTCGCCAATCCCTGGGATGCGGCGGCGCTCGACCGGCTTGCCAGTGGCAAGCAATTGCTGCTGATCGGCTCCAGTCTCAGCATGGTCGACGTTGTCGCCAGCATGGAAGCGCGCGGCTTCGAGGGCGGCTATCGCGTCGTGTCGCGCCGGGGGCAGCTCGTGGAGCCACGACGCAACACGGAAGCGTGGCGCGACTTCCTCGCCGGTCGTCCGCTACCGAAAACCGCCAGAACGCTTCTTGCCCTGGTCAAGGCCGAACGCCGGGCCATCGAAGCCGCCGGGCTGGACTGGCAAGGGCTGCCGCTGACGATCCGGCCATGGATCCTGGCTCTGTGGCGAGGCGCCACCGACAGGGAGCGTTTGAAGTTCGCACGCCATCTGCGCGCGTTCTGGGATGTCACCGCGCACCGTGCGGCACCGCCAAGTTTTGAGCGTGTGGCGCTGGCGCGAAACCAAGGCCGCTGGACAGGGGGAGCGGGACGGGTGCTGGCACTCCATCCGGAGGCCGGCGGCATCTCCGCCGAGATCCGCTGGCGCGATAGCGGCGTGGTCGAACGGCTGCGTTTCGACGGCGTCGTCAACTGCCGCGGCCATCAGGAGCATGACTGGCGGCGGATCGCGGATCCGTTCGTTCACAGCCTGCTCGAAAACGGCATCGTCAGGCCGCATGCAACCGGCTTCGGCATCGATGCCACGCATGATGGCCAGGTGATTTCCCGCGATGGCAGGACCCACGGCAATCTCTTCGCCATCGGCCATCCGCTGCGCGGCATCGCCTGGGAATCAAGCTCCATCAGTGAACAGTTGGCGCAGGCCATCGCCCTTGCCGGCCTTCTGGTCGGCGCCAGCCCAAGGCTGCGTGCCCTAGCCTGAGATTACAGCCTCACAAGCGGGGGCCACACCTCGGTGCGACCCTTTTCTTGCTGATGTCCGCTGAGTTCAGGCGTTCGGATCGATATAGGCGTCAGCGAAATTTGCCGACAGGCCTTCGGCCCCCGGCGCATAGTTTTTGACGGTTTTGCGGGCGATGATGATGGTCGGCGGCGCGATCAGATTGATGATCGGCAACTCGTCAGCGATGATCTCCTGGAACCTGAAGAACAATTCCTTGCGCTTGGCCTCGTCGAGCTCCACGGAAGCGGCTTCCAGCAGCCGGTCGACCTCGGGATTCTCGTAGTGCGCGCCGTTTGAGAACGGCAGCCCTTTCTTGATGTTCTTCGACCAGTAGAGCCGCTGCGCGCCGGCGCTCGGATCGAAGATGTTGCCGCAGGACTCCGTAGACAGGTCCCATGTGCGGTCGGTGTAGATGGTTTTGACATAGGTGCCGAAGTCGAACTTCTGGATCTCGGCATCGATGCCGATCTTGGCCAATGCCTGCTTGAGGAAGTCGGCATAGCCCCACGGATTGTAGGGATTGTTGGTGAGCCTGAGCTTGAAGCGGATGCCGTCGGCTCCCCGCCTGAAGCCGGCTTCGTCGAGCAGTTTTTCCGACAGCGTCGTATCGAACGTAGCGGCCTTCACATCGGGATCGAAATACTTCTTGTTGACGACGCTGATCGGCGTTGGCGACACCTGGCCGTAGCCATAGAAGACTATGGCGTTCACCGCGTCGAGGTCGATCGCATGCGCAATTGCCTGACGGACCTTCTTCTCCTTCAGGATCGGGTTTTCGAGATTGATGATCAGCTGGTGCAACGGGCCGCTATAGGCGAAGACGGTGCTGTCGACGACGAACTGCGGCAGCGCCTTGAACCGCTCCAGGTCGGCGAATGCCACCGGGTTCGGCCCGATGTCGACCTCGCCCGTCTCCAGCGCCGCGGCGCGTGCACCGGGATCGGTGATGAAGCGGAAAATGATCCGGTCGAGATAGGGTTTCGGTGCATCCCAATAGGTCGGATTCTTTTCGACGAGGATGTGGCTGCCCTTTACCCATTCCTTCAGCACGAACGGCCCACTGCCGATGATCTGCTCGAAGGACGGATCGTCGGCCGGCTTCAGCTTCTCGTAGATGTGTTTGGGCACGACAGGCGATTCCGTCGCGGCCAGACCCGAGATCAGGGCGGCGGACGGTTTCGACAGTTTGATCTTCACAATATGCGGATCCGACGTGTCGATGTCGGTGACGTTCTGGAAGGTGATGCGCCCACGCGGATGCGCTTCGCGCAGCCGCGAGATCGAAAAGGCCACGTCCTCGGACGTCAGATCATGGCCATCGCTGAACTTCACCCCCTGGCGCAGCTTGAAGACATATTCGAGCCCGTCGTCGCTGATCGACCATTCGGTGGCCAGTTGCGGCCGCGGATTGAGATCGTAATCGTAGGCAAGCAGGCCGTCGAAAATCTTCGGACCGATGGTGGCCGGCCCGCCGGCGCTGGTGTTGATGGAAACGATCTGGTTGGGCTCGGGGTAGTAGACGAAATTGAGCGTGCCGCCGGCCACCGGCTTTGCGTCTTCGGCGAATGCTCCAGCGGGGAGCGCGGTACTCGCGCCGGCCAGCAGCAGGAACTGATTGAACAGGCGTCGGTTGATGGTCATGGTCGGTACTCCGCGTTTGCGCGATTGTCTTTCATGGAAGAGAAGTCGGGATCGGTGTCTTCACAACCGATCCCAGCCAAGGGAGTCCAAACACCTAGGCGGTTGGCGCGAGCCAGATCTGCGCGAAGCTGTTGTTGATGCCTTGCGCGCCGGGCGCGAAATCCCGGACCTTCTTGTTGGCCACGATCTGGGCGCCGGCGGCGACCAGATCGACCGACACCACATCGTCATGGATGATGTGCTGGAATTTGTACCAGAGCTCGCGCCGCTTGGTCTCGTCGGGCTCTATGGCGGCCGCTTCGAGGATATCGTCGACCTCGGGGTTCGCATAGTGACTAGCGTTGGAGAAGACGAGGCCGATCTTGAAATTCTTCGACCAGTAGGCGCGCTGGACGCCGAGTGTCGGATCGAAGGTGTTCGACAGCGATTCCACGACCAGGTCCCAGGCACGGTCGGTATAGACGGTCTTCAGGAACGTCGACAGATCGAGCTTCAGGATCTCGGCGTCGATGCCGACCGCTGCCAGCGATTGCTTGATGAAATCGGCATAGGACGCCGGCAGGAACGCGTTGTAGGCAAGCCGGAGCTTGAAGCGCGTGCCGTCGGCGCCGCGCGGATAGCCGGCGTCGTCGAGCAATTTCTCCGCCAGTTTGGGATCGGGCTCGCGCGCCTTGATGCTCGGGTCGTACCATTTGGGCAGTGCCGTGCTGACCGGGCTTGGCGACACCTGCGCATAGCCATAGAGCGCGATGTCGACCAGCTTCTGCAGGTCGATCGCGTGCGCGATGGCCAGGCGCACGTCGCGCTTGGTTAGGATTTCGTTCTCGTAGTTGAAGAACAATTGCTGCTGCGGGCCGGAATAGGCGTAGGTGTTGGTGTCGACGACCAGAGCAGGGTTTGCCTTCAGCCGCTCGATGTCGGCCAGCGGCACGGGATTGGCGCCGATATCGATCTCGCCGGTTTCAAGCGCCGCCGAGCGTGCGGCCGGGTCGAGGATGACGTGCAGGACGACGCGGTCAAGATAGGGCCTGGGCGCATCCCAGTAATCCGGGTTACGATCGAAGATCAGATGGCTGCCAGGCACCCATTCCTTGAGAAGGAACGGCCCGGTGCCGATCGTCTGTTCCAGCTTGGGCTGTTCCGCCGGCTTGAACGTTTCGTAGACATGCTTTGGCACGATCGGCGATTCCGAGCTGCTCAGCGCTGTGACCAGATAGGGCGCCGGCTTTGAAAGCACAATGATTGCGGTGTGCAGATCGGGCGTCTCGACCGCCGTCACGTTCTGGTAGGTGATGCGACCGCGCGGATGCGCCTCCTTCAGCCGAAAGATGGTGAAGGCAACGTCCTGCGAGGTGAAGTCCTTGCCGTCGTGCCATTTGACGCCCCCGCGCAGCTTGAAAGTATAGCGCAGGCCGTCATCGCTGATCGACCAGTCCGTCGCCAGCAGCGGTTTCGGGTTGAGATCATAGTCGAAATCCAGCAGGCCCTCATTGACCTTGGGGCCGATCGCTTGACCGGTGCCCGACGAGGTGTTGATGGCGATCAGCGATGTCGGATCAGGATAGTAGGCCCAGTTGAGCGTCCCGCCCTTAACGGGCGTGCCTTCGGCGGCAAAGGAAAGACCGGGCAATGCGAAGCTCGCACCGCCAAGCAACAGCAGTTGGTTGAAATGACGACGATTGACAGGCATGGTCTTGGGCTCCGGAAAACGGATTGCATCCGGCGGCCGAACACATTCCGGCGCCTCGACGCAATGATCCCTGCCAGCCTGCAAAACCGGAAGAATGATTTTCTATCGTCTGCCGAAAGCGCCGCTTCGCACGACGGTTTCATTCCAAGACCCGGCTTGGGACCCGGCGAGGCTGGTCGCCGCCCAAATCAGCATCCCGACCTTATTCTACAAGAATAGTAGACATTGCGATTTCTTAGATTTCCGTTCCCGCTGAGGCAACGCTGCGGCAAACGAAATTTTCCGCCGGGCGCTTTGGCGCAAAGGCCGCCCTCGTCGCGCCCGGTCCGAACGTGTTGAATGCGCTTCATGGTTGATCTCATTCGCGCGAAAACAAGGAAGCTACGACCGACGCTGGCGAGACTTCCGCCGCTGACCTCGCTTCGCGCTTTTGTCGCAACCGCCCGTCACCTGAGCTTTACGCGGGCGGCCGAAGAACTCCATGTGACGCCCGCCGCTATCGGCCAGCAGATCCGCCTGCTCGAGGATCACCTGGGGCAACCGCTGTTCCAGCGCAACCGCGGCGAGCTTCTGTTGACCTCGGCCGGTCAGGCGTTGATGCCGGGCCTCACCGAGGCTTTCGACGTGGTTGTCGAATCGGTCGCACGCATTTCCGGCGACGAGGAGGATGCGCCAATCAAGGTGTCGGTCGCCCCTTCCTTCGCCAGCAAATGGTTGATCCCGCGGCTTGATGCGCTACGCGATGCGGTGCCTGGCCTCGAAGTGCTAGTCGATGCATCGACCAGGCTTGCCGATTTTGCCAGCGAAGACATCGACTGTGTCATCCGCTACGGCTCAGGCTCCTATAGCGGCCTCGTCACCGAACGGCTGTTTTCGGAAGCGGTGCTGCCCGTCTGCAGCCCGGAATTTGCCCGCATGCACGGTCTCTATCGCGGACCTGAGGGGCTGCGTGACGCGCCTATCCTGCATGAGGAGGGACCGGAACGCGATCCGAGCTGCCCGGACTGGAAGGGCTGGCTGCGATCCAACGGCCTGTCCGGCCGCCTTGTCGAAGGTGGCATACGGCTTAGCCAGTCGTCGCTGGTGCTTGACGCGGCTGTTGCCGGCAAGGGCATCGGCCTCGGCAAATTCCGGCTGGCCGAGCCTGACCTTGCCTCGGGGCGTCTGGTCAGCCCGTTCGGCTCGCCGCAGCCGGTCGAGTTTTCCTATTATTTCGCGACGACGCCGCACAAGGCGAAGCTCGCGACCGTCGAGCGCTTCCATGGCTGGTTGAAGGCTGAGGCGCGGAGGCTTGGCGCGCTCGACTTCACACCGCCGGCGGCGCTGCCGGCGCGCATCGCCATCATCGCCGCTGAATAGTCCTGCCTTAGTCTTGCAGAGAAGCAGGTCTCGGCTATTTCAGCTTGAAGCCCAGCGCCTTGAGCGCATCGCCCAGGCGATCGCGGCCTTTCAGCGCCGCTGTGCTGCCGATGCGGTTCGACATCAGCTCGGTCCAGTCGACCACGGGCATCGACTGCTCCTGCTGGAAGGTGCGAAGCGTCTGGTTGTAGGCTGCGAGATCGTCCGGATGCGGAGCTGATTGGTAGCGCTCGCGATGCAGCACCACAGCCTGTGGCAGTCTGGGCTTGATATCAGTCGCGGCCAGGAGATCGGGATAGCCGACGGTCAGACCGAACACCGCCACGGTTTCCGGCGGCAAGCCAAGCTCATGCGCCACCTCCTGCGGATGATTGCGCATGGCGCCGATGTAGCAGGAGGCGAGTTCCAGCGCATCGATCGCCACCACGGCATTCTGTGCGGCAAGTGCGGCGTCGATCACGGCCAGCAGAAAACTCTCCTGATAGTCGAGCCCCTCGCCCGCCCGGCCGTTTGCATCGGCAATGGCGCGCAGCCGCGACAGGTCAGCCAGCCAGACCAGCAGCAGCGGCGCCTGCTCAATATGGCGATTGATCGCCGCCAGTCCGGCAAGCCGCGCCTTGCGTTCCGGATCCTCGACGGCGACCACACTCCACGCCTGGAGATTGGACGAGGTCGGCGCCGACTGGGCGGCAGCGACGATCAGTTCCAGCGTCCCGTCAGGCAGCGGCTTGGCGAGATAGTTGCGGACCGAGCGATGCGAAAGATTCGCCTCGAGGGCTTTGTTCCAGTTTCCGGTATGCGCGCTTTGCGGCGCCCGGTAACGCCGCCGTAGCGCCGCTTCACCACGCAGGTCGGCGTCGGAAGGGCGGGTGCTGAAGGCGGCCGGCTGTGACATCGTCTAGGCCCCGTTGCGCAAAAGCGGAAGCAACTGGTTGCCTTGCCGCTTGATCTCGGAAAGATACGGTGTGTCCGAGAGCACGAAGTGTGTGATGCCCAGATCCCGGTACTTGCCGAGCGAGCGGGCGACGGCGGCGGCCGAGCCGACCAGCCAGGTGGTGCCGGCGCCGCCGCCGCCATATTTGCCCGGCGCAGTATAAAGATTGTCGTCCAGCACCTCGCCGCGCGCATGTAGGTCGAGCAGACGCTGCTGGCCCACCGCTACCGCCCGACCGTGATCCTTCCAGCCGGCGCCCTGGCCCTTGGCCATCTCCTCGACCTTCGCCTCGGCGTCCGCCCAGGCCTGCCCGGTGGTGTCGCGGACCAGCGTGGTGACCCGCAACCCGAATTCAAGAGGCGGGAGGTCTCGGTCAAGTTCCGTGCTCAAGGCTTTGAGCCGCTCGATCCGCTCTCGGACGCCGTCGAGCGGCTCTCCCCAGAAGAGCTGAACATCCGCCTCGCTGGCCGACACAAGCTCGGCCGCCTCCGACGCACCGCCGAAATAGAGCTTGGGATGGCGGCGGTTCCCACGGACGTGGATGCGGGGCATGACGGTAGACCCGGTGACCTGGAAGTGCTCGCCTGCAAAGGTCACGTTCTCTTCGGTCCAAAGTCTGCGAACCAGCCTCATGAACTCTCTGGTGCGGGCATAGCGATGGTTCTGGTCGCCTTCGCTGTCCCCATACGCGGCGAGGTTGTCCTTGCCCGACACGATGTTGATACGCACGCGACCGGCGGTCAGCTGGTCGAGCGTGGCTACGGCGGACGCGAAGTGCGCCGGCCGCCAGTAACCTGGGCGGATCGCGATGAGCGGCTCGAAGGAGCTGGTCCGCGCGGCGAGCGCGGCCGCGACGGTAAACGTGTCGGGCCGACCCCAGCCGGTACCGATCAGCGCGCCCTTCCAGCCGTGGTCCTCAAGCGCCTTAGCGTGGCTGGTCAGCGTCTCCAGGCTGTTGTGGTCCACGACGGCCGGCTCGCCGCGGTGACCGGGGTCGACATGGTTGGGGATGTACCAAACAAATTCGGGATCAGCGCTCATTGTCGGGCCTGTATTTTCGCCGGGCGTGGAGGTTAATGGCAGAACCGTCCGCTCCGTTATCGTTTGATGATCGTTCAATGGGTGGCCCCAAGCAGCCCTGGCGCCGCGTGCGGCTGCGGCGCAAAACGGCTTTCGGGCCGGGCGAGCCCGAGATGGTCGCGCAGCGTGCGCCCTTCATAGTCCGTGCGAAAGAGGCCACGCCGACGCAGGATCGGCACCACCGTATCGACAAAAACTTCCAGCCCGGTCGGCAGAACGTCCGGCATCAGATTGAAGCCGTCCGCGGCGCCGGCGACAAACCATCTTTCGATATCGTCGGCGATCTGCTCCGGCGTGCCGACGATGGTGCGGTGGCCGGTGCTGCCGTTCAGCGCCCGGATCAATTGCCGCACGGTGAAATCGTTGTTGCGGGCGAGCGCGAGCGTGGCCTTGAAGAAGGTGTGCCCGCCATTGGCTGGCAACGGGATGACGTCAGGCAATTTCTCATCGAGCTTCAGCCGCTCGCGATCGATGCCGAGCACGCCCGACAGCCGCGTCAGGCTGTAATCGAGCGGGATGCGGTCCCACAGCTCTTCCTGCCGCCGCTTCGCCTCGCCCTCGGTGCTGCCGATGATGGTGGCGAGGCCGGCGAGGTTGAGCGGCAAACCGCCGCTCCTGCCATAGGCGACGGCTCGAGCCTTCAGTTCCCGCGCATAGCCGAGCGCCTCATCGAAGGATTGCGATGCGGAAAACACCGCTTCGGCGTGGCGGGCGGCGAGGTCCTTGCCGTCATCGGAACCGCCGGCCTGGACGACCACGGGATGGCCTTGCGGCGAACGCGGCACATTGTGAGGGCCATGCACCGAAAAATGCGCGCCCCTGTGCTCGATGGCATGAACCTTGGCGGCATCGACGAAGCGCCCGCTGGCGACGTCGCCGATGAAGGCATCGTCCTCCCAGCTGTCCCACAATGCCTTGACGATCTCGGTGAATTCGGCCGCCCGCTCATAGCGCCGGCCATGATCGATCGCACCCGTCAGGCCGAAATTGCGAGCCGAGGCGGGGTCGGCCGTGGTCACGATGTTCCAGCCGATGCGTCCGCCGCTGACATGGTCGAGCGTCGCGAAGCGCCTGGCGATGTTGTAGGGTTCGTTGAAGCTGGTCGATGCCGTGGCGATCAGGCCGATGCGCTCGGTCGCGGCGGCTATCGTTGCCAGCACGATGGTCGGCTCCAGCGATGTGATCGGACGATAGTCGATGCGATCCGAGATTGCCGCCTGGTCGGCAAGGAATACGGCGTCGAGCTTGGCGCGCTCGGCGATCTTCGCCACCTGCACATAGTGGTCGACGGTGAAGGCAGCGTAAGGGTCGACGCCGTCCATCCGCCATGCCGCCGGCGAGAAGCCGGCATGCAGGATGTTGACGTTGAGATGGAGCTGCCCGCGGCTCATCGAAAGACGCCCGGCTCGGGATAGGCGCCGGTCAGGTACCAGGTGCCGACGGTGCGGGTCTTGTATTCTGCAGGGTTGTGCAACGTGTGAATGCGCGCATTGCGCCAGAAGCGATCGAAGCCGTATTTGCGCACCGCCGACCGCGCGCCCATCACCTCGAATATCTCGGTCGTGACTTCCAGCGCGACATTGCCCGCCAGCACGTTGGCGGCAGCGACGGCAACCGCCGCCTCGCCGCGTTCTTGCTCGGTCAGCTCCTTGCCGCGGGCGATCGCATGATCGATCGCCGCTGCTGCGCGATCAGCCAGAACCGTCGCTGCCCGCGTCTTGACCCAGAGTTCGCCATATTGCCGCTTGATCCATGGATCGTCGATATGGCGCTCGACGCCGGAATACATCCACGGCCGTGAGCTGTTGAGCGTATAGTCGCGTGCCGCCAGCAGCGCGCCCTGGGCGGTGCCGATGAAGACATTGAGCAGCACGCTTTGCTGTTGCAGCGGGCCGATGGTGCGGATCGGCAGCGACGCGTCGACCCAGCCGCGCACCAGCTCGCTGTCGTGGATCCTGACATCCTTGTAGGTGACCTTGCCGCTCCCGGTCTGCGTCTGGCCGATGCCGTCCCAGTCGTCGAGAATGGTGATGCCGTCACGGTCCGCGGGGATCGCCGCAAACTTCCTCTCGCCGCTGACCTCGTCTTCCCAGGAGGTCGAAAGGTAGTCGGCGACATGCGAGCCGGAGGCGAACGGCTTGAAGCCGTTGACGATCGTCCACTCGCCATCCTGGCGGCCGAACAGCGTCTTGGAAAAGCTGTTGCCGGTGTTGCCCCAGAACCAGTCGCCGGCAGCCGAACGGCGCAGCAGATCGGCCGAGCGCGGTTCGTCCGAATTGAGCCTGGCGGCGATCAGCGCGCTGAAATGGTAGCCATAGATGTGGCCGATCGAACCGTCGACCTTGGAGAACTCGCGGCCGATCTTCAGCGCCGTCGAATAGGGTTCGCCGGCGCCGCCGAACTCCTTGGGGATGACGATGGTGAGTAGCCCGCTTTCCTTGAGCAGGCGGATCTGTTCGGTGGGCCGGCCGCCAAGCTGGTCGCGCTCGACCGCGTCGCGGGCAAAGACATCGCGAAGCTCGACCGCCTTGGCGATCCATGGATTGGAAGTATCGGGATCGAAGGTCATCGTGTCACTCATGCAGATGAGGGAAGCCGTGGCGCTCGGCAAGCAGCGCAAGAATGCGCCTGGTGTCGTCGGAGAAGGCCTTGCCTTTGGCCGTCGGCAGGCCAGTGGGCGGATTGCTGCCGATGACGAGCACCGGCAGCGACTGGTGCCGTTCGCCAAGAGCGTCGATCACCTTGCTTCTCGGCCTTGCGAACGGGACGCGCTCGACGTCCAGTCTGGCGGCGAGATCAGGAAAGGCGGCGAGCAGCCCTTCGACCTGGTTGCAAAAGGGACAGACGAATGTCCGGCCCGGATGTTTCGGGTCGGAGAAACCAGGCTGAATGAGAAAGAGCGTATCGCGTGCCATTGCCGGCCTATTCCGCGGCTGCTGCGGCATGCCGCGAAAAACGGTTTGCCGGCCGCTTCAGGCCGAGATTGTCGCGCAAGGTGCTGCCCTCATATTCCTCGCGGAACAGGCCACGGCGGCGCAGTTCCGGCACCACCAGCTCGATGAAATCCTTCAAGCCGCCGGGCATGATCGGGGCCATGATGTTGAAGCCGTCGGCACCGTAGTTCTCGAACCGCTCTTCCATGGTGTCGGCGATTTGCTCGGGCGTGCCGACCACCTGCCAGTGGCCACGAGCGCCGGCGATGCGCAGATACAACTGCCGGATCGTTAGCTGCTCGCGCCGCGCCAAATCGATCACCAGCGCCTGCCGGCTCTTGCCGGCATTGGTCTCCGGCAGGTCCGGCACCGGCCCGTCGATCGGGTATGAGCTGAGGTCGAAGCCGCCGGCCAGCGCCGACACCAGACCCAGGCCGACTTCCGGCTGGATGAGATCCTGCAGCTGTTCGAATTTCTCCTGCGCCTCGGCTTCGGTCCGGCCGACGACCGGGAAGATGCCAGGCAGGATTTTCAGATCATCCTCCGAGCGGCCGTATTTGCCGAGCCTGCCCTTGACGTCGGCATAGAAGGCAGTCGCTTCGTCGAGCGTGATCTGCGCGGCAAAGATCGCTTCCGCCGTGCGCGCCGCCAGCTCCTTGCCGGGGCCGGACGCGCCGGCCTGGACGACGACCGGATGACCTTGCGGCGTTCGCGGCGTGTTCAGCGGACCGCGCACCTTGAAGTGCCGGCCCTTGTGGTTCAGCACATGCAGCCTGTCCTTGTCGAAATAGCGCCCGCTTTCTCTGTCGCGCGGGAAGGCGTCATCTTCCCAGCTGTCCCACAGTCCAAGCACGACATCGGCGAATTCCTCGGCCCGATCGTAACGGTCGCCGTGCTGGATATGTGCCTCGTGGCCGAAATTGAAAGCCGCGTCCGGGTCGGACGAGGTGACAAGATTCCAGCCGGCGCGCCCGCCGCTCAGATGGTCGAGCGACGCGAACTGGCGGGCGAGATTATAGGGATCGGAATAGCTGGTCGAAGCCGTGGCGATGAGGCCGATATTGGTGGTCACAGCCGACAGCGCCGACAGCAGCGTGATCGGCTCGAACGGATAGACGCCGCTATGCGCCTTGCGGCTGGCAGCCTCGAGATTGCTCAGCCGCGCCGCGACGCCATCGGCAAAGAAGATCGCATCGAATTTGGCCGCTTCCGCGAGCCTCGCCAGTTCAACATGGTCGCCGAGGCTGGTCCCCTCGGCCGCCTGTGGATGGCGCCAGGCTGCCACATGGTGACCGGTGAAGAGAAGAAACGCTCCCAGCTTCAGCTTGTCCTTGCGCCTGGCCATATCTAGCGCCTCCTTAGCGATACAATCCGCCGACCGGGAATTCCCCGGTGAGCAACCAGGTGCCGATGGTGCGCTTCTTGTATTCGGCCGGATTGTGCAGCGTGTGCGTGCGCACATTGCGCCAGAACCTGTCGAAGCCGTTGGCCTTGGTGGCCGAGCGGGCGCCCATCACCTCGAAAATCTCGCTCGATGCGTCGAGGCCGATTTGCCCGGCATAGACATTGGCGGTTGCGAGATCGATCGCCGTCTGCCCGCGTTGCTCCGGGGTCAAAGCCTCGCCCTTGATATAGGCGGCATCGAGGCTTCGCGCCGCCAAATCGGCTAGCTCGGCCGCAGCCAGCGTGCGGATATAGAGATCGCCGTATTTGCGCTGCACGAACGGGTCGTCCGTGTGCTTCTCGTAGCCGGAATAGACCCAGGGGCGCGATTGCGAGACCGTATAGTCGCGGCCTTCGCTGAGCGCGCCCTGGGCGCTGCCGACGAACAAATTGAGCAAGACCGCCTGTTGGAAGAGTGAGGTCAGCGTCTGGAACGGCGTCAGCGGCACCGCTGGCGAGCCGATCAGTTCGTCATCGCCGACATGCACGTCCTTGAACGTGACCTTGCCGGAACCCGTCTGGCGTTGGCCGACGCCATCCCAGTCGTCCTCGATGACGATGCCCTCGCGATCGGCCGGGATCGCCGCCGCTAGTCGATCCTGGCCGTCCTCCCAGGCAACCTGGATATAGTCGGCGATGTGCGAACCGGAAGAGAACGGCCGAAAGCCGCTGAGGATCCAGCCCTTGCCGTTGCGCTTGGCCGTCGACGTCTTCGACATGGCGTTGCCGGAATTGCCCCAGACCCAGTTCTCGCGGGCCGAGCGTGTCAGCAGTTGGTCCTTTTGCGCCTGCGTGCCGCGAAACAACACGCCGTTGAGCGGCAGATGATGGTAGCCGTAGAGATGGGCGAGCGAACCATCGGTGCGGGCGAATTCGCGCACGACGCGAAGCACCGACAGCCAGGACGCGCCCCTGCCGCCGTAGCGCTTGGGAATCTGCGCCGAGGGCAAGCCACTTTCCTTCAGCAGCCGGATCTGTTCGACCGGTCGCCCCCCGGCCTTGTCACGCGCCACCGCATCCCGATCGAAGATATCGCGCAGTCCGACCGCCGTAGCGACGAACGGGTCGGAAAGGTCAGGGCTGAAGGTCATCGGTAATTGTCCATCGAAAAATGTCTATTCCGCCGCGATGGTCTGCGCCGGTCGCCAGACGGCGGAGGCATAGGCCTCCTCGCCGAACTCGGCCGGATGGCTGCCGGTTATGCGGCTCTCATAGCTGTCGAGATCGGTGAGGAAGAGATCACGGCTGATGCGGGCGACCACGGCCGGCACATCGCGCCTGATCGACGGCACATCGCCGATCGGCAGGCCGAAACTGACGAAGCCGCCGGGATTGAAGACATGGACATCCTTCAGGAACGGCGCCTCGCCCGGCGCCTTTTCGAGGAATTCATGACCGAGGCCGAGATAAGGATGGGCGCCGAAAATTTCATCCAGTTCGCCTTCCGGCGGCGTGTACTGGTCACGCCACAGCCGGATTGAGGCTGCGAAATCGGCAAATTCAGGCTTGCGTGTCGGGTCGGCGAAATAGCCGGTGCCGGCGATGACGAAGTCGAAGGCAAATGTCTCGCCGCCGATATCGGAGACTACCTTGCCGCCTTCGACATCCGCATTTGTCCAGAGGGAACCGAGATGCAGGTGGAAATTCCTGTGCCGCACCACCCGCTCCACCGCATCGGGCGGCGGCGTCGAACCGGCCTCGCGAAACCGCAACGCCTGGCGCCAGCGCACCGCATCCGGCAACAGCGGATAGTTGTCATAGGCGCCGGGATAGCCGCGCACGCGGTTGATCGGCACGCTGGCAATGCTGTTGCGGCGGGCGAAGAGACGCACCGATTTTGCCCCGGCCTCAAGGGCTGTCCCGGCCGCATCGAATGCCGAGGCCGCGGATCCCACGACAGCGATCGCCTGGTCCTTGAGTGAGGCAAAATCGATTGCTGCCGAACTGTGCGCGACAAGGCCCTGGGGCAGAGTGGCGAGCACCTCCGGGACGGCGGCACCGCCGCTGCCGCCAAATCCATTGGCCAGAATGACCTTGCGCGCCCTTTCGACCGATCGCGTGCCGTCGGTTTCGAGGTGGAGACGAAAATGCCCGTCAGCCGGCTCGATGCGCAGGAGACGCGTGCCATAGCGAATGCCTATGCCGAGAAAGCCGCGATACCATTTCAGGTAGTTCGCCCAATCCGTCCGCGCGATACGATCGAAGCCGGCATAGGCTTCCGCACCATGGCGGGCTTCATACCATGATTGAAAGCTCAAGCCCGTCAGGCCGAGTTCCGGTCCCGGCAGGCCCTTGGGCGTTCGTAACCGGTTCATCCGCGCATGGGTCAGCCAGATGCCGGCTTTGCTCTCATCCGGCGCCGCATCGATGACCGTGACCTTGCCAATGCCGGCGCGCCTCAACGCGAAGGCAAAGGTCGAGCCCGTCTGCCCGCCACCCACGATGAAGACATTGTGGTCGACGCCCTCCCGGTCCGGCACCCAGTTTTGCGGATCAGGGCCGATCAGCCGGAGTGTTTCGCGGGCGTGGAAATCTGGATCGGACGGTAAAGCCATTTCGGTTCCGGCTGAGGTTGAATGTCATCAGACTCCGCCTCGGTCGACAAACAGTCCAGAAATGTCTGCTTTGATTGCCCGGTAGTTTTTTTCACTTGCGTTGTAACGACGCGCTTTCACAGCCGACCGAATGGGCGGTGGTGTGGTCTCCCTGAAGCCGAGGCATCTTTTGATATTGCAGTGGGACGCAGGCCGCAACCTGTTGACCAAAAAATGCCAACGATTTCAATTATTTGGAATGGCGCGCCCGAAGCGATTCGAACTCCTGACCCCCCGATTCGCAGTTAGAGAGGCTCACTTCGCTCAGCCGTAGCAGCGAAGCCGGAACTGGCAGTTCAGTGAGTGGGGGGAAAGGCGGTAGCGCTCTCCCGCTACCACCCTCCTATAAGCTATTGAAATCACAACAAAAACTGAAGCTTTGGTAGCGCCCGTCCAAAAATTCTTCAATGATTTCAGGGCCGAGCCTGCTTCCTTGTGGTGCCAACGAACGTCGCAGAGGCGCCAGAAGCGGTCTTTGCCAAGCAGATGTCCTGATGTCGCCTTGGGGCCCGTAAGCGGAAAGTCAGCTTCTGGGAATGCCGGGCTAGAAAGCTAAACTTTGGGCGGCGGGCTTGCTCAAGGCGCGGATCGGACTTCTCAGTGATCGATGTAGCCGACTTATCAGCTCGGTTTGCGCTGGGCTTTTCGATCGAGGATGTGATTTCGGAAGCAGTTCTGCATTTCTTTAAAAGACCTGAAGCCAAGGCGCGGAGCGAGGCGAGATAAGGTTGTCGTTGACACGTTGCATCGGCGAGCGATCGAGGCAGAATTTTCGAAGGCAACGTAGTCTGGCTCTGCAAACATCACACGGACCAGAGTTTCCAACTTCGCCGGAAGGATCAGCTCCCTCTTCGCAATCAGCATTTTGAGTTCAGCGAGCGTTGGCGCCTTCGTGTTGCGGACTTCGACTTGCCTGACACCCGCTCCTGAGCAATCGGATAGCCCCGCACGCATGGTTGTCACCCTTTGGCTGCTCGCATGAAGCTGTCGAAGTCAGCGTCCCCAATCGGAACTGTATGTTCGTAACCGGGGTACCGGCCAGAATCGACGTCGGCCTTGTATTCCCTGAACGCCGCCACGCGCTCGTCCTGGATCTTCTGCAGCTCAGGGCCGAGGTTCCGGTAAACCTTTCCGTGCCGCGGCTTATGGTTCTTGCCATAGCCGCAGACATCCTCTGTGAAGAGGTATTGCGCATCAGCATGCTTGCCGGCGCCCATGCCAAGCATGACCAGCGACGAGTTTTCGGTCAGGAATTTCGCCACCCGGTCGGGCACGACTTCCAGTTCCGCCCCGAAGACACCGATCTCCTCGAGTTTCTGGGTGTGCCGCCAGAGGCGTATCGCTTCTTCCGCGCTCTTTCCGACTGCGCGCCAACCGGTCCAGGTGATGTACGAAGGGATCAGGCCGATATGCCCGACGACAGGGAGGTGGTTGTCGCAGAGCGCCTTCTGGATATCGTAGGACGCAGAGCAGTAGAAGGCGTCGCCACCAATGCCAGCAAAGTGGAAAGCCGCACGCAGATAGTCTCCTGCCGTAGCGAGCGGACGGCCAGCGAAGCTGCCCCAGCCGCCGTAAGGCAGACCGACCTGAACGAAACAGTCGCCGGCTGCCTGTCGCATTTCCTGGTCAAAGTATCGGCCCTCGATGGAGAGCATATGAATGCCTGCCGCGGCAGCGGCGGCTGCCTCGTCGGGCGTGCTGACGAAGAGCATGGATATCTTCTTTCCATTCCTCTTCATCTTTCGGATATCCTCGACATGAGGACGGTTGTGATACATGGCCATAATCAGCCTCCACTGCAGGTCAGGTGAACTCGAAAGAAATCTGCGAGCGGCGCTCGGATCGGAGAGCATGGTCGGACAGCTTGCCGCTCCTGATGATGCTCCGCATGGCTCACACCGTAAAAGCCCGCCGGAAAGCAACCAGCGCTGCCTCAGGATCGTTTTGGGCAAAGGCTTCCAGACCCACCGACCCGCGATACCCCATGTCGAACAGAGCTCTCGCGATGTAGGGCCAGTTCATCTCGCCTGTTCCCGGCTCGCAACGACCCGGATTGTCGGCCATCTGCACCTCGCCGATGAAGGGCAGGCATTTCTGACACCAGCGGACGATATCGCCCTCGCCGATCTGAGTGTGATAAAGATCGAGGTTGATCCGCAGTTGGGGTCTATTGATCGATGACACCAATGCCAGCACGTCTGCCGTCGAGCCAAAGGGGCAGCCCGGGTGGTCAAGCAGGTTCAGGTTTTCAAGCGTGAAGACGACATCTTCGGCCTCGGCCAAGTCGCAGATACGGTTCAAGGTGTCCCGCGCCTTCAGCCACATGGGGCCGGTCTCGACTTCGGACTTCACAATAGGAATACCGCCTTCGCCGAGACCGGTGCCGTGCAGGTTGAGCCTGGCAATCCCGAGGCGCTTTCCGACTCTTGCGGTCTCCAGGGCGGACTTCAAGAGCATGTCGGCGCCCTCGTCGTCGGCGAGCCTTCCTTCGAGGTAGCCGTTCATGATCGTGAAGGTCGCCCCCGACTTCTCGAGCGCTGCGAGGTCATGGTCCGGCCAATTCCACAATCCGACGCCGAAACCCATCTCATGTAGACGTGCGACGCGCCAAGCCATCGGACGATCAAGCCAAAGCATCTCGGCGCAGGCGGCCAACTGGAAGGGTTGGCTCATAACGGCTCAAACCTCGATCATGACGCGGCCGTTCTCGACCTTCGTCTTGTAAATTTTGAGGTTCTCGCAGGCCGGGGGCGTCTCTACTTCGCCAGTCGTGAAGTCGAAAACGGAAGCGTGCTTGGGGCACTCCACCGTATTACCCATGACGAGACCGTCCGCGAGGTGGATCTTCTCATGCGTGCAAAGCCCGTCTGTACAATAGTATTCATCCGCGTCGTTGCGGAAGATCGCGAAGGTACGGCCGCCATTCTCGAAGCGCTTGGCTTCCTCGGCTTCGATTTCGTCAGCGGCACAAGCGTCAACCCAGGGCATTGAATCTCTCCTCAGATATCTTGCGGTTTGAAATCTGCGGGAGCTGACGGCATCACGCTCTGGAGGAGCGCGACGGACTTTTCGAGCCCCTCCAGCGAGTTCAGAAGTACGTCCTCGTGCTCGATGGAAAGCCAGCCGTCGTAGCCAGCCATCTTGAGCCGATAACAGAATTGCCGCCACCACTCCTCACCATGGCCGAACCCGAGCGTGATGTAGCTCCACGAGCGGGCCGGAATGTCCATTAGGTTGCCATTCTCAAGCAGCGAGGTCGTTGCCTGGACTGGCCGGTTCAGCATCGTGTCCTTGGCATGGACATGATAAACGGCCGCGCCGAGCGCTTCGGCAGCAGCGAGGGGATCAGCACCCATCCAGAACAGGTGCGACGGGTCCAGATTGGCGCCCACGACAGGTCCTGCGGCTGCTCGAAGCTTCAGGAGCGAGGGCACGTTATACACGCACTGATTGCCATGCAGCTCGAGCGCAATGCGCTCGACGCCGTTTTCTTTCGCCAGCGCCACGATCTCGGTCCAGAACGGGATCAGCTTTTCTTCCCATTGATATTTAAGGATGGTCTGCGTTTCCGGCGGCCAGGACGAGACGACCCAGTTCGGCATGCTGTCGCTAGCGCTGCCAGCCGGCAGACCGCTCATGGTGCAGACGGTGCGAATGCCCATCTCGCCAGCGACGCGGATCGTGTCTTTCAACCCTTGGCCCTGGGCCGGATCGGTTGGGTGCAGCGGATTGCCGTTGGCGTTGAGGCTTATGATCTCCAGGCCGCGTTCCTCGAAGGCTGAAGCAATCCGCTTCTGCGCTTCCCTGTTACCCAGCATGGACGAAAGTCGGAAATGCGGGGCGGTCGACCAGCCGCAAGTGTTCACCTCGATGCCCGATACCCCCATGCGCTGCGCATGATTAAGCACCGCCTCGAACGGCAGATTGCCGAGACTGTCTGAAACGAAGCCCAGCTTCACGCGTAGAACTCCGGCTTTGCAATCATCTGGACAGGCGTACGACGGGCTTCCTTCAGCGCTACCACGCCGGCCTCGGCAACGACGGCGGCGCAGTAGCCATCCCAGCAGTCCGAGGCGGTCGCGGGGAACTCACCAGTCATGACGAATCGAAGGAAGTCGCGGTTCTGGCGGCGATAGGCATCGTAATAGCGGGTGCGCCAGTCGGCGTCGTAGTTCGTGCTTTGGGTAAGCGCTGACTCCGTGCGGGTGTAGGCAACGTTGTTGGTTGCCACGGCGCTGTTCTCGCCAATCAGCTCGGCGCGAACGTCATAGCCATAGGCGGCGTTGTTGTTGATCTCGATGTTGACGAGTTGCCCATCCACCGTTTCCAGCACCATGACGACAGGTGCCACACGCCCGTCCGAGCGGCTTGGCTGGAATGCGGAGATGGCAGCATATTCGGTGCCGAGCACATATCGCACGACATCAAATTCGTGCGGGGCCGAATTGGTGATAGCCATCGCGCCGGTGAAGTCGGCCGCAGGCGTTTCAACGTTGCGGTGAAAATTGTGCATCATCAGCGCCCGGCCGAGATGACCATTATCGAGCGCTTGCTTCATTTCCTGATAGGAGCGGTCGTAACGCCGCATGAAGCCGAGCTGGACGAATTTCGCCCCCGCTTTCTGCTCGGCTTCCATCACCGCGATGCAGTCAGCCGACGCCTGTGACAGCGGTTTTTCGCATAGGACGCGCTTGCCGGCGGCAATGCAGGCCATCGAAAGCGGCGCATGCGTGAAATCTGGACTCGCAATGATCACCGCGTCCACGTCTTGCCGCGTGATGGCGCCGTTGGGGTCGGTGGCAATGTCGATAGCGCCACACGCGCCGGCAACAGAACGAGCGCGCTGCTCATCCATGTCGCAGACCAATTGAAGGGTTGCGCCGGGCAGTTCCTCGGCAACTATCTTGGCATGATCCGCGCCCATCAAACCGGCGCCGATCACTGCAATGCGGATTGTCATTTCTGTCCTGCTTTTGCTTTTTCGAATTTACGGGCAATGGCCAACTCGGCGGCATGGAGCCACGCCTGGTTGGCGCCTTTTAAGAAATCTACTGAGCGGCTGGGCCCTCCAGCACCTGGAGGGACGGCGGATGGCCTTCGTGCTCGGCCATGTGACCTTCGACCTGGGCTTCCAGGCCGGCCATTGTCTCGCCACCGGCCATCAGATCCGTAATCTCCTCGCGGGACCTTTGGCCCTTGCTGAAATCATCGGCGATGGCGCCGCGGATCAGCACCGCGAAATGGTCGCCGACGGTCATGGCGTGCATGACCTGATGGGTGATGAAGACCACCGCCAAGCCACGCTTCTTGGACTCATTGACGATACGCAGCACATGCGAGGCCTGCTTGACGCCGAGCGCCGCGGTCGGCTCATCCAGGATCAGCACGCGGGCTCCAAAATACACAGCGCGGGCAATGGCGAGCGACTGGCGCTCTCCACCCGACAGGCCGCCGACCAGGCGGTCACCGTCATCAATGCGGGTAATTCCGAAATCCCGGACCGCCTTCACCGCGATCTCGTTGGCGCGCTTACGGTCGTAGATCTTGAACGGTCCCCAACCTTTGGTCGGCTCGACGCCGACGAAGAAAGACCGCCCGATGCTCATCAGCGGGAACGTGCCGCCGAACTGGTGCACCGTGGCGATGCCCCGTCCCTGCGCATCACTCGGCCCAGTGAAGGTCACCGGCTGACCATCCATCAATATCTGGCCGCTGGTGGGCTTGTGGACCCCGGCCAAGGTTTTGATGAGGGTGGACTTGCCGGCGCCGTTGTCGCCAAGAAGGCAAAGCACTTCGCCGGCGCGCACCCTCAGCGAAATATCGTGCAGGACATCGATCGGACCGAAGGATTTGTTGACGCTTTTCAGCTCGAGAATGGCAGGTTTGTCGTTCATGGCGTGCTCACCTCTTCATCTGCGAACCGGCTTGGCTGATGCGATTGATCGGCGACCGTGTTCATAGAAGCACGATGCTCGTTGATCGAAGCGACCGCCGGGCACGGCTCCTGTGGCAACTCGTTTCTCATGGGTTTGCTGGCTCCCGCGGCAGGCCTCGCCCACGCCGCGGTCTGAAATACAGAGCCAAGTCGCGGAACGACTGGTTCATCAGCACGGCCAGCAGGAGCATCACACCGATAATCAGGTTCGACCAGTTTCGGTCGATCTGGGTGAAGTAGATGCCCTGGCTGACGATGGCGAAGGTGATGGTGCCCACGAAGATACCAATAACCGAACCGAAACCGCCGGTAAGCAGCACACCGCCCACCACCACGGACACGATGGCATTGAAGATGAAGCTCATTCCGCCGGAGACCTGGGCGGAGTTGAACAGGATCGCCTGACAGATGCCGACGAACGTGGCGCTGACCGCGGACAACACAAACAGCGCAATGGTCATGCGGTTCGTCGGAATGCCGGCGTTGCGGGCGCTGACCTTGTCGCCGCCCATTGCAAACAGCCAATTGCCGTAGCGGGTCTTGTGAAGAGCGAAGCCTATGACAGCGGCGAACGCCACCCACCAGACGATGATGATCTGGTGACTGCCACCGATCAACTGTCCGAACAGGAATTTCGCCCAGTCCGGCGCCGTTAGCGCAACGCTGGCATTGCCGGTCAGAAGCACGGAGGCACTTAGCACCACCCCCTGCATGGCGACCAGCGTGGCCAGCGTGATGATCAGCGAAGGCACCGAGGTTCGGATCGTGAGCAGGCCGTTGACCAGGCCGACCGTCACGCCGACAGCCAGCGCCCCAGCGATCCCTACCGAGATGGGCAGCCCGTAGTAGCCGGTCAGGATGGCGGTGGTCATTGAACCGGCGGGGATCAACGCGCCGATCGAAATGTCGAGTTCGCCAGCGATCATCAGCAGCCCGACGGGAATGGCTACAATGCCAAGATTGGCTGCGAAATTGACCCAACTCGCTGCGCCAACGAGCGTGCCCAAACTGGCGCCGCCGAACAGAACGAAGAACAGCACCACGCCGATAAGACTGAGGACCGAGCCGGCTTCGGGACGGCGCAGCACCGATTTGATTGCGTCCATCATGACTGCGGCCCCTTCTTCGACGAATAGCTGAGGGCCAGCTGCCGGAAGGTGTCGTTGGTCAGCACCGCGATCAAAAGAAGCGCGCCAATTATGACGCTTCCAATGTTGGGATCCAGGCTCGTGAAGTAGATGCCCTGGTTCACGATCGAGAATGTCAGCGTGCCGAACACGATGCCAACGATCGAGCCGAAGCCGCCCGTGAGCAGAACGCCCCCGATGACCACACACATGATGGAATTGAAGATGAAGGACTGACCGGCCAGGACCTGCGCACTCTGGTAGACCATCACCTCGCTGACCCCGACGAAAGCGGCGCTGAAGCCGGACAGCATGAACAGACCGATGGTCAGCCGTTTGGTCGGGATACCAACGTTGCGCGCGCTTTCCTTGTCGCCGCCGAGTGCATAGATCCAGTTGCCCATCGGGGAGATGTGCAACAGCCAGAACAGGCCAATCACGAATACCACCCACCACAGGATCGTGACCTGGAACATGCCGCCGAGATAGGCGCCTAGGATTGCCTTGGTGAGCGGGTCCGGCACAAGCGAGACGCCAGTGCTGCCGGCGATCTTCACGGTGAGACCCAGCGTCAGGCCCATCGTGAGGAACATGGTGCCAATGGTGATTATGAGCGACGGGATGGTCGTTCTCGTCACGAGCAGCCCGTTGAGGAAGCCGACAGCGAGGCCAAGGCCAAGCGCGGCCGTTATGCCAAGCCAGTCGGGCAGGCCATAGTGACCCGAGACGATGGCTGCGGTAAGCGACGCTGCGGGGATCACGGCACCGACCGAGATGTCGAGTTCCCCGGCGATCATCAGCAACCCTATCGGCAGCGCGATGATCCCGATCTCAGACGCGATGTTCAACCAGCTGGCCGTGCCGGCTGCCGACATGAACGCACTTCCCCCGAACAGGCCAAAGAAAAGCAGAACTGCGATCAGGCCGAGGAACGAGCCCGACTCTGGTCGACGCGCCAGCCGGCCGAGGGCTAGTCCGGACTGCGTGCGGTTCGGCGCCGGGGTTAATGTGGACGTCACGGGATGTGCCATTAGGGTAATCCGCGAGCACGCGGCCGGCCGCGATGTGGCCGCCGCAGAGAGAGGGAAAAAGGGCCGCCCACTGTAAAAGCGAGGGCGGCCCAGGCGGGAGGATTATCGCGTCCCTGCTTTCACGCCGGCGATGGTTGCATCGACGCTGGCCTTATCGATAATGCCGGGTCCGGTGAGGATCTCACGGGTCGGCACGGTGAGGCCGTAATTTACCTTGCCGTTGAGGATCGCCACGGCGAGGTAGCCCTGCAGGTAACCCTGCTGATCGATCGCGCAGGCCTGTTTGCCATCCTTGATGTTGTTCAGAATGGTCTCGTCGAAGTTAATGCCGCATAGTTGAACCTTATCACTCTTGCCAGCCTGGGTGAGGCCGTTCATGGCGGAGTTGGCGTCAACGTTGCCGATGGTGAATACGGCGGTCACGTCTGAGTGCTGGAGCAGATAGGCCTTCACCGCCTGCGCCACGGCCGTCGCTGAGCCGAAGGACGTTGCCGGCAAGGGCAACACGTCGGCTTCACCGCCGCCATTCTTCATCCCCTCTTTGAAACCACCACAATAAGCTTCGATATTGGCGGCACCCGGGAGGGTGTTAATGCAGACGCCTTTCTTGCTGCCGGCTTTGGCGAGGTACTCGCCGCCGGCGACGCCACCTTTGTAGTCGTCAGAGCCGACGTAGTTCAGAGCGCCGAGGCGATCGGCCGCCTTCAACCCGCCAGCATTGTAGATGACGAGCGGAATGCCAGCATCCTTGACGGCCTTGAACGCAGGGTCCATCGCTTCCGGCACCCAGTCCGGGCCGACAATGGCGTCCGCTTTCTGGTCGATGGCTTGGCGGATCAGCTCAGCGGCGTCGACGCCCAGATTGTCATAGTTCTGCGGCCCGAGCCAAGTGACCTTGCCACCCTGGGCCTCGACAACTTTGCCAGCATCTTCGGCGCCACGCTTGACAATCGACCAGAACGGATCGTCCGGCTTGCCGCCGATGACGAAGATATTGGCGGCAAGCGTAGCACCGGTGCTGAACCCGATCAGCACGGCCGTCGACACGAGTTTCTTGAAAAGCTTCATAGTCTTCCTCCCATTTGCCCCGTGGGGCTTTTCAGTAAAAATTCCGGCTGTCCCGGGCCCGCTCCTCACGGGCACAGTCGAAACAGCGATTGGTTCATTATTCCGCCGGCATTCCAGATGCGGGATCGCTGCGGCCTTCCTGCTGGCTCCGCCTTTTTTCCTTCTTCTTGCGGAAGCGGGCCTTCATGATCTCGTCGGCTTCCTTGCTGCCGTCGTGCCAAGTTCCGAACAGCTTATCGAGGGGTACCAGCCCATCACCGCCGTAATTCACCTCGAAATACTTGTGGTGAAGGTAGTGCACGTAAGAATGGCTATCGAGCTTAACCTTGTCGGTGATTTCGAATGTCTCGAAACCGAGATGGCCGTTCACTGCTCCAAATCCCGCTCCGTGCAGCGTGAAATAGGCGCAGACCGGGTTCGAAGGGATCAACAGGTGCAGCCAGACTTCAGCATGATAGAGGAAGCCTTCGACCGGGTGCATCGAGAGCGACGACCAGGGACTTGGATTGATCGAATTATGATGGACCGAATGCACCCATTTGTAGAGCGGCGGCCAATGGATCGCCCGATGAAGGAAGAAGAAATAGACCTCATGCACGGCTGGCGCGATAAGCACCAGGAACGACAGGTAAAGCCAATTCGTCGTCCATGGCAGCCAGACCGCCCAGCTGTTTGCATACATCCACAGCATCGCGATCTCGACCACTGTCCATAGCGGTATCGTGACGAAAAACGAGCGGGTAAAATTGTCGAGGTTCTGACTTTGAAACCAGAACACGTCTGACACCGCGTCTGACGGAAATTTAGGATTGTACTTGAAGCGGTTCTGTTGTTTGCGCTGGACATAGTAGCGCAACTCGAAGAAGCCGTAGAGGAAGAAGATGCCTGCAGCGTTGAGACCATACAGCCAAAAGTAATTGAGCAGCGAAAAGGTCGCGAGGCTCTGCCAGCTTGGGATGAGCAGGTTCACCCAAATGATCGACGTGGCGAGATGAAATGCGTTCCACGGCCAGAGAAACTCAGGAATCCAGGCCACTACCTTCTTTGCATTGAACGGACGATGCCAGATCGGGGCCGGCTCGGCCCGGCGATGCGGTGCCCAGTTACCGCGCTTGTCGCGCATTCCATACTGATGGTCGTCCATCGCGTGACAGTGCCTCTTGCCCGGATCGGTCGTGAGATTGCGGCGTCAGCCCACTTGGGGCTGATCTAGATATCGACCCCCGACTGGACGCGATTCATATCGAACGCCTGATCTTCATAGCAAGATGGAAATAGTATAAAAGCAACATTTATATCATTTAGTATCAGTCATGATGATATAACCACGGTGCACTCTCAGCGGCGATTGTGAACAGAATTTTGCGTGGCACCGGTTCCGTGCGGCCAAAACAGCTCAACGCGTCGCCCGCCTTCTGGTCGACCTCCATCACCGCGATGCAGCCAGTCGACGCTTGCCGTGTCGCAGCAGTTGAAGGGTTGCGCCGGGCAGTTCCTCGGCAACCATCTTGGCATGACCCGCGCCCGTCAGACCTGCGCGGATCACTGCCATCCTGATCATTGTAGTTTTCACTCCTTGGATCACGATCAGCCGACCCGTCATCGAAGGTCAATCGAACGTCGTGTTTCAAAACTTAGTCGTGCCGCGTCGAGCACCTCGAGGACGCCGTGCCCGCGGCAGCGTAACCGGCGGCAAAGTGCCCTCGCGCACGGCACGGGCAAAGGCTGTGTAGTAATCGTGATAGCGGCCCTGTTCGGCGGGAATGCGCACTTCGCCAGCTGCAGTCCGCAGCACCCCCCAGGCCTCTTCCGGCTCGTATCCCCAGCCAGCCATATCGTGCATCGGACGCCGGCCCGCGAAGATTGCCTGCGCCTACACGTCGTCCAAGGCCCTCACTTTTTCCTCGGCGTGTAGGTCAATGCCATCTTGCGAAAGGTGTTGTTCATCAGCACTGCGAGCAGCAGGAGTACGCCGATAATGAGGCTCGACCAATTGCGATCGAACGACGTGAAGTAGATGCCCTGGTTCACCACGGCGAAGGTGAGGGTCCCAAAGACGATGCCGATCACAGAGCCGAAGCCGCCAGTGAGCAGCACTCCGCCCACGACGACTGCGATGATGGCATTAAAGATAAAGGACATGCCGGCCGAAACCTGCGCCGAACTGAAAAGGATCGCCTGACACACGCCGACAAAAGCGGCACTGGTGCTCGACAGAACGAAAAGCAAAATGGTGAGGCGCTGGGTTGGAATACCGGCATTGCGCGCGCTCTCCTTGTCACCGCCCATGGCGAAGAGCCAGTTTCCGAATGGTGAGTAGTGGATGAAGAAAATGTAGATTACCGCGAGTGCCATCCACCACAGGATTATGACCTGAAACTGAGCGCCGATGAACGAGCCGAAGATGGCCTTTGCCAGCCCAGTGCTGGTCAGGGCGACGCTGGTGGTGCCAGTGATGATAACGGACAGACCAAGCACTGCGCCCGCTACAGCGAATAGCGTGCCAAGTGTCACGATGAGCGAAGGCACCTCGGTTCGCACCACCAATATTCCGTTGACAAGACCTACAATGACGCCGATGGCAAGCGCGACAGAAATCCCCAGCCAGATCGAGAGACCATAATGGCCTGCGATGATGGCGACCGTCATGGACCCTGCCGGGATCATTGAGCCGATCGAGATGTCGAGTTCGCCGGCAATCATCAGAAGACCCATGGGAAGGGCAACGATACCGAGACTGGCAGCGACATTGAGCCAGCTCGCGACACCTGCCGGCATGAGGAAACTGGTGCCCCCGAAGATCGTGAAGAAGATGAACACTCCGAGCAGGCCCAGGAACGCACCAGCTTCCGGCCGCCGAAGCAGCGAACCAACTGCGAGTCCTGCCGACCCGACCCCACCCGATCCCGCTTCAAAAGGCTTGGCAGCATTTGTGTTCATTGCACTATTCCTCCCAGGAGTGCCGGCAACGTCGTATTCTTAGAACATTTGTAGATGAGGCCGAGGAGTCCTCGGCCTCTCGATTATATCAGGGGCAGCAATGCTGTGACAGGATTACCGATAGCCTTGCTCACCGCCCTTCAGCGTGATTTCGACATTTGATTTGTCGACAATTCCAGGGCCTGTCAAAATTGGGGCCGACGCGAGCTTCAACGCATAATTCACGTAAGCGTCAGACATCGTAACGGCCAGGAAGCCCTGCAGCCAAGGCTGTTGATCGATAGCGAAAAGTTGCTTGCCATCCTTGATGCGGTTGAGACCAGCGACGTTCATGTCGAAAGATCCCAGCTGTACTTTGCCGGTCTTGCCAGCCTGGTCGATGCCGGCAGCAGCGGAATCCGCGTCGCCTGCGGAGATTGTGAAAACACCGTCGATGGAGTCATCCTTGAGAAGAGTGGCCTTGATGGCTTCGGCAACAGCGGTCGGATCTCCGAATGAGCTCGCAGGCAGCGGAAGCTGTTTCGACTTGCCGCCGGCTTTCGTCACGTTGTCGGCGATGCCCTTGCAGCGGTCCTCGAGATTCTGGGCACCCGGCACGGTATTGACGCAAATGACATGCTTGGGGCCGTGCGTGGAAAAATATTTGCCGCCGGCGAGGCCCGCGGGGTATTCTTCATTGCCGATGTAGTTGATGGCGCCAAGTTCCTTGGCTTTATCTCCGCCGCCAGAATTGTAGAGCATGACGGGGATACCTGCCGCTAAGGCAGCCTTGATGGCCTCATCTTCGGCGGCAGGAACCCAGTTTGGCACGGCGATGATAGATGCCTGTTGGCTGATCGCGGTGCGCACAAGATTGGCGGCGTCGCCGCCAATGTTGTCATAGGTCTGAAGCTGCAGATAATTCACCGTTCCGCCATGCGCCTGGACCACCAAGGTCGCATCGTCGATGCCCTTCTTAATCTTGGCGAAAAACGGATCATCCGCCTTTCCGCCGATGATAGCGATGTTCGCCGCCGTCGCGGCCTGGGCAATGATCGCCAGGGCCGCGCCCGCGCACGCAATCTTCAAGAGCTTCCACATTTCATTTCCTCCCTCTCTTGCCGTCACATTGACGGATCCATGACCTCATGAATTCTGCTGTTGTTTTGCCGTGATGCGCGCTCGCTTTGTCTCGAAGCGGACCTTCATCTGTTCGTCGCCCTGCTTCGTGCCGTCGTGCCAGGTGCCGAGCCATTTATCGATCGGCAGCGTGCCGTCGGCGTAGTTCACCTCGAAGTACTTGTGGTGCAGGTAGTGGGCGTAGGCGTGGGTATCGACGCCTCCGTCGCCGGCTTCGACCTTGTCGAAGCCGATATGACCGACAACTGCGCCGGTGCCGGTCACCTGCAGGTGGTAAAGCAGGAGCAGCGGATGCGAAGGCACGATTAGATGGATCAAGCTGTCCGACCAGTAGAGCAGGTGCTCTACCGGGTGCATGGATAGCGACGACCACGGGCTTGGATTGATGGAATTGTGGTGCACCGAATGGACCCAGCGGTAGAGCACGGGAATGTGGATCAGTCGATGAATGCAGAAGAAGTGCACCTCATGAATCAGCGGAATGACGAGAGCGAAGGCGACAAGCCAGACCGGATGCTCGCTGAAGCTCGTCCACGGCCCCCAGCCATTGGCCCAGGCCCACAAAAACAACACCTCATAGGCCGTCCAGATCGGCAGTCCGCTGACGAAGGTGCGGATCGCGTTGTCGATATTCTGGCTCTTGACCCAGAACACGTCCGATGGATGGTCCGCCGGGAACTTGCCGTTGAACTTGAAGCGATTGCCTTGGGCGCGTTTCAAGTAGAGGCGTATTTCCAGAGCACCGTAGAGGAGCAGAATGAGCGCCGAGTTGCGGAGATAGAGATATACTACCCATCCCCAACCGAGGGTCTGGAGCGTCTCGCGTGAAGGAGTGAGGTAAAACCACAACAAAGCGCCAACAGCCATGAACACAGCGTTCCACGGCAGGAAGTAGGCCGGCAGCCATCTCAGCACGCGCACGAAGCGCCAGGGAAAATCCAGCAGGGGTCCGACTTGGAGCGGCGCGCTGGGACGCCAATTGCCGCGCTTGTCGCGGGTGCCAAAGGCCAGATCGTCCATCACGCGGCCGCCTATTGCTTGGGTTCAACCGTTCGCGCCTCCTTGTGGAAGCGAGTCTTCATGACCGAGCCGGATTCCTTGCTGCCTTCGTGCCAAGTGCCGAAACAGCCTATCGGGGCACTAGAGCATCCCCGCCATAGGTCGCCGTCGAAATACACGTGGAATCGTCGCGCTTGCCGACAATGCCCCGCGTAACCTCTAAAGCGACGCGATTCATATCGGAGGGTTGATATCCGGAGAAGACAGAAATAAAATCAAAATTGCATTTGTATCATTTGAGTTCAATCATGATGATACAAGACAGGAATGGCGTTCATGAAGCGGCCGACAATCCACGATCTCGCTACTGCGGCAGGCGTGTCAGTGGCGACTGTAAACAGAATTTTGGGTGGCACCGTTTCCGTGCGGCCGAAAACAGTCCAACGGGTCCAAAGCGCTGCTGAAGAAATTGGCTTTTACGGTATCGGGGCGATTGACGATCGGGCTCGCAAAATTTCGCCGCATTACCGATTGGGTTTCCTGCTCCAGCAGTCGACACGCGACCTTTACCAGCTATTCGGAAAGAAGATCGTTGCCGCCTGTCGCGAGCGCCGGGACGAGGTTATCGAACCTGTCGTCGACTTCGTGGATATTTTGACGCCGGAGACTATCTCGAGCCGTCTCATCGCGCTCGGCGATTCTTGCGACGCTGTCGCGGTGGTCGCGGCGGATCACCCAATCATTGGCCAGGCCATCCGTTCATTGAAGGAGATTGGGAAACCGATTGTCTCTTACATCACGGATCAGTCCGCGCCGGAAAGGGCAGCTTATGTGGGCACTGACAATTGGAAGCTGGGGCGCACCGCGGCTTTCCTGATTACGCAAACCACCCAAGGTCCTGGTCGTATTGCGGTTTTCATAGGCAATCATCGCTATCAATGCCAGGATGTCGCGGACGCCAGCTTCCGCTCCTATTTGCGCGAGCACGCTTCACGACTGACGGTCGAGGAAAGTCGTCCCACCCATGAGGAACCGAGTGAGGCCCACCGAATGGTGGCCGAGCTTCTAAAGTCGACCGACGATCTTGTCGGCATTCTGATCGTCGGCGGCGGAATAACCGGTGTGCTTCGCGCGCTAAGGGAAGTGTCTCCCGAGAGGCGATCGGGGATCAAGGTGGTATGCCGCGACATCGGACCCGAGACGCGTAAGGGATTGTCTGAGGGGCTGATTACTGCAGCTCTCTGTCATCCGCTTGAGGCGACCTCCGCCCTTCTCGTGCAGACGATGATCGATGTCATTGGACCACAAGCACCGCTCGCCACCCTTCAACGGTCTATACCTTTTGAAATTGTCACTCCGGAGAATATCTGACGCAGATGTCCGCTAAGGGGCCGCCCTCGGGTATTTATACGACCCGATGATATGACCGCGTTCAGGTCATGCACAACCCAACTCAACGGCTGAAAATTTGGGCGCAAAGCTGCCTTTCGCGTCGTGGATAGCGTTCGGGTCAGACTCTCCCGTTCCCTACTGGTCCTTGCAGCACCGAGACAGGCCCATCACGCCCGACACTGTAGAAAATATCGCATGCTCTCCGAGTGGGGGGAAAGGCGGTAGCGCTCTCCCGCTACCAGTCTACCTTTAAGCTATTGAAATCATAACAAAAACGCGGATTTATGGTAGCGCCCTGTCCGAAAATCCTCAATGATTTCAAGGCCGAGCCTGCTACCTTACGGTGCCAACGAACGTCGCAGATTCGCCAGAGGCGATCATCGCTGAGCAGATGTTGTGATGTCGCCTTTAAGGGGCCAGAAGCGGAATGGCGGCTTAAGGCTCTGAATTCTGGAATCGGACGTTCACCGCGACGCAGCCCGTCAGATAAGTTGAGACTTTTTCTAGGGCGATCTGCCAGGGCGCGCCGGTTCTGCCTGAGCGGGCGGAACCCGATTGTCGACATCTTGCGAGGTCGCGCATATGAGGGAGGATAACTCACACTATGCCAAGTTAGAGCGGCATGTTTGAGTACGTTTCGCCCCCCTGTCACGCCTTGAGACGGAGTGTCTCGACAAGTAGAGCGAAGGCTGCGGTGTGTTGGCGTCGGCTGGGGTAATAAAGGTGATAGCCTGGGAAGGGTTGGCACCAGTCTTCTAGTACCCGGATAAGGCGACCGTCTGCGATGAACGGAGCAACCTGGCTTTCAAACGTGTATGCTAAACCGAGCCCGTCAAGGGCCGCAGCCTCGAGCATTTCACCGTCATTGATAACGAGGGGGCCATTCATCCTGACTTCAAGTTCCTCCCCGTCTTTCTCGAACTCCCAGGCAAAGAGCCCGCCGCCGGTCTTCTGACGGTAGCTGATGCCTTTGTGTTCCCCAAGTTCGCGCGGTGTCTTTGGAACGGTTCGGTTTGCAAAATATGACGGTGATCCGACTACCGCCATGCGCAGGTCCGGGCCGATCCTTATTGCCACCATGTCCTTCTGGATCTGCTCGCCGATCCGGATACCGGCGTCGAATTTGCTTGCAACGATGTCAACCAGCCCCTCGTCCAGGCTCAATTCCACTTCGATATCCGGATACTCCAGAAGGAGTTTGGCAAGGACGGGCCACAGTACTGATTTGGCAGCATACCGGAATGTCGTCAGGCGAATGAGGCCGGTGGGCTTGTCGCGCAGGGCGGTGACGGCGGCGATCTCGCTTTCGATGTGGTCGAAGGCCGGTCGTAGGCTTCGCAGCAAGCGCTCTCCAGCTACCGTCACGGACAGGCTGCGTGTGGTGCGTGAGATCAGCCGGACTCCCAGGCGCTGCTCCAGCGTCCTGACAGCGTAACTGAGCGCCGACTGCGATAGCCCGAGCTTTGCTGCGGCGCGTGTGAAGCTGCCTGCCTCTGCTACGGCGATGAAGACTGCAAGCTCGCTGAAATCTCCGCGCCTCATTTATCAATGCCATTTCTAACTTCATGCAAATTATAGCGGCTAATCGTATCGAGTCCCATGCCTTATTTCGCCTTAGAGACAACGAAACGCGTGTCGAAAGGGAAACGCCTGTGGACACCAAACGACAGATATTCCAGCCGTTCCAATTTCCGAACGGCTTGAGCCTCGACAACAGGATTGTCATGGCGCCGATGACCACATGGTCGGCCAACGACGACGGAACAGTCTCTGATGCGGAGATCACCTACTACCGCCGTCGGGCGACTGGTGTCGGACTTGTGCTCACAGGCTGCACCCATGTGTTGCCCGACGGCATCGGCTTTACAGGCGAATTCGCCTCCTACGACGACCGTTTCATCCCAAGCCTCTCTCGGCTGGCGTCAGCGGCCAAAAGCGGCGGGGCCTTGGCCGTTCTGCAAATCTTCCACGCCGGGAACAAGGCCGTGCCGGCGCTTATTCCCGGCGGCGAGGTCGTCAGCGCCAGTGCGCTCGAAGTTCCGCCCGGCCCCTTCAATCCGGGCGGCGTGAAGACACGTGCACTGACGAATGACGAAATCCTGGCGATCATTACCGCCTATGGCGAGGCGACACGACGGGCCATTGAGGCAGGCTTCGATGGCATCGAACTGCATGGTGCTCACGGATTTCTCATCCAGAACTTCTTCTCGCCTCTCTACAATCAGCGTGGCGATGAATGGGGCGGCACCCGCGAAAATCGGATGCGTTTTCCCATTGCCGTAGTGCGTGAGGTAAAGCGAGTGGTCTCGGCGCACGCGGACCGCCCCTTCCTCGTAGGCTACCGGGTGTCACCCGAGGAACCCGAGTCAGGTGGCTTGCGTATCGCTGACACGTACGAGCTGATTGAATGTCTTATCGATGAAGGTGTGGACTACCTCCACGCATCGCTGACGAGCGTTCTCGAGGCAAAGCCTATAGACGCACCCGAGGGCGACACTATCGCTGACCTGATCACGCGCCGAGCCAGCGGGCGGATTCCGGTCGTTGCCGCGGGCCAGGTCAGGACGCCTTTTCAGGCCGAACGCGCCCTGCAGAGAGGCCTCACGCTCGTCGCGGTTGGGCAGGGGCTGGTGATGAATCCGGAGTGGGTCGATCTGGCGAAGAGCGGCCGCGAGGATCTGATCGAGACCGAAATCCGGCCGTCAAGCGTTCTGGGCATCGATATTCCAGCGAAACTATGGGGTGTAATTCAGTCCGCCACCGGGTGGTTCAAGATTACCGCCGAGACAGACATGCCAAAAGGCAACGCGGCATAAATTGAAAAGACACTGGCTAGGAAGGATACGGCTATGAGTAGAGTATGGATGATTACCGGCGCAGGGCGAGGCATGGGCCTCGACTTTGCCAAGGCGGTCTTGGCCATCGGCGATAAGGTCGTTGCGACCGGTCGTAACCCGGATCGGGTCGCCAAGGCGATCGGGCAGTCGGACAATCTTTTAGTCGTCACGTTGGACGTGACCAAGCCGGAGGACGCCGACGCTGCCGTGAAGGCAACCCTCGACCGCTTCGGTCGCCTCAACGTGCTCGTCAACAATGCTGCGGGCTTCTATGCGGGCTATTTCGAGGACCTGACCCCAGCCCATATCGAGCTTCAGCTCGCGTCCACCTTGACCGGGGCCATGAATGTCACCCGTGCAGTCCTGCCGGTGATGCGCGCACAGGGTTCTGGCAAGGTCATTGCAATCTCATCGACGGCAGGTCTGGTGGGCTTCGAGTTCTGTTCTGCGTACGCTGCGGCAAAATTCGGCGTGGATGGCTGGATCGAGTCGCTGCAAGCCGAGGTGGCGCCGTTCGGCATTGAAACGATGATCGTGAACCCTGGGTTTTTCCGCACAGAGCTACTGACGGACGAGTCCACTCAATATGCTCCGTCTTCCGTTAGCGACTACAGTGAACGTCGCGCCCAGCAGATAACGGGCTGGAAAGCCGCGAACGGTCAGCAAGTCGGCGACCCGGCCAAACTCGCGCAGGCGTTGATCACTCTGGTCGACAAGCCGGAGCTGCCCCGCCGGTTCATCGCTGGCGCCGATGCTCTTGGCATGGTCAGGCAGAAACTCGCTCTGCTGCAGCAGCAGGTCGACGCCCATGAGGAGCTATCCAGCTCACTGGCCTTCGACAGCTGAAGGTTCGCATTCAGCACCACCACTGTCGCAGGTGTATTCATGAGTGCCATTGATAGGCTCATGCGAATTTTGAGGGCTAATTCGAATGTCGCGTCCGTGCTCTCCTGAGGGTTGCTTAGGCAACCGGCCGACGACAGGGCCTTCGGAATAGACTTCCTTTCCGACTGATGCCGCAGGCTTCGTCGGTCCGGTCGACTTCGCGAGAAGTCCCAATCCCCGCCCGCCACTCGAGGAGACGACATGTCAGAGCCCCGACAGCTAGCCTTGGACATCAACAGCCGCCGCCACCAGTTCAATCTTGATGCACGCGTGACCCTGCTGGACGCACTACGCGAGCATGCCAACCTGCCCGGCACGAAGAAAGGCTGCGATCACGGCCAGTGCGGTGCCTGCACAGTTCACGTCGAAGGTGAGCGCGTTCTGAGCTGTCTCACCTTGGCGGCCCAGGTCGAGGGCCGTCAGATCACAACGATCGAGGGCCTGCAGACAGCCGACGGTGTGATGCACGCGGTTCAAACTGCCTTTATCGAGCACGACGCTTTCCAGTGCGGTTATTGCACCCCAGGCCAGATCATGTCGGCTGTTGCCTGTATTCGCGAAGGCCACGCCGGTACGGACGAGGACATCCGCGAATACATGAGCGGCAATATCTGCAGGTGCGGCGCTTACCCCCATATCGTCGCCGCGGTGCGCGATGCCGCCAGCCGCCTCAAGAAGGAGGCAGCACTATGAGAACGTTCGAGTATCTCCGCGCCGAAGACGCCGCAACGGCGGTTGCTGAGGCTGCCAAGCCCGAGACCCTTTTTCTCGCGGGCGGCACCACGCTCCTTGACCTCATGAAGCTGAATGTCGAGCGCCCTGCCCGCGTGGTGGACATCACCCGCCTTTCCGGGCTCGACACGATCGAGGTGTCTGCGGATGTCATTCGTATCCGCGCCCTTGCCAAGATGAGCAAGGTCGCGGCCCACGCAGACATCAAGGAAGCGGCACCGGTTCTCTCCGAAAGCCTGTGGCGCGCCGCCTCGGCGCAGCTACGCAACATGGCGTCCATCGGCGGCAACCTGATGCAGCGAACCCGCTGCACGTACTTCCGCGACCCCGGCGCCTATTCGAACTGCAACAAGCGCAGTCCCGGCTCCGGATGTGCAGCGCTCGAGGGTGTCAACCGCAACCACGCGGTGCTTGGCACGAGTGACGTGTGCATAGCGATCTATCCGGGAGATTTTGCAGTTTCCCTGGTGGCATTCGACGCCACGGTCATCGTCCGGGGAGCTTCCGAACGCAAAATTCCCGTCGACGAATTCTTCCTGCTCCCGGGCGATACCCCCCATCTCGAGCACCAGTTGGCGCCAGGCGAGATGATCGTCGGGATCGAGATCCCGCGTTCGGCCGCGTTGAAGCGCTCCCATTATCTCAAGGTCCGCGATCGCGCGTCTTATGAGTTCGCGGCAGCCAGTGCTGCCGTTGGTATCGAGATGGAAGCGGACGGCAAGACGATCCGCGATGTGCGCATTGCAGTTGGCGGCGTTGCCACCAAGCCATGGCGCCTTCGTGCGGTCGAGGATGCGCTCAAGGGAAAGACACTCGACGAGGCAACGCTCCGCACTGCTGCTGCAGCTGCCGTCGATGGCGCAAAGTCGAGGGGACACAATGCGTTCAAAATCGAGCTGGCACCGAAGGTCGTGGCACGCGCCCTGATGACGGTAGGAGATATCGCATGACACATGGCAACGAGTTCGAACTCAACCGGCGTACCGTCATGAAACTCGGAGCAGGCGCAGCCGCTGTGGCCACCGCTGGGGTTGGCTTGTCGGGCGAAACAGCTTTTGCAAGCGATCCCACTAAATCCAAGGGCTCTGTGCTCGGTGCGCGTCTGTCGCGCGCCGAAGGCCCGTTGAAAGTCACCGGGCAGGCCCGCTATGCGATCGAGCAGAAGCTGGAGAACTTGGCTTATGGCGTTTCCGTCCAATCGACACGGCCGGCAGGGCGTATCGTCAATATCGATACTTCGGCCGCCAAGGCTCTGCCGGGCGTCTTGGACGTCTATACCGCGCAGAATTCCCTGAAGCTCAACAAGCCGACCGTCTACAGCAAGGGCGGCGGAGCCACCGAGGAATTTACCCCAATTCAGGACGATGTGGTCCGCTTCAACGGCATGCATATCGCGCTCGTGGTCGCTGAAACCTTTGAACAGGCAACGGAAGCGGCAAGCCTTCTCAAGGTGGAATATGAGGACGGCGACCCTATTCTCGACATCAACGATCCCAAGGCAAAAGCCCAGCTCATCGATCCCATGGGTGCTGCCTGGGGCGATGCCGCGACAGCCCTGGCCAATTCCGAGGTCAAGGTAGACGTCACCTACACGACATCACGCGAATACAATGTGCCGATAGAGCCGCATGCCTGCATCGCTTCCTGGGAGAACGGGAAAATCACCGTCTGGGAGCCCAGCCAGTGGGTTGGCGGGGCTCGAAGCGTCGTGTCGGAATGGCTCGGCATCGACATCGAAAATGTGCGGGTGATCTCGCCTTACGTCGGCGGTGGGTTCGGGTCCAAGATCGGGGCACATCCACATGTGGGGCTGGCTTGCGCGGCCTCACGGAGGCTCAGCAGGCCCGTCAAGGTTTCTCTCACTAGACCGCAGACCTTCACCGGCCTTGGCGGCCGACCGGCAACCCGGCAGACCCTGTCGATCGGCGCCTCGAAGGACGGAAAGATAAGCTCGATTGTCCATGAGAGCTGGAACGAGACAGCGATCGACGAAGTCCATATCGAGGCTTGCAACAATGTGACGAAAATCATGTATGCGACGCCGAACTTCTCGTCACGTCTCAACGTCGTGCCGGTCAATACGGTTCAGCCTGGCTGGAAACGGGGCCCCGGCGAAAACCCCAGTGCTTATGCTCTTGAAAGCGCGATCGACGAACTGGCGTACGCGCTCAACATTGATCCGATCACGCTTCGCCTTGCCAACTGGGCGGAGATCGATCCCAGCAACAGTATGCCGTGGACCACTCGACAGTTGCGCGAAGCCTATGCCGCCGGCGCGGAAGCCATCGGCTGGTGGAACAGGAACCCGGCCCCTCGCTCGATGCGCGAAGGCCGCGAGTTGATCGGTTATGGAATGGCCGCCGGGTCATACCCCATGATCCGGACTGCGAGCGAAGCCAAGATCGTATTCCATGCCAGTGGACAGATCGAAGTCCTCAGCGCAGGCACCGACATGGGAACGGGGACCTATACCATTCTCGCCCAGACCGCGGCTGACGCTCTGGGTGTTCCCGTCGAGACCGTCGCGGTGCGGCTTGGCGATACCATCCTCCCCAGATCGGCGCTCGCTGGCGGCTCCCAGCAGGCCAACAACCTGACGGGAGCGGTGAACAAGGCGGCCAAGAATGCACGGGATGCCTTCCTGGCGCTTGCCGCATCCGATCCGAAGTCGCCGCTGGCAGCCTCGAAGGCGACTGACCTCACGTTCGAAAACGGCTCGGTACGGCCGACCCGTCGCCCGACCGGCGGCATCAGCATAGCGGAACTTTTGAAGGCAGTGGGCACAGACAAACTGGAAATCGAGGGCAACACCTTTGCTCCAGGCGCCACCGAAGAGACGAAGAATGGGGCCGACCGCAGTTTCGCCCAGTTGAAGGGCGCGGTGGAAGGAGGCGTCTCGGCCCATAGCTGGTGTGCGCATTTCGTGGAAGTTCGCATCGATGAGGATTTTGGCACGATCCGTGTCAAGCGCATGGTCTCGGCATTCGACAGCGGCAGGATCTTCAATCCGAAGCTTGCCGAAAGCCAGTGGATCAGCGGTATGGTGATGGGTCTCGGGCAAGCTCTCCTGGAAGAGGGTTACGTCGACCAGCGGGACGGACGCACCATCAACGCGAATTTTGCCGACTATGCCGTCCCGGTCAACGCCGATGTGCCCGACATCCAAGTGATTTCGGTTGGTATTCCGGACATGCAGGCAACTGCTCTGGGGGGCAAAGGAGTCGGCGAGATCGGTGTCGTAGGGGTCGCCCCAGCGATCGGGAATGCCGTCTTCCACGCGACCGGCAAACGCATTCGAAGCCTTCCAATCACGCTGGAAAAGCTCGCTTGATGCGCCTCTGGTGACCCTTGCTGCGCGAATAGGCGAGCATTCAAAGAGTACGCTTCTAAAGGGGTCAGATACGATGGCGGAGCGCCTCCACGATCACCGCCATCGCAGGCGAGAGCTGTCGCCTGCTCGGGTAGTAGAGGTGATAGCCCGCAAATGGCGGACTCCAGTCGTCAAGCACGAGCCTAAGGCATCCCTTGGCGATGTGGTGGCTGACGAGGTTTTCCGGGACATAGGCGATCCCGAAACCGCTTATCGCAGCCTCGATCATGGGAATGGACGAATTGAAGGTGAGTTGGCCTTCCACCCGCACACGAAGGTCGCGGCCATCCCTGGCGAATTCCCAGACATATAATCCGCCGAACGTTGCCTGCCGCATATTAATGCAGTCATGATCGACCAGATCCTGGGGTGCGGTCGGAACCGGATGGCGGGAAAAGTACTCCGGCGAAGCCACGGCCACGAGCCTCCAATCCGGCCCGATTCGCACTGCAATCATGTCCCTGTCGATGCTCTCACCAAGCCGCACGCCGGCATCGAAGCGCTCCTCGACAATGTTCTTCAAGCCGTTGTCGCTGTAGAGCTCGACGCGCACGTCAGGATAGTCGCTGAGCACGGGCTGCAGCTTCGGCCAGACGGTGGTCTGGAGCGCATGGTCGGACAGCGTGATGCGGACCGTTCCGGAGGGCTTGTCGCGAAAGGCCACCAGGCTTGCAAGATCGGCTTCGATTTCCTCGAAGCGGGGAACAAGAGACTGGAAAAGTCGCTCGCCGGCCTCGGTCGGAGCTACGCTCCGCGTCGTCCGTGTCAGCAGGCGGACGCCAAGACGAGCTTCAAGTTCCTTGATTGTCGAGCTCAGGGTCGACTGCGAGGTTCCGAGCTTGGCCGCCGCCTTGGTGAAGCTGCGCTCCCGGGCGACCGCCACGAACCAGAGCAGATCCTTCATGCCATCGCGCTGCATAGGGCACCTCTCGTCTGACATTTATATCACAAGCAGATAAGTCCATGCGAATTACTCAGTCTAATAGAATGGGTTCCTCTGCAATACCTTCCGGCATGGCGACGGGGATGGGCGGCTGATCCGCCCCAGTCGCCTTGCAAGGATGCCAATCATGGAAACGACTTACGACACAAGGCTTGTCGAAGACCGCGCCGCATGGGGCGCGGTCTTATCGATGGCGCTGTGTGTTTTCGTGCTCATCGCGTCTGAATTCATGCCGGTCAGCCTGCTGTCGCCGCTCGCGGCCGATCTTGGCATCACCGAGGGCCGCGCGGGCCAGGCGATCTCGATTTCGGGCGTTTTCGCCGTCGTGACCAGCCTGCTGGTCGCCGGCCTCACGCGCCACATCGACCGCCGACTGGTCGTGACCGGCTTCACCCTCCTCCTCATCGTGTCCGGTTTGGCTGTCACCTTCGCGCCGAACTACGCGTTCCTCATGGTCGGCCGAGCGCTGCTCGGCATCGCGATCGGCGGGTTCTGGTCGATGTCGACCGCGATCGTCATGCGCCTCGTGCCGCAAGACATGGTTCCGAAGGGTCTAGCCATGCTGAACGCTGGCAATGCCATTGCGGCCACCATCGCCGCGCCGCTGGGCAGTTTTCTTGGCGCCTATGTCGGCTGGCGCGGCGCTTTCTTCCTCGTCGTGCCGTTTGGGCTCCTGGCGCTGGTCTGGCAGTGGATAAGCCTGCCGGCGCTGCCCCCGCGCCGGAGGAAGCGTGCTGGCAATCCGCTGGCGCTGCTCGGCCGTCTTCCTGTCGCCACCGGCATGGCGTCGATCATGATGCTGTTCATGGGTCAGTTCGCGCTCTTCACCTATCTGCGGCCCTTTCTCGAGCGCGTCACTCGGCTCGACATCGCTGCCCTCTCAGCGATCCTGCTGGCGATGGGGCTGGCCGGGGTGCTCGGCACATGGTGCGTCGGCCTGCTTTTGCGCACGCGCCTGTTCAGCATCCTCATCGTCATCCCGCTGGTCATGGCCGCGCTGGCCGCTGCGCTCATCGCTCTCGGTGCACTCCCCGGTCCCACAACACTATTGCTGGTTGCCTGGGGCTTCTTCGGCACGGCCGCGCCCGTCGGTTGGGGTACGTGGCTCAGCCGAACGTTGCCGGACGACGCAGAGGCCGGCGGCGGGTTGCAGGTAGCCGTCATCCAGCTCGCCATTACAGGCGGTGCCGCGATCGGCGGCACGCTCTTCGATACGGTCGGCTGGTGGGGAGCGTTCACTTTAGGCGCGGTGCTGCTCTGCGGATCGGCGCTCGCCGCCCTGGCCGCATCGCATATGACCCGGAGGTCTTTGCCATGACCATCGAGCGTGCGCAGCTCAGCCGCCGGACATTGCTCGGCGCCGCGCTCGCGGTGGCGGCTCTGGCTCGCGCAGCCGCCAGCCAAGAAGGCGAGGTCCCCGTCAGCCAGGAGCCCACCGACATGAAGATCAGGATGGTTTTCAACGGCCGCACCATGACCGCCACGCTCTACGACAATCCGTCGGCGCGCGACTTCTTCTCCATGCTGCCGCTCGATCTCGAGATCGAGGACTACGCGCATAACGAGAAGATCGCCTATCTGCCGCGCAAGCTGACTGAAGAGGGAAGCGGTCCGTTCGCCAACGAGCAGCCCTATGACCTGTGCTATTTCATGCCCTGGGGCAACCTGGCCATGTTCTACGCCGACTATCGCCATCCCGGGCTGATCAGGCTCGGCCGCTTCGATGAGGGCGAGCAGGCCCTGCACCTTCGCGGCGAGTTCCCGCTTCGCATCGAACGCATTTGAGGACACAAAGGAGATCACCATGGACATTCTTCGCGCAGGCACAAGGCCTTCCGCCAAGGGGCCGGCTGACTGGTTCACCGGAACGGTGCGGATCGATCCGCTCTTCAATCCCTTCGATGCCGGGCGGGTCCAAGGCGCACAGGTGACCTTCGAGCCCGGCGCCCGCACCGCCTGGCACACGCATCCGCTCGGCCAGACGCTGATCGTCGTCTCCGGCCTTGGTCGCGTGCAGCGCGAGGGTGGCCCGGTCGAGGAAATCCGTCCGGGCGACGTCGTCTGGTTCGCGCCCGGCGAAAAGCACTGGCACGGCGCGTCGCCTCAGACCGCCATGACCCACATCGCCCTTCAGGAGGTCAAAGACGGCAAGGTCGTGGACTGGCTGGAACATGCCAGCGACGCCGACTACGGCGCTTGATCTTCTCCACTCGAAAGGAACCAAAATGCTCGCAACCCTTCTTTACAAACCGGGCGACATCCGCTGCGAGGAAATCGCCGATCCGAAAATCATGCGGCCAACGGACGCCATCATCAAGCTCTCGACAAGCTGCATCTGCGGCTCGGATCTGTGGCCCTATCGCGGGCTGCAGCCGGTCGACGGCCCTATGCATATGGCCACGAATATTGTGGCATCGTCGTCGAGGTCGGCGCAGAGGTGCGCACGGTCCGTCCCGGCCAGTTCGTCGTCGGCTCGTTCTGCCTGTCCGACAATACCTGCCCGCATTGCCGCTTTGGCTTCCAGTCGTCCTGTGTGCAGCGCGAGTTCATGTCGGGCGCGCAGGCGCCTTACGCCCGCGTGCCCTTGGCGGATGGCACACTGGTCGCCACCGCCGAGGTGCCGCCGGCCGAACTCATCCCTGACCTGCTGGCTGTGTCCGATGTGCTCGGCACCGGCTGGTATGCGGCCGACGCAGCCGAGGTCCGAGAAGGATCGGCGGTGGTTGTGGTGGGCGACGGTGCGGTCGGCCTGATGGGCGTGCTTGCGGCCAAGGAGATGGGCGCCGAGCGCATCATCGCCATGAGCCGGCACGCCAGCCGCCAGAAACTCGCTCGCGAGTTCGGCGCCACCGACATCGTCGCCGAGCGCGGCGAGGAAGGTGTGGCCCGGATCAAAGAGCTCACCAAGGACGTCGGCGCGGACTCGGTGCTGGAATGCGTCGGCACGGCGGAATCCTTCGACCAGGCGCTGGCCTGCTCTCGCCCCGGCGGCACCATCGGCTATGTCGGCGTGCCGCATGGCGTGAGCTTCGATGGCCAGAACCTCTTCTTCGGCCAGAAGCGCATGCTCGGCGGCCCGGCGCCGGTGCGCCGCTTCCTGCCCGACCTTATGGACCGTGTGCTCAACGGCAGGATCAAGCCCGGCAAAGTCTTCGACCTCAAGCTGCCGTTGGCCGAGGTCGCTGAAGGCTACCGCGCCATGGACGAGCGGCGCGCCATCAAGGTCATGCTTTCGGTTTGAGCGAAGATTGGGCGGACGGGCACCCACAAATCAGAAAAGGAACAACGCATATGACGATGAGATTGAAGATAGCCGCCCTTGCGCTTTCGGTCGCCACGCCGGCTTTCTCGCAAGAGTCCCCGATCGTCGGTGCGTGGCGTATGACGTCGCTCGAGGTCAGCGCAGGCGGAAATCTCAAGCCCGTACCGTATTCCGGTCAGGTCATTTTCACCGAGGCCGGCACCCTCACGGTGCAGGCCCAGAACCCCGACGCCAAGGCGCCGGACACGCCTTACACAAAGAATGGCTACGAAGCCTATTACGGGCCGGTCGCCATCAACGACCAGGACAAGACCTTCGTCATCACGATCGAGTCCTCCCTGGTCCGCAACCTTGTCGGGAAGAGCATGAAACGCAAATTCGAAGTCTCGGACAACAAACTGGTCCTCACGCCGGACAATCCGGCCGAAGGCTGGCGCGTGACCTACGCACGTTACTGATCGGAACAGCTCGGCTGTCAAAGTGTTATCGGTGGCGGCAATGGCGCGGACTTCAGAGCGAAATGGCGTGATGGCGGAACTGGTGCCAATCATGGCGGCTGTCTTCGCCGGCTTCCTACTGATCGGCTTGGCGCTACCCGTCCTGCCGCTGCATCTTCACCAGCAGCTCGGCTTCGGCCCTTTCGCGGTCGGGCTGGTGACGGGCAGCCAGTTCGTCGCCTCGATGCTGTCGCGCATTGGAGCCGGAAATTATGCCGATGGGCGCGGCGGCAAGCGGGCCGTCATCGTCGGCCTCATTGCCGCTGCCCTGGCGGGGTTCATTTACCTAGGCTCGCTGGCATTGCTCGACCGGCCGGTAGCGTCCGCATCGGCGCTCTTCGCCGGTCGGGCCGTACTGGGCGCGTCCGAGAGCTTCATCATCACCGGCGGCGTCGCCTGGGGCCTCTCCCTCGCGGGCGGACAGAACTCCGGAAAGGTCATAGCCTGGGTGGGCACGGCGATGTTCGCGGCGCTCGCGCTAGGCGCGCCGATTGGATCTGCGCTTCACGCGGCGAGCGGCTTCGCCGCGATCGCAGTCGCGACGGTCGGCCTGCCGCTTGCGACGCTGCTTGCCATCCTGCCTATGCGTGGCACCAGTCTCGCCGCGAGCGCCGCGCGACACTCATGGACGGGCGTGGCGCAAGCGGTCTGGCTTCCCGGAGTGGGAGCAGCTTTTAGCAGCCTCGGCTATGGTGCGATTCTGGGTTTCGGCGCCCTGCTCTTTGCCGAACGCGGTTGGCAGCCGGTCTGGCTTCCCTTCACCGCCTATGCCGCGTCGCTGATCGTGGCAAGGCTGTGCTTCGGTCACCTGCCTGACAGGTTGGGGGGTGCGCGCGTCGCCGCGATCTTCGTGGCGGTCGAGGCTGTCGGGCTCATGCTGATCTGGCTTGCGCCCGGGCCCGTTCTCGCCGCCATCGGAGCGGGCCTGACTGGCCTTGGCTACTCGCTGGTCTATCCAGGCCTCGGTGCCGAGGCCGTAAGCCGTCTTCCGCCACGCAGCCGCGGCCTGGCCATGGGACTCTACACAGTCTTCCTCGACGTGGCGCTCGGCTTCGGCAGTCCGGCGCTCGGCTTGGTGGCTGCGTCGGCCGGGCTGCAATTCGTCTTCCTGGCCGTCGCGACGGCGACGCTTCCGGCGTTGGGCATCGCTCTGCTGCTGAGTCGCCGCAACGCTCCACTATAGAGCCGGATAGTCTGGGCTCGAGATGTCGCGCAACCACGATCGCTCCCGCTTCGGGCGACGTCTGCTTCCGAGCAATGGCAAGATCGACTTCTACGGCCGACATTGGGCGCGAAGCTGTCGTTCGCGTCGTGGAAAACGTTCGTCGGCTTCGGGTCAGACTTTCCCGTTCTCCACCGGTCTTTGCAGCACCAAGACAGGTCCATCACGCCCAACACCGTAGAAAATACTGCAAGTCTTCTGAGTGGGGGGAAAGGCGGTAGCGCTCTCCCGCTACCAAAAATCGAATAAGTTATTGAAATAGTTAGAAATTTCCGCATATTTGGTAGCGCCTTCGGAAAAATTTCACAAATAATTTCAATGCTGCATGGTTGGCGCTCCGAACAGGATGCTCCCATCCGCTGCCGACCAGACATTCGGATTGGCCGTTCGAGGGGGCGGTCAATATCGTTCCAGAGGTAATCGCCGATGAGCGCGATATAAACCAATGGCATCGGTGCGACCTGGGACAAAAGCCCGCCGCCCTATCTCCTCTGCGTTCCGGCCGCAAGCAGTGCGGGTCTATCGCGTCACGGCCGACGCCGAGCCATCGAGACGGGGCGTCTACCCCTGTTAGTCCCTGTCAGCTTGCCGGATTGCGCGCGGTGACGATCCACGCCGCGCCGTCGATCATCACCGACCGCTCACCGGGGCAGCCCGCGAAGGCGGCACGAATCGCTGCCGAGGCGCTGGCGCGGATGTCGTCGGGCTGATCAGCGAGAGCGCGCGACAGCGGGCCGACCTCGAGTGTCATCTTCACCGCGTCGTCGAGCGCCGCGTCCCGCGTCTCCCCCTTGCCGAACGGGATGGAGGCATCGAAGGGCGCGATAGCGACATCGGTGAAGCCAGCCACCGTTAGAATACGCGCCACCCGCCCCTGGTCGCCAAACGAGAACGGGCCGGGCGCTTCGGGACCGGGCGGCGTCATCGGCGGAAGGATGCCCTTCATCGCGCCCATCGGCAAGCGCACCCAATCGTTCTAACATGCCGCGCCAGCAGACGAAAGCGACCCGCGCCCCCGGCTTGAGCGCACGGCGCATATGAGTGAAGGCCGCCGTAGGATCGTCAAAGAACATCACTCCGAAGCGCGAGAACAGGATGTCGAACGCGCCCTGGGGCAATTCGGTGCTGCTGGCGTCGGCCACCTGGAACACGGCCGGCGTATCCTGTGGCGCTAGCGCGCGCGCTCTGCTGATTAGCGCTTCGGATATGTCCACGCCCAGCACATGGCCCCCCGCGCCGACGCGGGCGGCCAGATCCAGACTAGTCGCTCCCGCGCCGCAGCCGACGTCCAGCACGCGTTCGCCCGTGGCGGGCGCGGCGGCTTCGATCGCGGCCCGGCCGAACACCGCCATCATGGCATCGAGCCGGGCCTGGTAAGCGACCCAGCGCTCCCCGCTTTGGCCATTCCAGTCGGCTACCTGATAAACATTTTTCTCTGCCATGCCATATCCTTGTTCTGATCCGTTCTTAACTAGGCTATCGGCCCGCGTGGTCGTTGCCACCGTGCGCGGCGATGAACATGGCGACGGCGGACCGGCAATAGGAATCGATTTCGTTGTCGTCCGCTGCTCTCGCCTCATCGAAGCGTGCGATAATCAGGAGATCGGATCCTTTGAAAAGCGCGGCAAACAAGCGGGCGGACCGGAGAGAATCGGGCACGTTCAGAACCGCCTTTGCGTGCAACTGACGCAACAGGGCCTCGATCTGGGCGATGACATGGGAGGGGCCGGCTTCGTAATGGAGCTTGCTTAACGACTTTGGATTCGTCTGGTCGGCCATTACCATGGCTTCGACACTGCGGACGTCTGATCTCAACAGCGTGCGAAGCAGGGATGATCCCACCGCCATGAGCTGATCTTCGACCGAACCGTCGAGGCCTTCAAGAAGGGCCTGTGGTGCAAACAACTGATGGCAGCCGGACGCGATGGCCGCGCTGAACAGCGCCTCCTTGTTCTCGAAGTGCCGATAGATGCTGAGCTTGGATATCTTCGCCCGCTGGGCGACCTTGTCCAATGTCGTCGCTTGAAAACCCAATTCCACAAAGAGTTCGGACGCAGCGTCGAGTATCGTTTGGCCAAGCGCCTCGTTGGCGGGCCGGCCGCGCCGGCCCTTGCTATTTTCGGTCACGGCAATTCCAGTACTTGACAGTATCCTAATCCTTGCATTACGATACCACGCAGTTTCAGAAATATGCAAGCCAAAGATTGGATTTTACCCTGTCCTCCAAATCAAGTTTCCCGAGGCCGCCCGGAGATATCGAATGCGGCATCGTCCGGCCGGTCAACACAGTGATGGGCGACTGTCTCGGCGATGCCGGAGCCCTGCTCGCTGCCCGTCTCGAGCGCGTATCGCTGGACGCTATTTCGCGACACGCCCAGCCCACACCCCTCCAACCGCAACACGGAGCCCATCACTATGGATGACGTCATCATCATCGGCGGCAGCTTTGCCGGTCTCGCCGCCGCCCTGCAGCTCGGCCGTGCCCGCCGCAAGGTCACCGTTCTCGATACCGGTCTGCCGCGCAACCGCTTCGCCGGCCACTCGCATGGCCTGCTCGGCCACGATCACAAGCCACCGCTGGACATCCTGGCCGAAGCGCGGCAGCAGCTGGCGCGCTATCCCACGATCAGGCTAGCCAGTGCCCGGGCCGACAGCGTCTCCGGCGCCATCGACGATTTCTCCGTCCTCACTGCCTATGGTGAAAGCCTTAGGGCGCGCCGCCTGATCCTGAGCTATGGCGTCGCCGACCAGATGCCTGATGTTCCGGGCTTTGCCGAAGGCTGGGGCACGTCCATCGTACCCTGCCCCTATTGCGATGGCTTTGAAGTCGCCGGCCAGCATTGGGGCCTCGTCTGGTCCGGCCCACAGTCGCACAATTATGTCAGGCTGTACCACGACTGGACCGACACGTTGACGGTCTTCGCCGATGGTCACGACATTGCACCCGATATCCGGGCCGATTTGGCGCGCCGCAACATACCTGTCGTCGATGGCCGGATCACCGGGATCGCCCGTCACGGGGGGCATAACGCCACCGTCAAGCTCGATACCGCCCCCGATGTCGCAGTCGATATCTTATTCGCGCATCCGCGCAACAAGCCGTCCGCAAGCCTGCATGAATCACTGGGCCTCGCCACGGTCAATACGCCCCTCGGCATCGCCCTCAAGGCCGACGAGCGCCGCGAAACCAGCATACCCGGCATGTACGCCGCCGGCGATCTTGCAAACCCAGCCATGGCTTCGGTCACCACGGCAATATCGCAGGGCGCGACGGCGGGTATCTCCGCCCAGCAGTCGATGCTGGTTTGAGAGCACAGACTGGAGGATGAGCATGACCGTCGAACCGGACAGCGCGGGTGTGCGCTTCCCTCCGCCTTTCGTCTATCTGGGAGCGCTGCTGTTGGGGCTGGCGGCGGAGCGATTCGTCACCCTGCGCTCTTTCGGCATCGACTGGTGGTTGCTGGTCGCGACGGGCGCGCTGCTGTTCGTTGCCGGCGCGGCGATGATGCTTGCGGCGGCGAGGCTGTTCCGGCGGCTGGGCACCAACGTTCCGCCGTCGCAGCCAACGACGCTCATCGCAACGACCGGTCCTTATCGGTGGACCCGCAATCCGATGTATCTCGGAATGGCGCTTATCTATGCCGGCCTTGCGACCGGCTTTGACGGGCCGATCGCCTTCGCCTTGCTCCCGTTGGTGCTGATTGCGATCCAGACGCAGGTGATCGCCCGCGAGGAGCGCTATCTCGAAGCGAAGTTCGGCGACGACTACCGCCGCTACAAGGCCGAGGTTCGCCGATGGCTCTGACCATTCCGCCGCTGCCGCCTGCGGGGCCCGAAACCAGCATTGGCTGGGAAGAAAAAGGAAGTATCGAATGAAACTCTACGACAGCGACCGAGCGCCCAATCCGCGGCGGGTTCGCGTTTTCCTTGCTGAGAAGGGGATCGCGGTTCCTTTGGTGTCGGTCGACATGGGCGCGCTTGAGCACAAGAGCCAGACGGTCAGCTCACGCAATCCGTTGCAACACCTGCCAGTGCTGGAGCTTGACAACGGCACCATCATCACCGAATCCGTCGCCATCTGCCGCTATTTCGAGGAGTTGCACCCCGAGCCCGCCCTGTTCGGGCGTGGCGCGCTCGGCAAGGCGCAGGTCGAGATGTGGCAGAGGCGGATGGAGTTCAACCTGCTCAGTTCCGTCGCGCAGGCCTTTCGCCATATCCATCCGGCCATGAAGGAATTGGAAATCCCGCAGATCCCCGAATGGGGCGAGGCCAACAAACCGAAGGCGGTCGCATTCCTGAAAATCCTCGACGACGAGCTGGCGTGCCGGGAATTCGTCGCCGGCGACAGCTATTCGATTGCCGATATCACCGGTCTGATCGCGGTCGACTTCATGAATCCGGCGCGCATCAAGGTGCCGGATGAATACACCAATGTGTTGCGCTGGCATCAGGCGGTCTCCAGCCGGCCGAGTGCCGCCGCTTGAGCGTGGAACTGGACAGTTTTGCAGCGACGGTTCGGGCCTGCCGCATCTGCGTCGAAAATCCCGTCGGCAAACCGCTGCCGCATGAGCCGCGCCGGTGCTGCGGCCATCATCCAGCGCCCGCATCCTGATCGCCAGCCAAGCGCCGGGATCCACCTGTCGGGCATGCCTTTCACCGATGCCTCGGGCGACCGCCTGCGCAGCCGACTTGAGGTGACCGGCGACGAATTCTACGACATTGAGAAATTCGTCATCGTGCCGATGGGCTTCAGGCAGTCTCGGATTTGGCGAAAATCGCGACCGACGTGGACATGATGTTCGACGTCAACGTCTATGGCCGGCTTCGCGTCGCGAAGGCGTTCGCACCGATCCTGCCGACGCCTACTCCGCTGCAGGGGCGCGGGGGCAGCGGCAAGTCCCAGGACGAGGCCAAGCGACGCAAGGGCGACAACTTTCGATCGAAACATGGGTGCACTCCAATCTTGTGAATGGACCCTCAATTGCTCGTGACGCGCTGATCAGTCATCGCATCAATTCCTACGACGCTAGCCGATATTAGGCGCGAAGCTGCCGTTCGCGCCACGAAAAACCTTCGTCGGCTTCGGTCAGACTTTCGCGTTCCATACCGTTCTTGCAGCACCAAGACAGCTCCGTCACGCCCAACTTCGCAGAAAATACCGCAAGTCTTTTGAGTGGGGAGAAAGGCGGTAGCGCTCTACGGACTCGAACCCCCAATACTCCGCAAATTGTTTGGCGCAGGACTCGACTTCCATTGCTCGAAACCGCAAATCCTTGCCACTCATCAGACCAGAAAGCAGGCGCCTGCTTGGAAGTACGGGCCAGCCAGTAGTGCGACGCACCGGTCCGTTCTCTCGCGAACGTCCAGCTTCGAGCATCCGACGTGAGATGGTCTCCTGCTGCTGGCGCAGGTGATCGTTCAGCAGCTTGTTGCGTGTGATGTAGCCTGCGTTAACCCCCGGGATCGAGTGGTTCATCAGAAGATGGACGTCCAACTCCGCAACGCCCGCGGCTTGGGCGATCGTGCGGAAGGTCTGCCGCAGGTCATTCCCCCATTTCGACAGATCGCTGCGTTTCTCTTTGTGCTCGATGATGTGACCGCTTTCGCTGTCGGCCGGGAAGAGCCAGTCACGCGATTGCTCGGCGTAGAGAGCCCTACCGATGCGCATCACTCTCACCAGGCAGCGGATCATGGCTCGCGAAAGCGGTATGTCGAATGCCTTGACCTCACCACCCTTCGGCCTGGGTATGTGCAGGACCCGCGCGCGAAAATCGACATGGTCGATCCGCGCCTTCCTGATCGCTTCAGGGCGATGGCCTGAGAGCAACATGAACAGATGTAGCTCCCGCCGAACAGGGTTCTTCAAAGTCGCGAGCTGGGTGAACCATTCCTCCAGATCCGAAAGCCCGAGCGCGGTGTTGCGCCGATGTTCGGCATTCCAGTCGATGGCCGAGACCGGGTTGTCCGCCGGCAGCGTGCGGGCGACCTTGCGAGCGTGGTTGTAAACAGCGCGTAACGTTCGCATGCAGCCGTTGGCTATATAGGCGCCGTTTCTCTTGGTGAGTTTCTCGTGCCGCACAGTCACGAGGGAAGGATCGTTACCCAACTTGGAAAGCGGCTCGTCAAGCCAATCGGCCAAGAGCCGCTCGATGTGATCCCGATAGTTATTGATCGTCCCATTGCTGCGGCCTTTGTTCTTCATATGCCCGTCGCGATAGCGCTCCCAGGCAGTGCGCAGCGTGGGGTTCGTAATCGACGGCAGATCGACCGCTACAGCTTCGCCGTCCCGCTTGCGCGTCGACGCGCGAGGATCAATGCCGTTGGCAATCTTCCCGAGAATGTCCTTGGCCTTCGCCCGCGCCGCGCGCGTTGTGAGTTCTCCAACTTCGGCAACCTTCATCCGGACGGACAGACGCTTGCCCGCCTTCATTCGATCACCCTGGACGACGAACGTTTTTTTTCGTTTGCCCACGAGCACCATGAAGCCCAGCAGGTCGGTGTCCCGAGCAAAATACTGGCCCGAAGCCGCCTGCTGGAGGCGTGCAACGGCGCGGTCTGTAAGGGGGATTCGAAGGTCTGCCATGCAATTAGTACGGGATTAGTACGGGGATTGCGACCAGTTCGATCTGTTGGTTTGTCTACGTCATTATAGCCGCTCAGTACGAAAATCGCAACAACTTTAATATGTTAGTGACAGCGCAATCGTACAACGACCGGCATTGGGAAACAATGGGAAAGGCCGTCTGACAAATTCCTAATCTGTAGGTCACAGGTTCGATTCCTGTCGGGATCACCATTCAGTCACTGTAGACATAGCTTATGTAGGCTGGCTCGAAATTCGGTCGACTTATCCGAGAGTTAGCGCAGCCTTCTCCGGACAGTCTGGCTGAGCCGCGCAACCCGTCTCTGTATCCGCCGAGTTTTCAAGGCAAAAAAGATTGCGCATCGACCTCGAAGGAGATGGCTGGATGCTCGTACGCCCCCGACCCAGCGCCGGGTTTCGTCCCACTCCAGACAGGCTTGGGACGCTGCTGTCGTTAGCGACTGCATGCGGTTTCTTTGAAAGTGTTGGTTCTGGACATATGACGGTACCCTGATCACAGCCGCAGCGGCGCTGCATTTGTGCCCTGTCATGTGCGGAGCCATCGTGGGCGACCGACATGAGACGTACTCGACCATAGAAGTCGCAGAACATCATTTATGGAGCCGTATTCGAAACGCGCCCGGCCAACACCGCGGAACACTGGATTATATCTGAGCTCACAGCTTCGACAGCCAGGCCGCGAATGAGATGGCTACAGAGTCAGCCCCGGTGCGATGCTTCGCCAATTTCTTGAGGGTTGCTTGTTCGCGGAACCATTCTCGCAGTGGTCTGGCGGGCATTCCGCCCCAGCGTTCGCCTGCCGGCACGTCTCTCATGAACCGCGAGGCCGCGGCAAGTTGAGCGCCCTGGCCGATGTGCAGATGGCCAGCAATCGCACTATGGCCGCCCACCGCTACGTAGTCCTCCAGCACGGTCGAGCCCGCGATCCCGACCTGGGCAGTGATCACGCAATGACGCCCGATCCGTACGTTGTGCGCAATCTGGACGAGATTATCGATCTTTGTTCCGTCTCCAATGACAGTATTGCCCGCACTACCGCGATCGACCGTGCTGTTGGCTCCGATCTCGACGTCGTTTCCGATCGTGACGCGGCCGAGTTGCGGGACTTTTACATGCCCTGAACCGCTCATCGCGAAGCCGAAACCATCCTGGCCTATACGCGCGCCCGCATAGACGATCGACCGATCACCTAAGCTGCAATGGGCTATTGAGACGCTAGGGCCGATGGAGCAGTCCCAGCCGATCACCACGTCTGGACCCAGCACCACATGGGCGCCTATTGTGGTGCCGGCTCCGATGAACACCCGATCTCCTATGACAACACCAGGATCGAGCACGACGCCGGCGCCGATCTGCGCCGATGGATGCACAAAACATCCCTCGGTGACATCAGGGCTGCCCAAAAGCGGCGGGGTTCGCAATGCCTCGGGGTGTAGCCGGGCAAGCACCTTGGCATAAACAAGGCGGGGATCCCGAACGGTGATGGGAACGGTGCCAGGCGGCACCAGATGGGCGAAGCGCTCCGTGACAAAGCAAGCGCCGGCCTTGGTGGTGCGCAAGGCGTTCGTGTAGCGTGCATGATCAATGTACGCGATATGCCACGACCGTGCCGTCTCAAGGCTCGCCCCGCTCTGCAGAAGCATGTCTGGGTTGGCAGCTGCGGGTAGCAGCACTCCCGCCTCTTTGGCGAGTTCGGCTAAAGCTAATCCGCTCGGCTGAAAGATCGGCGGCACGATCAGGCTCGGTTCATGACAGGACTGGTTTTGGTTTGATTTGATTTGCATTCATCAAAGCGTCGGTCGGCCTGTCGGGGGGCAGGGGAGTGCAGGCCGACCGACTTACCGCGGGTCCGCATACGGACGCGCAGTCCATTAATCCGGATGTCCGGCGATGGAGTTGGTCGATACAAATTCTGCTCTAGCTTTGCGGACGAGCTGGCTTGTCCGTCCAGGACGGCGGCAAACCGAGTTGCCCGCCTGCGAAATCCTTCAGGCCTGGCGACCGACCGAACCTTTCGCAAGCCTGATATTTGGGTTTGCCGCCGAGCCCGGATTTCAGCTTCTGATAAGACGGAAGCTTCGGGAAGCCAAACTTGAATGGTGTTTTGCCCGTGACAAGCATCTTGGAAAAGTCGCTTCCGAAACTCTCCGCCAGAGAGTAGGCGTCGCCAATCTGTGACATCCGCGCGCCTGTTGTCACGAAATTCGCGCCCTTCGACCACACCATCGCAGCCGCCTGTTTTCCATCCTTCGTGGTCGCCTCGGCCTCGACGGCAAGCCCGCCCAGTCCCAGCGGAATCCTCGGGACAGGGACGGAGGAGGACGCGAACGAAGCCCCAATCGACGCCGCGGTCGACAGGCCGGCGACTGTGGCGTTCGTTGGCACGATGCGGGTGACCGTCGCATGAACAACCAGATCGGCGCTTTCTCTGTCTCCCGTGACTACGAAACGATCGCTGACGCCAACGCAAAGCGCGCGGCTAACTACGGTTGCCACTAAGGCCTGATCGGCGGGTTTTATGGAGGATTGCGCTGCGGTTGGCGAAACCAGCGTAGGCTCAATGTACACTGTTTTGCTGACGTCGAGATCCTCGGGGACAGCCTTGTACTCTGCCTTCCTTATTCGCCCGTCGACCTTGGTGAGACCGTCATAGGAGGCCAGCGAGTTGTCCGGCTGGAGTGGCACCGAGGTGCAGCCGGCAACTGCCGATACAAGCAGCGACGGCAGAATCGCGGCGCCGATCGATCTATGCTGCAGCCGACCGGCAGCCTGGTTTGTATGGAAATTTGGCACTTCGTTCTCCTGTTGGGCTTGGGGAATGGAGGGAGGCAGGCGCGTGGCTACTGCGTCTGTTTCGCTGGCTGAGCGGCAGCAACCTTGTCGGTGAACACGGGCCTGTCTTGCCACAGGCTGCCACCAGCCATTTTTGTGTATCCGAGGTTGTAAACGGCGCGCATGTAGTCGGTGTTGAACGGATCGGTCATGCTGTAGGGGAGCTGCTTGTCGATCGAAGCCACGCGAAATCGAATGCCGTTCTTTTGGGCGTAGACGTAAGTGGCCAGCAGCGCACTGCGGGTCTGTGACTTGACAAGGGTGGAATTCGCCCTGGCCATGACAGAAAACGTATTGTTCGTTGTCGTGGTAAATTCTGGCATGAGCGCATTGTTGATGATGATGTACATGTTGAACTTGAGGTTCTTAGGCAGGACGCTTTTGTCCGAATTGGCTATCCACCCCTCCGGGATCGTCAGGATCTGGGTCGCCGAACCGCCGTCGGAGTGCATTTCTTCAAACGCCTCCCCTCCAGCTTCGGCCCGGATGAGGACGGCCGGATAAATGCCGGGGATACTTGCCGAGGCGATGAGTATGTCCTGGAAGAGTTTCAGCGAACCGCGCCGCCCGCTGGCGGCGATGGCGCCCATGTTCCAGATCACCGCTCTTTGGGAATCGAGGTTGGAGGTCAAAACAAGCAGTCGTCGCCCCTTGCGGTGCTCAGTTGCGATCTTTTCCAGTACGTCTTGCGTTACATAGCGCTCGACCATTTTGCGAAGCGGCTCCTGTTTCAGGAGACTTGCTCCGAACAGGCCTTTCGGTAGGAAATCCGCATCGACTAACTCCTTGGCGACACCGCTTGTATAGAGTTCCACGAGGGGCTGGTCGTAGGCAGAGCCTAGGAAGGCATAGGGCGCAATTAGCGCGCCCGTGCTGACACCGCTGACCATGTCGAATTCCGGCCGCTGTCCATTGTCCGACCAAGCCTTGAGCGCCCCGACGCTGAATGCGCCTGCGCCACCGCCGCTCGACAGGACGAGGTAGTTGATTTCCTTGTGTCTCGGGATGGGCAGCCAGGTTTGCGCGTCGCGCAGTTTCCGGGCCGAATCTGCATAAATACGAATGTCGCTGAACCCTTGGATGCTGGCTAGCGTCGCAGCCTTCGGCCCGTAAACAATGCGATCGGGCGCCAAACAGCCCGCAAGGAAGGCCAGCAGGACGATGGCCACCAGTCGATACATGTCTACCGCCTTGTCCCGGGCCATCGCCGGAAGGAACCATCAAGGTCGCCACCGGCGGTCGGCATACCCGCGACCGCTGTTCGCAATCGCGTCTGGCGGCATTAATCCCGATTTGTCGTTGCCGTGGGTTTTGTATTGTTAAGAGTTGTTTCGCCCTGCAATCCTCGCCGGCAAACGCTCTTGCGCTTAGGAAGCCGCGCCGCGGAGTCGAAGGTCGCGACCGTCAATGGTTTGACTTTTTGAAGGAACGGGCTTGGCGACGATCGTCGCACAATGTGCCAATGCCGGGCTAGTACCGCATCTTGCGGTCGGCGGTGCTATGCGGATGGTTGCCCGACCGACCTTAGCATCGAACTGAGCTGGTCCTGATGGCGGACGTTTCGTGCGCTGCCGGTTTGGCCCTTGTTCGTTTGGTTGACTGTAAAGCGCGCGCCCTCTCCCACGGGCCGTCCCCGACGACGCTTACGCCGACACCCGGATCAGATCGGCAGAGATTTTCTCCGCCAACATGATCGTGGGCGCGTAAAGATTCGCCGTGGGGATCGTGGGGAAGATGGATGCGTCCACCACCCTCAGATTGTCGAACCCGTGCACTTTTCCGGACGAGTCCACAACACTCCCCTCTCCACTCCCCATACGCAACGTGCAGGAGGAATGGTAGCTGGATTTCGCGACCCGTTTTGCCCAGGACAGCAACGTCTTATCGGTGCGACAGGCGACCTGTTCCCCGACCTCGCCCTTGAGCTTGGTCACCATGCTGGGCTGGTTCATCAAGTCACGCAATTGCCTGAGTGCGACAACCGCGAGCTTCCGGTCATGCTCTGTTCGTAGGTAGTTGAACCGAAAGGCCGGGGGAGCAAAAGGATCGGCGCTACTCAGCCAAACAAGACCCGTACTTGTAGGCCGCTGAAGGCTGACAACACACTGAAACCCTGGGGCAATGCTGATTTCACCGGCGCCGAAGCTCGATCGCGCCGCAAGACATTCTATCTGCATATCGGGCCGGCTCACCGTCTGATCGGACGATAGCATCGCTCCTACCTCGAAAAGACCAGAGGTCAGCGGGCCGCGCCGAGATAATAACCATTCCAGACCCGGCGTAAGTCCTCCACCAAAGCGCAGGGTTTGAGCGTCCGACTCGCGGGAATCCTTGACTTCATATTCAACACAGAAACAGATGTGGTCGCTCAATCCCTGACCAACTGCCGGCAAGTGAGAGACGACCGGTATGCCTAGCTGTCGCAAATGGTCCGCATGTCCGACACCCGACAGCATGAGCAGTTGCGGCGAGACTAATGCTCCTGCGCAGCAAATGGCTTCTTGATGGACCGGGATCGTGATGCGGGTGCGGTTTTTGACTACCTCGACCGCAACACAACAATGGCCCTGGAAAATGATGCGAACTACGCGCGCGTCGAGCAAGACATCCAGATTTGGCCGGACCGGCCGATTGTGGAGATAGGCGAAGGACGCACTCATTCGGCGCCCGTTGCCGATGTTGTGTTGGATGCGGTGAACGCCGCTTTGATGAGCCGCGTTGTGGTCGTGATTCACGCCGTGACCTGCCTCAACGCCCGCGGCAAGAAAGGCCTGGAACAGAGGATTGTCGGCTTTGGAACGCTCAACCTGAATCGGGCCTTGGCTCCCCCTGAACCGATCGTCGCCACCCTCGAAAGCCTCAGACATTTTCAAGAACGGCAGAACCTCATCGTAACTCCAACCCTGAACGCCATAGCTTGCCCAACTGTCGTAGTCTTCCCTGTTGCCGCGCGTCCAGTTCATCCGGCCGATAGACGAAGAGCCTCCCAACACCTTGCCGCAGGGTTGATAGACGCCGACGTCCTGGCCCCTCCTCATCTCAGGCATACCGAAATATTTCCAGTTATACCGATCGCTTATCAACGGAAGACCTATGGCCGCAGGCATGCTTCCATCGATCGACAGGTCGGACCCGCCCGCCTCAATGAGAACGACCGTTCGGGCAGAATCCTCCGCCAATCGGCTGGCCACCACACTACCGGCCGAACCAGAGCCGATGACCACGTAGTCGTATCCTCCTTTCCTGGGGGACCGCACGACTTGGATCATCTGGGTTCCCTCGATCCATGGTTAAACGGCCTGGCAACCCTGCCCAACGGGGAAGGCCACCATCGCGTCGACGGTGCGCCTGAGCTGCTGCAGGATCAGGTTGTCTTCAGAGCGGCCAGCCGCTGACGTCCGCAGTTTGATGTGGGCTAGGTCGGCGGTGGATGGCTGACGACAAGCTCATCGTTCACTCCCGATCGCGTCCGATCTTCTGGCGATCCGGTAAACCTGCGCAGGCGGCGCGTTTGCGAAAACCCATTCCATAAACGTCGCCTCAAGCCCGATCCGGTCGAGAACGGTGTCAGGTACTGGGCACCGCCAGCCGTAAGTGAACTGATAGACGGCTCCTCCCGGCCGAAGAATGTGAAAAGCGCCGTACAGAATGGCGAAAACACGCCAAGCCGGCATAGTAGAAAGGGGGAGGCTGCTGATCACCGTGCCTATTTTTTCGCCGTCAAAGGGATTGCATCGCCGCAACTCCGTTGCATCGATATCCAGCAACGCGGCGGCGGGGAACTGCCGACGTAGCACGCGGGCAAGGGACGCAGCATTTTCGACGAGCGCAATGCGCTGCTGAGGCACGCCGCGTATGATAAGCTGTCGGGTGAAGACACCGGTTCCGGGCCCAAGCTCAACCACCGGAGACTGCGCAGAACTTATTTCGCGAGTCATTGCCACTGCCAGAGCTCTCCCGGAAGGCACGAGCAAGGCCGTCCGGAAGGGAACCGACATCCAGGTTCGAAATAGAGTAGAGGGATCCAACATTGCGGAGCTCCGCATACCGACAGGCAATATTTGTTATCCGTAAGCCTAAGGCGGAAAACGCCGATCAGGCGGCAGAGTTAAGGGCTGGTGCTGGCCGGAAAGTGTCGAAGGGGTAGCGCGCGAGTTAGGTACGGAAGTCCTAGAACCTATAGCCCGCCATGAGCATCCCTGAAGGCTGCACTGTTTTCCGAACAATCGGACTGTCCTTCGCGTCGCCCGTGAGGAAGCCAACCCCTGCCTGCCCGCGCACAAACCAGTTTTGCGATGCCATGTACGTTACCGAAGCTTCGATATCGAAGCGCTTAAGCCCTGCACCTGCATCATACTGCCGCAACCCCGATCTTGCCGACTGCAGAGCAGTCACCCCAAAGTAGCTTTGCATGTGATTTTTGTCGGCGAAGGTCGCCGACGCGCCCGCAGAGAGAATAAATGCGTTGTAGTGATGGGAAACGTTTGCGCCGATTTGACCAATCAGGCCGTCACTGCCCCCGAACGTCCTGTCGACAGATGTATAAATTTCCATCGGCCCCATTTCGTATGAGAGCTGCGCTCCGACGACACCGCCGCCGTCAATGTCACCGAGGCCTTTCAGGTGCTTGGAGTCCTTTTCCTTTCGCCCTCCGCCTATGTCATAGCCGCCCTTCACCGAGACCTTGAAATCGTTGGATTCTAGCACATCGATGCTCAGGCCGCCCGGATCAATGGTAAGACGACCAATGGTTGCGGAGATCATCGGTAGCGGGACGAGTTCGAACTCATCGGATCCTTCGTATTTTGGCGCGTACATAGCTCCGGCGGCAAGCATCACGTTCCAGTCGGCAAGCTTCTGGCGTATGGGGCCGTACCGTCTCTCGTCGACAGCATCCGCAGAGGGCGCTGTTGCAGCCGCTTCATTCTCGAACGGTTCAGCTGCGCCTGCTTGGAACGGCAAAAAAGCGACTGCTGAGAGGCTCGTGGCGACAAGAGCATCCCGCGAGCGGGTTGAGCGAGACTTTGTGGCTGGCATGCGAATCGTCTCCTGGGGATGGTGGAGGTATTCAAAGACGGCAAAAGGGAAGCCCGACGCAGTCGTACCTCCAGCGCACGCACTATCTCGGACTACGAGATTGCTTTGGGTTTTGTGATGTTAAGATATGTTGCGGCTCGACTCGTCTGGTTGCTATGGCGGGGTAACAATCGCGCGGCCTTCGCTCAGATCACGCACATCAGGAGCCAAGTAAAAACTGTGCTTTAGACGAGTTGGCTCAGCAACTGTGCTACACCGGCAATCAGCCCCAACACCAATAGCAACAGCGAGGTATTCACCGACCATTTGATGACGAGGTACAAGGGGCGGTTCGTCGACTTCAGCGCCCTGGTGCCTGCTAGGAACGGCGCGAGCCCCGCAAAGACCCTGTTGGCAAAGCCACGATGGTCTTCCGGGGTATTGGGCACCACCGTGGCTCGTGTCAGGCCTTCGTAGAAGAAATTGAACACTGCACCGACCGGGTTCAAGGGCCTTTTGACATCGCACATGAGGATGAGGCGATCGCAGTCGGTATCGTTGCGCACGAAGTGCAGGTAGGTCTCATCGAACATGATGGCCTCGCCGTCGCGCCAACTCAACTTGCGGCCATCCACATTGATAAAGCAGGCGTCGGAGTTCGGGGTGACAAGACCGAGGTGGTAGCGCAGTGACACGGCCATCGGATCGGCATGCCGTGTCAGTTGCGCGCCCTTGGGAAGATAGGCGAACATCGCTCCATGGACGCTTGGCACGCTCTGGAGGATCTGGACCGTCTTGGGGCAAAGGCGTTTTGCTGAATGGTGCTCATATCCGTACCACTTAATGTAGAAGCGGCTCCAGCCGTACTTGAAGAACGTGCGGAAGCCGACGTCATAGGTTCCCGCCGTGCCCGGCCGTTTGGTGGCGTCGAAGTAGTTCTGGCGCAGCAGTTCAAGGCCTTCCTGGCGAATGGTGTGCCAGTTTTGACGCAGCACCTCGAGTTCAGGAAAATCGGCCGGGTCGAGAACAGCCCTTGATCCGTGCGGCAGCGTTGTCATGTACAAGGCACAATTCAACGGCGAAAAAATTGGCCATCCCTTGCGGATGTATTCAGACAGGCTTTCGTAGCGAACTTCACCCCGGAAGCGGTAGACGTACACGGTGCTCGTGGCCACTAACGTGACCATGACGACAAGAATTAGCATGAGATTTGCCCAGAATGCGCCAGTTGCCGCGATGTTGAGATGCTTCCGTTGCGCCGACCCAAGTCAGACACAGAATGTGTTCATCCGAGGCGCGCTCGCACGTTCGGATGGCGGCATTAGTCCAGATTCGTCGTTGCATTGGATTTTGTGTTGTTAAGAGTTGTTTTCGGTCCAGACGATTCATCACGGACGGTCGCCGGACGACCATCCGGCTGATGGCGTCGGCGGCGCGAGCACCGGAAACTGCGACCAGGGCCGCAGCTGAGCCGAGAAGCAGGCTCTTGATGTTCATTTTCTGACCTCCAGTGAAGTTAAAAGGAGCTGGTCAAGATTTCAGCCTCGATCCCCGTCCACGAAGCAGCGTGACGCGCCGCCTCTCCGCAAGGGATTATCGATGGGGTCGAATTGATCAATGGTATTTTGCGATCATGAGATGACAATTACTAAGTATATATGCTTATATTGCGTAAATACCACCTATTTCGGCGCGAATTGTATTTATGATCCGTGTGGAACTGATGGCACATTTGCAACGTATGTTACGATTTTACATCTCATCGTGAAACACTATTCTCCCGCAGCCAGCTCACGATGTTTGGTTGTTCGGGAGAAGGCCTCCTATGCAATCGCGTCCGTTAGCGCGCGGAAATATGCCCAATGAAGCAATTTCGATCGGGTCGGGCCGAGACAGGCGCTGGGCAGGTTTGGCTGGCGAGGGAGCAGCCGACACTTGCGCAGTGACCGAGCGCGCCGGCCTCGGCATGAGGCAAGCTCATCGATCGCCGTGGCCATTTCGGTTGCTGATGGAACTTTTGACCGGAGCGAACCCGCCACGGTGGCCGGCAACAAAACTTCATCGACCGCCTTGGTTTTGTCCCGCTTTTGACATCGCCAGGATCTCGGCCGCGGCTACGTTCGAATGCGATAAAGACGGAGACCGTTTATGGCCCATGACGATCTAAAGCGGGCAGACATCCTGAAAGACCCACTCATAAGACAGATGATGCGTGCGGACCGGGTCTCTTTGAGAGAGATGAAGAAACTGCTTCAGGATGCGGCGGCGCGGTCGCACCGGTGTCATGGCAAGGACGAGCCCTTGCGGACGCAGGAGACGCCGCCCTCACCGCGATAAGACTTTGAACGCGGCCGTCAAACGTCACGCATCCTGCGTCCTGCTACGTGGTCGACTGCCTGCCCTTGGCGAGCGCCTGCCGCGTTGAAGCGTGTCGTTGCATCTCGTCAGTCTTGCTGTTTTTGACCGGAACAACCTGCTCCGGCGGCAACGATATCGTTGCCCGTAGCCCATGCGGCGATATGTTCTCGAGCAACAGCGAGCCACCATGGCTCTTTGCGATCTCATCCGCGATCGAAAGACCCAGACCAAAACCGCTGTTGGTATTCGAGGATCTGGCCTCATCTGCCTTGTAAAAAGGCTCTAGAGCCTTCTCGTGGAGACCTTCTGCAAGGCCGGGGCCATCGTCCTGCACAACAATGGACACTTTGCTTGGCGGGAAATTGGACAATTGGACATGCACGATCTCGCCGAATCTGACGGCATTTTCCACGATGTTGGTGACTGCCCGCGTCAGCCCTTTCTGCTTGCATGAATATCCGAATCTCTCGGGGCCGACGTAAATGACCGTGTGTCCAACATCGGAGAACCCGGCAACGATTGTCTTTATCAGGGCTGCAATATCAACTTTTCGAAGCGGCTCGTCGCGGGCCGTGCTGCTCAGATACTGGAGGCTTTCCTCGATCATCGCTGTCAATGTGGCGATATCGTCAAGCATCGCTTGTTTGGACGGGATCTCCTTTGATCGCTCCACCCGCATTCTTAGCCGCGTCAGTGGTGTTCTCAAGTCGTGGCTCACTGCGGTCAGCATCCGCGTGCGGTCATCAACCATCTTGCGAATTCCGCGCCGCATGTCGTTAAGCGCCGTTGCGAGGGTGCGAAGCTCCTTGGCGCCTGCGACAGTGAACAACTGCTCCTCGTTGCCGTCGAGCCGCAGGCTCTTTGCAGCTTCGGCAAAGCGGACGAGAGGCGACGTGATCACGCCGCCGATATAGAGGACCAGCAGAAGCATCGGCAGGATCAACATCAGAATCTTGGCAATGAGTTCGACAATCGTGCCGAAGACGGCTGGATAGGTATCGGCGTCAGAGAACCGGACCAGGAGGCCGCGCTTGGCGTCGACACGCACCGCCAAGGCATTGTGTTCAGCATCCTGCGGAACAACCGTGGCCTCAAAATCAGGGGGCAGCACGTCGCGGAGATCATCGGCGATGAATTGCATATCCCCTTGGTGGCTGCTTCCGACGTTAGGATCACGCCACGGTAAAATCCTCATCTCCAGACCGGTGGGAGCGCTCGCGCGCAGCAGCTTCTCGGCGTCGGCATCGTCCGCGCTGTTTCTGAGTTGCTCTACGATCAATTCGATCTGCGTGCTTCTGACCGCAACCACTTGCTTGGCCTGGAAGATGTACGGCTCCGGCAAGAGCGCGACAACGCTAAGGAGCACTGCCGGAATAGGGATCGCGGCGAGCACGACGAACTGGAGCCGAATGGGCGCCCGTCTGAACCGACCGATCATATGGCTACCGCGACCTCCGGAGTGAAGATGTAGCCTCCCAGCCGCACTGTCTTGATGAAAGTGGGCTCCTTATAGTTCGGCTCTATCTTTTGCCGGATACGGCTCACATGCACATCAATGCTGCGCTCGACAGGTCCGGCAGCGCCAGCGTGGGTACGCGCAAGTATGTCGTGCCGGTTCATCACCTGTCGAGGATTCTCGCAGAACACAAGCAGCACATCGAATTCCGCCGTCGTAAGCGGCACATGCACACCGTCAACGTCAGTTAATTCGCGTGTGACAGGGTCAATGCGCCAGCCCGCGAACGTCATCGGGTCTTGGCTTGGCTTGACTTGGTTTGAATACGACGAACGGCGCAACAGCGCCTTTATTCTCGCCAACAGCTCCCTGGAGCTGAACGGTTTTGTGACATAGTCGTCGGCACCCATTTCAAGCCCAACGACCCTGTCCACCTCTTTCGTCAGAGCGGTGAGCATCAGGATGGGCATCGTATCGGATGCCCTGATCCTTCTGCAAATGCTAAAACCGTCCTCTCCGGGCAGCATTCCGTCCAGCACAATAAGGTTGAACTCTCTCTTTCTTAAGACGCGGTCCATCTCCATCGCCGATCCGACCGTCTCGGCAGCATAACCAGCATCCTTCATCAACTCGATCAGCATGGTCGCTATATCCCGGTCATCCTCGACGACGAGGATTCGGGCTGAAGCTTGAGTTAGGACATTGTATCCGACGCTATCCATAGGTTTGGCCATTTTCGTTGCCCTTTCCCTTCCGGAATAACACGCAGTACATGATGGCTGTCAGCAACAATTGTGTTTAGTTTTGTTGCTGCACCCCCACAGGCCGCCTCCGGGCCCGACAGCCGCTGCATCTACGGCCCCATGAATGACGCGCACCGGTACTTCCGGCGGCCGCTGCGTCTTAGCAACTCTTAACAATACAAAACCCACGGCAATGACAAAACCGGACTAATGCCGCCCCAGGCGCGATTGGACATTCGCGAAATGTGCGGTGCTGCCAGTGGAGATCTTGGTCTTCCCCCAGCTGGTTGGCCCGAAACAAGGCGGTAAACATGCATCGACGGGCGGCTGTCACCATGATGGCTTTTCTTGCTGGCAGTTTCGCGCCGGACCGCATTGCCTGCCGATCGAAGGTAGCGACGAACGCGGCCTGTCGCAGGATTGCCGGTGCAAGCGGAATTGCGGTGTGCCTGATCGTCTCAGGCTGCACGACCGTCGCCGGCGTTCAGGAACCTGGCTTGAAGATCGCGAATGTCTGGCACGCGACCTTTCCGCACGGCGGCCGGGCAGGCGATCTCGTGTCCTGGTGGTCGACCTTTTCCGATCCATCGCTGACAGCCCTTGTTGCGTCGGCGCAGGCTGAAAGCCCTACTCTCGAATCCGCTGCGGCAGAGATCGAGAGAGGGCGCGCCACGTTGGCGTCCATGCGGGCCGGCCTTCTTCCCGCCGTTGTCGGATCGGGGTCCCTCGCCCGCGCGGGAACGGGCGGTAATAAAGCGAACCAAGTCGATAGCGCCACGACCACGAGCGGCAGCCTCGACGCCTCTTGGGAAATCGATCTGTTCGGCAAGACTCGGCAGAGGAGCGAGGCTGCGCGGCTGCGGGTCCACGAGCGCACCGCCGATTGGCACGATGCGCGCGTCTCACTCGCGGCGGAGGTGGCGGACTACTATGTGCAGTACCGTGCCTGCCGGCAGCTGGAGCAAGTCTACACCACCGAACTCGCCTCGCAGCGCGAGACGATCCGGGCAATGGAAATGGCCGCAACCTCCGGCCTTACGTCGAGCGCCGACCTTGCGCTAGGGCGCGCGAGTGCTGCTACCTCGGCCTCGACACGGACCGCGCAGCGTGCCGAGTGCGAGGTTCTCGTCAAATCTCTGGCCCGCCTTACTGGCGGTGACGAGCCTCACGTCCGCGATATTCTGGCGATGGGCAAGCAAGGGTTACCCGCACCGAGGATCCTCAAGCTGTCCGCTGTGCCTGCCGACGCCTTACGGCAGCGCCCCGACATCGACGCCCTTGAACTTGAGGTCGCCGCATCGCTCGCCGAGATCGGCGCGGCAAAAGCCGATCTCTATCCGAGCCTCAGCCTCAGCGGCTCGGTCACGATCGACAGTTCATCGCTGATGGGAACCTCTCTGCCCTGGTCCTTCGGCCCGGCCATCTCAATTCCGCTCTTCGACGGCGGCTCGCGCCGGGCAGCCGTGAGCAGCGCGGCAGCCGCATATAAGGTGGCGGTGGCCGCCTACAAATCAGGTGTGCTGGACGCGGTCGCCGAAGTCGAGACCGCACTCGTGCGGATCGACAGTACGCGACGGCAGATCGGCGACGCCAGTGTCGCGGCGCGCAACTATCGCGCCTACTTCAAAGCCGTGGATTCGAACTGGAAGGCCGGTGGCGCAAGCCTGCTCGACCGCGAGGAAGCCCGGCGTTCGGCGCAGTCGGCGGAGGTCTCGCTCATCGAAATCCGTCGTGACTCCGTGCGCTATTGGATCGCCCTCTACAAGGCGCTCGGCGGCGGCTGGGATGCGAGCGCCTCCACACCCAGGGACCTGCCGCAAGAATTGAAAGAAAACCTGCTCTGATGCGATCTTCACCTTTTCTCCTCGCCGCTTTCCTGAGCGGAACTCTTGTTTTCGCGGCAGAGATTGCACTTGCGCAACAGAACGAGGCGCCAGCGCTTACCGTCGCAGTGGCAAAGCCAGCGGAACGCCAGTGGCCTGAAACGATACCGGCCAGCGGCTGGCTGAAGCCTTGGCACGAAGCGGTCATTGCCGCGGAAATCGGCGGCCTGCGTGTGACCGATGTCCTTGCTGATGTCGGGTCGGTCGTCTTGAAGGATCAGCCCCTCGTTCGGCTGGCCGACGAAACGGTGCGCGCGGAACTGCGCAAGGAAGAGGCTGTGCTGGCGAGTGCGAAGGCGGACCTCGCAAAAGCCAGGGCTAGTGCGGACCGAGCACGCAAGGTGCAGGGAAGCGGTGCGCTTTCTGAGGAGAAGATCACTGAATACCTGATCGCCGAGCAGACTGCGACCGCGAGTGTCGAATCCGCCGAAGCCTCGCTGGAAAGCCAGAGGATCAAGCTTGCTCAGACGACCATTATGGCACCGGACGACGGGCTGATCACCGCCCGTTCGGTCCAACTCGGCGCTGTCGTCTCCTCCGGCACGGAGCTATTCCGTCTCGTGCGCCAGCAGCGCGTCGAGTGGCAGGCGGAAGTGTCTGCACGCTATTTGCCTCGCATCAAAGAAGGCCTGACCGCCACGATCATCAGCCCGGAGGGGCGCGTCAAAGGGACCGTGCGGCTCGTCGGGCCGACGGTCAGCACCGATACCGGAAGGGTGCTCGCCTATGTGGCGCTGCCGGCGGACGCGCACCCGCCCATCGGCCTCTACGTCACCGGCCAGATTGAGCTTGCGACCACGCAGGCCGTCACCGTGCCCGAGACGGCGCTCGTGATGCGTGATGGCATCGCTTACGTCTTCACCGTGGATACAGACAGGCGTGCGTCACGCGTCCGTGTTGAAACCGGCCGCCGCAATGGCAGCGAAGTGGAGATCCTCTCGGGCCTTGATCCCTGGGCCGACGTGGTGACGGCGGGCGGCGCCTTCCTTTCGGACAGGGCTCTTGTCCGGGTAGAGGAGGACGCACGATGAACTTTTCCGCCTGGTCGATCCGCAATCCGGTTCCCGCAATCCTGCTATTCATCCTACTCACCGTTAGCGGCCTGCTCGCCTTCGATCGCTTAGCGGTACAGAATTTCCCCGACATGGTGCTGCCGACTGTCCAGATCAACGCCGCGTTCGAAGGTGCCGCACCGGCCCAACTCGAAACCGAAGTCGCGCGCAAGATCGAGGACAAGCTCGCCTCTCTGAGCCTCCTAGAGCATGTCACTACCACGATTACGGACGGCGCGGTCAGCATCAATGTCTCATTTCAGTTGGAGAAGGACGGCGAGGCAGCGCTGAACGAGGTGCGCAATGCCGTCGACGGTATGAGCGGCGACCTGCCTGCCCAGATGCAGACACCAAGCGTGACGAAAACGACGGTGCAAGGCTCACCGATCCTTACTTATGCCGTGCGCTCCGTCCGCCTCAATGAGACGGAACTCTCCTGGTTCGTCGACAACGACATGACAAAGGCCTTACTTGCCGTGCCCGGCGTCGGCCAGGTCAGCCGCATTGGCGGCATCAATCGTGAGGTGCAGATCGATCTCAATCCCCAACTCATGAGTTCGCTCGGCCTCAGCGCCGCAACCGTTTCCGCGCGGCTCAAATCCATGCAGTCGGACGCTTCTGGCGGCCGGGCGGAAATCGGCGGCAGCAAGCAGGTGATCCGCACGCTCGGCGCGGTTTCTTCGATTGAGGCATTAAGGGCGCTCGCTATCCCGCTCCCAAGTGGCGCCCTGGTGCGTCTCGACGAGATCAGCACCGTTACGGACAGCTTCGCTGACCGGGGGTCCATCGCCTATCTCGATGGCGAGCCGGTGATCGCAGTGCAGGTCAAACGCTCGAACGGCTTTTCGGATACGGGCGTCGCGGCAGCCATCCGGACTGGCATGCAGAACTTCGCCGCCGCCAAGCCCGATGTTGAGATCGTCGAGGCCTACAGCACGACCGGGCCGATCATTGAAAACTATGACGGCTCCATGCACATGCTCTACGAGGGCGCCATCCTCGCGATCGTCGTGGTCTGGCTCTTCCTGCGCGACTGGAGGGCGACTGTCCTTTCGGCGGTTGCGCTGCCACTATCGGTCATTCCGACCTTTCTTGTGATGTATCTGGCGGATTTCAGCCTCAACACGGTGACGCTGCTCGCGCTCTCTCTCGTGGTCGGCATCCTGATCGATGATGCGATTGTCGAAATCGAGAACATCGCGCGCCATCTGCAAATGGGCAAACACCCGAAGGAGGCCGCGCTTGAGGCCGCCGACGAGATTGGCCTTGCCGTCATCGCCACGACCTTCACGCTCGTCGCCGTCTTCCTGCCGACTGCCTTCATGAGCGGTATTCCCGGCCTGATCTTCCGTCAGTTCGGGGTGACGGCAGCCGTGGCGGTCCTCGCCTCACTGGTCGTCGCGCGCCTGCTGACGCCGATGATGGCCGCCTACATGATGAAAGCGCATCCCGTCGAGGCAAAGGACGGCTGGATCATGCGCGCCTACATGGCCGTCGTCAGAATCTGCCTGCAGCGCCGCAAACTAACGGTCCTTGGCGTCATGCTGTTTCTCGGCCTTTCCATGTCGACGATCCCGTTCCTCAGTTCCGGCTTTCTGCCCGCTTCGGATGATGCGCAGACGCAAGTCACCTTGACGCTGCAACCTGGCAGCACCATTGGGCAGACGGAGGCGATCACGCGGCGAGCCGCCGAGATCGTTTCCCGACTGCCGGACGTGACGCATGTGTTCTCCTCCGTGGGAAGCGTCTCTTCGAATGACTTGATCGATTCCTCGACGACCGCCGATACGGGGGCCGCTTCGCTCGTGGTCGATCTCAAGAAGATCGGCGATCGCACCCGCACGCAGACCGAGATCGAGAATGATATCCGGCAGGCACTTTCCGTCCTTCCCGGCACCAGGATCGCTGTGGGGACGGGCGGCAACGGCACGACATTGGAGATCACGTTGGCGAGCGACGATTCCGATGCGCTCGGCCAGGCAGCCGGCGCGCTCGAAGAGCAACTGCGCACCCTCAGGAGAGTCGGCGCGGTCACCTCCAGTGCCTCCCTGCAGGCGCCGGAAATCCAGATCGTCACGAACCTCGACAGCGCGGCCGCTCTCGGCGTGACGGCGGAAGCGATTTCCGAGGCGGTTCGCGTGGCAACCAACGGCGACTATTCCTCTTCGCTCGCGAAGCTCAACCTGCCACAGCGCCAGCTTCCTATCCGTGTCCGATTTGACCCCAGCAACCGGACGACGTTTGATGACATTGCCAATCTTCGCGTTGCCGGCGCCAGGGGCAGCGTCGATGTTGGCTCGGTCGCCGAGATCAGCATCGGCGGCAGCCCGTCGGAAATCAGCCGCATCGACCGCTCGCGAAATGTCACGCTATCGCTCGAGTTGAACGGGCGCATCCTCGGCGACGTCTATCGCGAGGCACAGGCATTGCCTGCCCTTCGCAACCTCCCGGAAGGCGTCCGGCTCGTCGAGCAAGGAGAATTAGAGCGCAGCTCCGAGCTCTTTGGCAGTTTCGCCATCGCTATGGGGATCGGAATATTCTGTATCTATGCCGTGCTGGTCCTCCTATTCCACGACTTCCTTCAACCGGTCACGATCCTTATGGCGCTTCCACTGTCTCTCGGCGGCGCCCTGATGCCGTTGGTGCTGACCGGCACGAGCTTTTCCATGCCGGTGGTGATCGGGCTGCTCATGCTGATGGGCGTAGTGACGAAGAATTCGATCCTGCTGGTCGAATACGCGATCATCTCACGCCGCGCTGGCCTCTCACGCTTCGACGCCCTGGTCGACGCCTGCCACAAGCGCGCTCGCCCGATCGTGATGACGACGATCGCGATGGGCGGCGGCATGCTTCCGGTAGCCCTCAGTCTCAGCGGCGGCGACTCCAGTTTCCGTCAACCCATGGCAATTGTTGTCATCGGCGGCCTGATGACTTCCACCGTCTTTAGCCTCGTCGCGATCCCCGTCATCTTCACCTTCGTCGATGACTTTCTCAGGCTTCTCAAACGGCTTGCCGCCCTAGGAGAGCATGAGACCTCGCCGGCTTCCACACCTGAAGACGCAGTGCAGTTCGAGGCACCGCTTCGGCGGGAGCGGTCCTGGGACGCACCTCGACTACGATCCGGCCTTCGTGAAACAGGCGCGGGATCGAACTGGCCTGCCACGCCAGCGGACGGACTTTCTCATCCTCCTGCCGAACGACCCGCGCGTCGGAATTGAGGCCGATGAGTGCTAGCACTTTGGCCGCATTGGCTAGCCGCGCTGTCCGTCTATTCGGCCATGGCGGGTGCAGATCGCGAGCGCCTGCTACGACTGGCCAGCTGTCCGTCAAGTCCATTCTCATCATTCAGACAAAGTATATTGGTGACGTTGTTTTGACGTCAGCTTTGGTGCGCAATCTACGTCTCGCCTACCCGGATGCCACCGTGACCATGCTTTGCGCCCCCGGTCTTCGGCGGTTCATAGTCAGCCAAAACATCGCGGACGAAGCAATCGGGTTCGACCGCCGCGGCAAGGGAAAGAGCCTCTTCCAGCGGCTAAGAGCGTATCTGAGCTTGGTCTCTGATCTCCGCCAACGAAGGTACGATCTCACTATTGATCTGAGTGATTCCAAGACATCCAGGATTCTGCACCGATTGCTCGACGCGCCGCTGCGGGTTGGCTTCGATCCTCCCGAGAGGCCACTGAGATTCTGGGAGGTTCAACCGGCAAACGTTTACGCCGCCACCTGTGGTCACGGCGGCATCCACTATCTGTACCGAATATCTTTCTCCTCTAAAGGCTCTCAACATTGACCTCGCTGACTCCACACCAAGGCTTGTGCCCACATGCGCCGCTCAAAGTGAAAGCGCACAAATCCTGGCGCAAAGGAGTTTGGTCAAAAACGCCTATATCGTCGTCCATGCAGGGGCACGATTTGAGGGGCGATGCTGGCAACCGGAGCGGTTTGCAGCGGCAATCGATGAAGTCTATGCCGCCACCGGCCTTCGGTCTTTGCTGATTGGTGGCCGGGACGAGACAACAGCCGAGCAGACAATACTCGCATTGGCTGTGTCACCTGTGGCGAGCGTGGTTGGGAAGGTCTCGCTTGAAACACTGACGGCATTGCTTGGCGACGCCGTTATCTTTCTAGGAAATGAGAGTGGTCCCATGCATCTGGCGGCATCAGTAGGGACTCCTGTCGTCGGCCTTTACGGCTTGACACCGCCGGACATATGGGGGCCGCTCGGAGTTCCGCATCGGATCGTGGCGCCTCGGCTGCCCTGCCAATGCGCTGCTCCCAACTTGTGCAAGCCGAACAATCCCGGTGGCGTCTACTGTGTGCATCGCGTGCGAGTAGAGGAGGTCACCACAGCTACCCTCGACCTGATCGAGTTCGAAACGCTCAAATCAATACCGAATCGTTAAGCTCAGCTCAGCTAGTTCGTTGAAGCGGCGGACCTAACAACTGGCCGGATCGACGGCGAGCGGCCTAGGTCCATCAGATCAAAGCCGGGCCTCGATCCAGAACCGAGATATCGTAAACTACACTCTGCGTCTCATGAACGGCCAAGTCAGCAAAATACCCCTATTCACCCCCGCCGTCGGTTACTGCTCATCGCCTTGAGATAGCCTCTTGCGAGTCGACAATCGCCTCCCGCGCTATGACAATGTCTTTCCGGGTGAGAGCATTGCATTCCCTCGCAAGCGCGATTCGAACCGTTATTGCGCGTTCATTTTCCGCAAGACGGCAGCGCGTTCCCGGATAACGAACATTCGATCCCAGCTAACGGCAATCGCATCCCACATAACGACAACGGATTCCCTGTTAATTCACCGGCGGCCGCGAATATTCACGCAAATCTGGTCGATATTCCCTGACGCCTCGCGCAGGAAATCTCCCACTAAGTAGCTGACATCGCTACAAGATATTGATGTTCTGCCCGCCCAAAGCGCGCATTTCGCACAAATACCCTGCTTTTTGCCTGTTAGCAGGAAATATCAAACGGAGACTGGTTCGCCACAGACCGGTCGGTTCACCATGCTTTCAATAGGTTACCCGAGGGATGCATCGGTCATCAGCCGTGGACGCGTGCAAGGAAGTCGCGCACCAACGCAAGCGCCTCATCGAAATGGGTTTCCAGTAGCCAGTGGCCGGCGCCATCGAGGAGGTGGAACTCAGCTTGCGGCAAGTCGCGTTTGTAGGCGCGGGCCGATGCGGCCGGCATATAGCCGTCCTCGGGACCCCAGACGATCAGTGTCGGCGGTTGCCGTTTGCGCAGATAAGCTTGGTATTTCGGGAACCAGTTAAGGTTCCCCTCCAGCTTCTCCATCAGGCCGACCGCAAGCCGCCGACGGGCTGGCGTGTCCATCAGAGGCCAATGGAGTTTCCACAGATCCGGTGGCACGCGCTCGGCCACGGCCTCGCCAACTTCACCGATGAACTCGTGCCGGAAGCCCTCCTCGCTGACCGCATCTTCCAGCGGGCGATGCTTCTCGGACGTCTTGTCGTTCCAATACATCTTGATGGCTGCGTATTTCGGGCCGAGCACGTCTTCGTAGATGTCGCCGTTCTGGATGATAAGCGCGGCAACGCGCTCCGGATAGGCGATGGCGTGGCGCAATCCGATCTGCGAGCCATAGTCGTGCAGCCACAGCGCATAGCGGGATAGGCCGAGCGCGTCAGCGAAAGCCGCCAGAAACCCGGCATAGGCATCGAAATCGTAGCCGAATGCAGCCATGTCGGGCGTGGCGCTGTAACCGAAGCCAGGAAAATCCGGCGCGAACGTGTGCCAGCGATCTGCCAGTCCAGGCATCAGCCTTCGAAACTGATAGGACGAGCAGGGATAGCCGTGCGGCAACAGAAGCACCGGAGCGTCGGCCGGGCCGTCCTCGCGAAAGAAAATGGCGTCTCCGTTAACTTTGACTTGGCGGTGTCGCAACTTTGCCTCCTCGATCGAAAGGCTGCAACCTCCCGCATCCCGTTGTTTACGATGCTCTCGCTGGAAGGTTCCGTGGAAAAATAGACGCGGCAACTGACTTCCAAAACACAAATACGGTGACACAGTGCACTTTGTCTTGTTCGCGCGATTGTCGCTTTCTGTACTGCTCCGCTCGGCCAGTCCGGGCATGAGTTCGGGCCACGTGGTCCCCCGCACCGTCCAAGGCCAATTCGCAAACTCATGATCAGGCGGAGGGTTCCCGGGTCGCGCCGTTGGAAGCGGCCAAGGAACCCGCCCCCGATCAGATCGTTTCGCGGTATCTGGCCAGATCAACCGGACGGAGGAGAGACATGCTCGAAATTCTGCATGCTCACAATCGCGCGACACCGAACATCGGCCGGCTCGGCCAGTTCGGGCTTTGGCACGATGCTGCGTGACGTCGACTATGTCCTGCGAAAACTCGACTGGATGCGCGCCGAAGGCATCTGGCCCAACGGCTTGCGGTATCTGTGGACCGATGCATTCGGGGTCGTGCTCTACGTTTCGCTTTATACGGAAACTGGCGAACAGCGCTGGCTGGACGCGGCCGAGCGGCTGGTGGCCGATGTCGAGCGTGTGCTCGGCCGCCGGCGCGGACTGAGGATCGGCGAAGCGGCCGATCGCGACGGCCAGTATTTCCACTATCTGGCGATGTGGCTGTTCGCCCTGGCGCGTCTCGGCGATCTGAAGCCGGAATACCGCAAGCGCGGCATTACGCTGGCGCGGGACATTCACCCGGCGTTTGTGGTCCCCGGCCGCGGCGTGATCTGGAAGATGCAGGAGGATTTGAGCGGTCCTTACCCCGGCTACGGCCTCGGCAGCATGGATGCCTATGACGGCTACGTCTCTTACCGAATGCTCGACGACGAGGAACTGGCGCCCGAGATCGCGCAAATGCGTGAACTGATGGAGCGCGATTGGCGCACCCTCGACATCGAGCAGGACCTCGGCCTCGGCATGATGTTGTGGCTCGCCCATTTCTTTCCCGACGAGCCGTGGGCCGACGCCCAGACGAGGCGTTCGCTGCGAACCCTGGAAACGATGTGGGTCGACCCGCCCGGCTATTTCAGCCGCGCCCCATGGCTGCGCGATACCAAGTTCGCCTTCACCAATTACGCGTATCGCTCGGCCTGCAGGCCGCCGGCATCTGGCCGGGGCGTGTCGATAGGCTGAACGCCTTCTTCGAGGACTGGCGCTCCGGCGACGAATACGACCGCGAGGCGATCACCTGGGTGATGGCCTGCACCTCGCATCTTCCCGGTGCTTTTCTGACCCGGGGTGGCGAGAGATCGATTGAAAGCGACGAACCTCGGGAACGTTCCCGTGCCGGCGCGGTTGTCGATGGAAGTGCATCGAGACGCAAGGAACGCGGTTGAAATGGCCATTCTCTTGGGAAAACCGGGAAGCTGTTGGGTGGCGGCGGCCAGATCCACGAACTATCCCCAGCTCGAAGGTTCGATCCATGCGGACGCCGTTGTCGTGGGTGCTGGAATTGTCGGGCTGACGACGGCGCTTCGGCTTTGCGAGGCGGGCCGGTCGGTGGTCGTCCTCGAAGGCCTGCGCACGGGCGGACAGGTGACCGGCCGCTCGACGGCCAAGATCACCACGCAGCATGCGCTGATCTATCGTCATCTCATCGACAGCGTTGGCCGGGACCTGGCGCAGACCTATGCCGATGCGAATTCCGCCGGCGCCCGACAAATCCGCGATTGGGTTAACAACTGCGCCATCGTCTGCGATTTCGAGAGCAAGGACGCCTATACGTACACCTGCGATGAAAGCCGGCGCGCGAAGGTCGCGGCCGAGGCGGAGGCCGCGCGCCAGGTCGGGCTGGGGGCCGAGGTTCTCGAACGCGCACCGCTGCCTTTCGAAACGGCCGCGGCATTACGGTTCCCCGATCAGGCGCAGTTCAATCCGGCGATGTATCTGGTTGGCCTGGCGGAAGCGGTGACGGCCCGCGGCGGTCGGATCTTCGAAAACAGCCGCGCCACCTCGATCGACGAGGCAAGCCGCTGGCGCGTCGTCACAGATGGCGGCGCCGTTGATGCCGGGCACGTCGTCGTCGCCACCAACATGACGGTGAAGAGCCCCATGGGCATGGCGAACCGGACGCAACCGCGCTGCCACACCGTGATGGCCTTTCGGCTCGATGATCCCCTCCCTGTCGACGGCATGTTCATCGGCATCGACGACCCGACGCATTCCATCCGCACGGGCCGTGATGCCGAAGGTCCGCTGCTGGTCGTGCTTGGCCCCAAATTCAACACCGGCTGGGATGGCGACGTGGCGAAGCGGTTTGTCGAACTGGAAAAATGGGCAAGAAAGAACGTTCCGGTCGGCGACGTCGCGTGGCGCTGGTGCAACGAGGATTATGATACGGCCGACAGGATCCCATATGCCGGCGAACCCGATCCCGCCAAGGCCGCCGGCTTCCACATTGCCACGGGCTTCAACGCCTGGGGCATCACCAACGGGACGGCCGTGGGCACGATGATCGCCGACCTGATTTGCGACCGCCCGAGCCCACTGCAAAAACTCTACGATCCGGCGCGGCCCTATCCCGAGGGCTTCCACAAGAATGGCCGCAGCCAATCGATCGTCTCGAGCACCCACGACATTGCGCCCGGCATGGGTGGCGTGATCGTCAGGGGAGACGAAAAGATTGCGGCGTGGAGAGACACCGAAGGCGCACTCCAGGCGGTTTCGGCGACGTGCACCCACAAGGGCTGCACCGTGACCTGGAACAATGCGGACCACACCTGGGATTGTCCCTGCCACGGCTCGATCTTCGCCGCCGACGGTTCGGTCATCCACGGCCCTGCCCGAAAACCGCTTGCCCAGATTACATTGTGAAGGCGGCGACCGGCACGGCCCGCGTCACGCCGGCCGTTCGTAGGTTCCGACCAACTCCGTCTCCTCCAATGCGTGTTTCTGGGCTTGCTTCCAGACCTGATGCACGCCCGCCTGCCCCGGAACGCTGAGGCTCGGCACATCGAGCGCGGCCAGCAGAAAGTGGTAATGGTGGACGCCATGCCCTGCAGGCGGCTGCGGACCATCGTAATAGGCATTGCCGAAATCGTTGGTGCCTTGCCTGAGGGCCGATGGACCGGGCTTGCCGTCTTCGGCCTCGGCGAGTCCGCCGGCATCCGGCGGGATATTGAACACCGCCCAGTGCCCGAAAATCCCGCTTGGCGCATCGGGATCCCGCACGACAAGAACAAGGCTCTTGGTACCATCCGGGACACCGGACCACTTCAGCGGCGGCGAGACGTTCTGGCCGTCACGCGCATATTTTTCGGGAATTCTTCCGCCTGCCCGGAACGCCGGGCTGATAAGGGTGAGTGGCATTGCTATCTCCCCAAGAAGGTTGCGACCGAGAAACCCGCGCGGCGCCGTTCACGCCGCTTGCTGAGCTTCAGCGACGCGTCTTATCTCTCCTGGCAGGGATTCCCAGACCTTGTGCATCTGTCCTTCTCCGACGTGATGGGCGAGCACCTTGGACACGACCCTGAATGCATCCTTGGAATCGACCGGACGGGCAAATTCCAGCTCCGCCTTGATCTTGGCCAGAAACTCGTCGAGCGACCGCATCTTCTCGGGAGCTTTGGAAGGCTGATATTGGTCATAGAAGGCGCCGCGCACCAGAATCGGCAGCTGCGAGCCTAGGTGGGCTGCAAGATCCGGTTGCATACGGTCGCGCAGGGCGTGCAGCACCGCGCCGAGAACGTGCCAGGCGACCTGCCGATCCGGTCCAATCTCGTCCATGATCTCGTCGAGCCAGATGTTCGTGGTCTGCAGTGTCTTGTCGAATACGTCGAGTCCGGTGGCGTTCATCGAAATCCTCCTTCCATTCAAATCCGACTAGGCTGATATGACCAAACAGCCGTGCCTGCCCGTTGTTCCCCGATGCGCATGTCCTGGTGCGCATTCATTGTCGGAGGTTTCGTCATGAGGGGATTCGGGCCGGCTTTTTGCCGCTGTTTTTTCGACCGCCTTTCTTGGCCGACGCTCGGAACATCCTCATGGGTGGACGAGTTTTGTTTGCCGTCGCCGATCACATGGCGACGAGTGATGCAGACACGAAAAACAGGAGAAGAACCATGGCACATCACGATTTGGCGCCCAGGACGCCATCGCGCAGCCTCTACCCGTCCGCGCGAGACCCACTCACGTCATTCCACCGGCAGATCGATCGCCTGTTCGACGACTTCTTTGCGCCAATGGCCGAAGCGACTACGGCCAGCGATCTTTGGCCGAGCGTCGACGTATATGAAACAGACCAAGCCTATAAGGTCACCGCCGAATTGCCGGGGCTCGAGCAGAAGGATGTTGAGCTCAAGCTGCGCGACAACACCCTCTCCATTACGGGCGAGAAGCGTTCGGAGCACAAGGAAAGCGACCGCGGCCACACCTACAGCGAACGCAGTTATGGCCGGTTTCAGCGGACGATCCCCCTGGAAGCGGAGATCGATGCCGACAAGGTGCAGGCCACTTTCAGGAACGGCGTTTTGACTGTCGAGCTTCCGAAGAATCCCGCTGCAAAGGACAAGACACGCCGCATAGAAGTGAAAGCGCGATAGTAGCCAAACTGAAGGCTGCCTGAGCAGGCTGCGTTCACCCCCGAGGGAGGGAGAACGGCGAGCACGGCGGCAACCGCTCAGGCGAGCGTCTAGCGCCGGGGATCGTCCGTTGCCTCGGAAACGCCTTCGAGAGCGATTTTGGCGGCTTCCTTATCGGTCCGCCCGAGGTCGGCCAGGGCAATGACGCCGACGAGGCGCTTGTCGTGGTTGATCACCGGAAGACGACGCACCTGATGCTTGGCCATGATCTTCGCCGCATCGGTGATATCGGCGTCGTCGAAGCACCAATAGACATGCTCGGACATGACCTCGCGAACGGTCGTGTTGCCGGCTGAGCGCTCCTCGGCGACACCGCGCATCACGATGTCGCGGTCTGTCACCATGCCGACCAGCCTGTCATTCTCGCCGACCGGAAGGGCGCCGAGATTGTCGGCCCGCATTTTCCGGGCGGCATCCCTGATTGTAGTGTTCGGGCCGACCAGTTCGGTCCGACGGCTCATGATCTCCTGAACTTGCATGGGACATTCCTCTCTCTGATTGCTGAGGCAACAAGCCGCCAGACGCGCCTGTTGCCGCGCATCGCGAAATCGCCGGACGAGGCATGTACGGATCGCTATCTTCGATCTTCCCGATCCGCGCTAACCCGTGCCGGTGCCGGCACCTCGCGATCGAAACTATTCTTGGAACGTCCAGGCAGCGAGCGAGTTCCAAAATGGTACCGGTGCCGCAGCCATCCCACGGCATGTGGCCGCAGGCTGGTGACAAAACATCTACCGGGAAAACAGATGCACGCGGATTGAAGGTCATGGCTATCATCTTTTCAGATCGCCGCGAGGCCGGGCGGCGACTCGCCGGGGAGCTCGTTCGCTTTGCCGGCCGCGACGACGTGATCGTATTGGCGCTGCCCCGAGGCGGCGTGCCGGTCGGCTACGAGGTCGCGCGGGCACTCAAGGCACCGCTCGACGTCTTCGTCGTGCGCAAGCTCGGCGTCCCCGGTCACGAGGAACTGGCCATGGGGGCGATTGCGCCCTCAGGCGTACGTGTCCTGAACGACGAAATCGTCAGCGGTCTCGCGATCCCGCCACATGTCATCGACGCGGTCGCCGCAAAGGAGGAAAAAGAGCTTCTGCGCCGCGAGCACCTCTATAGGGACGGGCGCCCCCCACCGCAGTTGAATGGACGGACCATTATCCTCGTGGATGACGGGCTTGCGACCGGATCGACCATGCGGGCCGGGATCAAGGCGCTGCGAAAAAACCACGCCGCCCATATTGTCGCGGCCGTTCCCGTCGGTAGCCCCGACACTTGCGACGCGATGCGGGCGGACGCCGACGAGGTCGTTTGCGCGACGACACCAGAGCCGTTGCTGGGTGTCGGGCGCTGGTACGTGGATTTCTCACAAACGAGCGATGAAGAGGTCCGCGCGCTCCTCGCCAGCTGCGTGCCCAAGCCTGCGGCTTCCGACAAGCCTGCCGCTTCCGAAGAAGAATTGGCCGGGCGCGCGAGCGCGGGTCCGGTGCCTGGTACCAGATCGACATAGCGGAGGTGGATATGCACCGGCATAGCGAGCACATCGTGCATGTTCCCGTGGGGCCTGTCACGCTTGAGGGCAATCTTTCGTTGCCCTCGGATGCTCGTGGCCTTGTGCTCTTCGCCCACGGCAGCGGAAGCAGCCGCCACAGCCCGCGCAACCGCTACGTGGCCGGAAGGCTGAACGAGGCGAACCTCGCCACCTTCCTCGTCGACCTGTTGATGGCCGAAGAGGAGCGGATCGACCAGGTCACGGCCGAGTTGCGCTTCAATATCGGACTGCTCGCCGACCGGCTGGTCGGCGTCACGGATTGGCTCGATGCCTCGCCGGACACATCGGGGTTGCGTCTTGGCTATTTCGGCGCGAGCACGGGCGCCGGTGCCGCCCTGGTGGCGGCGGCCGAGCGGCCCGACCAGGCCGCGGCCGTGGTTTCGCGTGGTGGCCGGCCCGATCTTGCAGCGCTCGCCCTGCCGCGCGTTCGGGCGCCGACCTTGCTCGTCGTCGGAGGCGCGGACACGCAAGTGATCGCGCTCAACCGCTCGGCGCTGGCGGCGCTCCGCAGCGAGAAGGAGCTCGCCATCGTCCCTGGCGCGACACATCTGTTCGAAGAACCCGGCGCCCTGGACGAAGTCGCGGATCTCGCTACCCAATGGTTCTTGCGCCATCTGATTTCGGACAGATCGGCGTCGACGTCCTGACAGCCGGGGCGTGGCTCACCAGTGCCGGGATCATTTGCGTCCTCAACGCGTTATGATCCTCATAAGACCGCGCGCAGCTGCAACCCGAATGGCTGTCGCAGCCCGTATGTGGGAGAAAGACAATGCCGGACAAGAAAACCATAGAGAAGGCCCGAAAGGACAAGCGCGAGGGCAAATCGCCGAGCACGCAGGCCGGCGAGTTCGTGCACGAGGAGATCGATAAAATCCGCCGCGGCGAGCACGGCGCGCGCTCGACACAGCAGGCTATCGCCATCGGGCTTTCCGAGGCGAGACGCGCAGGTGTAGACCTGCCCCCACCCAAAAAGGGCAAGGTGAAGGAGAGCACGCGCAAAAGCGCCGAATACGCCTATGAGGCCGGCCAGGGCGAACGCAAGCCGAAACGCCGCCCGCGGGTCTCGAAAGCCGTCTCTAAGGTGCTCGAGCACGAGCCGAAGAGCACGGCGTCGCACGAGGCGCTGGCGCAGCAGGCCAAGCGTGCGGCCTCGCGCCGGACGGCCGAGGAGCGTTCCGCAGCCGCAAGGAAAGCCGCCGAGACGAAAGGCGCCAGCGGAAGGAAGGCGGCGGCGCAGAAGGCCGCCAGAACGCGGGCACACCACGCATAGTTCAAAGACGGCAGTTCGCCTCCAGGAAACCCGATCTGGACGCCACGGCCGCCGCCAGCAAAGGCAAGACGTCGACAAGGCCGCCGGCGATAAACGCCTATTCCTCCCAGACCCCCTTCCCGGCGCAGATCGTCCATCGTGCGCGAAATGCCTTCGCGCAAGATCGACACCATGTCGTCGATCTGCTCGCGCGTGATGATCAGCGGCGGCGACATTACGCACATGTTGATCAGCGGCCTGACCAGCAGGCTGAGCTCGTCGCAATGCGCGTCGATTCCGGTCGGCAGCTCGATCCGCCTCGCTTATGACCCTGAGGCTCTGATGGCGATGGCCGACTGAATAATTTCTAGCGCAGCAATGCGGCCGGCGACGATGGCGCCCTCGACGTAGCCCGGAAATGATGGCGACAGCTCCGACGAGGCGAAATGGATCGGCGACGCGCCAGCACGGATAATGCGTTCGGCATCAGTTGCCGTCGCATCGACGATCAGATCGCTGTAACCGCCGCCGCTCCAGCGATCCCCGGTCCAGTCGCGATAGCTGAGATCGATAATGCCGGCCGCCTCGATACCGAGCGCCTCTTCCAGCTTTGATGTCACCTTTGCGCGTAACGCTGCGTCGTCCAGATCCCGCCAGCGCTGCGCCAGCGGCCCGCCGATGAAGACGACAAGTGCTGCATGATCCTCGTCCCTGCTTGCATCGCAGGCAAAGAGCCCGTGCGGATCGCGCCACATCACCATGCCGCTCAAGCCCCTGTCGCGCCAGAAAGCCTTGGGATAGCGCACCAGCATTTTGATCACCGCGCCGCTTTGCCAGACGCCGAGGGCTCTCTTCAGCACAGCCGGCAGCGGCGGCACGAAATCCACTCTCGAGGCCATCATCGGCGGTACGGCGACCAGTACCGCTCGTGCCTCGATCGCGCCGGCAGGCGAAACGACGCGAACCCCTCCCGGCCCGTCCTCAATGGCCTCGACAGCTGTATTCAGCCGCAGTCGATCGCCGAGATCCCGCGCAAGATCATCCGCCAGCGAATGCATGGTTTCGCGCACGAAATACTGCAGCTCCGACACCTCGTTGGTGACGCGTCGATCATTGTCGATCAGGTACCACAGCGGCAGCCTTTCCATTGCCAGGCACCACAGGCCCTCGATCATCGACCGAAAGGCGGCCTTGGCATCGTCGGGATCGGCCTGGCGATCGAGCCATGCCGCGACCGTCAAGCCGGCAATGGCCGGGTCGTTCGGTGCGATCGCATTCATCCGCTCGCGTATTCGCATCGCGGTGCCGTAAGTGCGCCCGGCTTGCGCCTCGCTCATTCGCGGCTGCGTGACGAATTCGCCTGCGACATGGGTCTCGACCAATGTCTTGCGGCGCGCTCGCACCAGCGCCATCAATTCCGGCATGTCTTCGCACAGGAACTGGCCGCCGCTGTCGATCCGCTCGCCGAGCCCGTTCTGCACGGCTTCGACGCGTCCGCCGACACGGTCGCGGGCTTCGAGCACCACGAAATCGACGCCAGCCTTCTTCAGCTCAAGCGCTGCCGACAAACCGGTGAAGCCGGCGCCGAGGATGGCCACATCGGCTCGTTCGATCGTGGACTTCATCAGCCGGCCTTGATCTTCTCGAATTCCGCGACCCACCGCTGCTTGAGCTCAGGCGCCACCGGCTGAGGATGGGAACCGGGGTCCTCGTAACGGGACTGGTCAAACAAAACGAGGTCCTTGTCCGGCCCCAGCGCCGCAGCCGAAGCCACCAGCGCTCTCAGAGGTCGCGTCAATGTCTTCATTGCTGTTCCATCCTCTTTTGATTGTTTCACGCCGGCTTGGCACCGCTGGCTGCAGATTTCGGATAGTGCTTGGGGAATGCCGCGGACAGGAACTCGTTCGCGGCCTGCAGTGCCGTCTCGCGTGTGGTGTCTTCGGTGCCCATCATCAAACGCAGCCACAGACCATCCAGCATGGCGCTGAGCGCCAGCGCCATGACTTGTGGTTCATAGGCATAGAAGCCGCTCTGCTTGAGCGCCGCGCAAAGATCGATGAAGATGTTCTGGTAGACGGCATCGCGTGCGCTGCTCAGCGCCTGATATTTCGGCCGCGATTTGGCCTCGCCCCAGAAGGCACACCAGGCAGCCAGCTTGCGCTTGTTGCAGATCGAGCGGTCGAAATCGGCCGCGACCAATGCCTGCAACTGGCGGGCGGGATCATCGCCGGCCTTTTGCAAGGCGCTGCGCCAATGCGCAGAATACTCGTCATACATGTATTGCAAAGTGGCAACGAGCAGCTTCTCCTTGCTCTCGAAATGGAAATTGACGATGCCGCGCGACAAGCCGGCGCCGTCGGCGACGTCGGCCATAGTCGTTTCCGAATAGCCGCGCTTGGCCAATGAATCGATTGTCGCTTCGATCAGTTGAAGCTGCCTTGTCTCTTTCGACGCCTTGCGGCCGCGCTTTTCGGAATCGCTTTTTCGCGCCGGTTCGAGGAGGGCTTCGCGCGCCTCTGTTGTCTTCATCGGGTGATGGTCTCCAGCATCGCCGGCTAGCCGACCGGCTTCGGCCGCGAAGATCAGTGGGATGGTGCTCGCCACTGTCAAGCACCTTCTGCAGGGCTGCTCGGGTTCGAATGTTCTCGTCGAGATAGGCATCCTTGGAGAAAACGATGTCGAAGGCACCGTTGGCAAAAGGTGGCGATCCCGGCGATGCGTGGACCAGATCGGCGCCCCCGCCTGCAGCGGACCTTTGGGTCGAGATCTATGCCAGGCGCGAGCTGCGGTATCACCAGCTGTTGAAGCGTGCCAAACTGGTGCCGCGGCCGTTCGTCAGGCTCGACCGCCGCACCGCCAATCCGCCCGCGGATTTTAAGAGATGACTGACGACACTTACAGTCGCGAAATCGATGCCGAAGCCGCCGAGCAGTGGCAGCTGGTCAACATGCCGCTCGGCGAAAAATGGTCGGGCCGAACCCGCTATGCCGCGGCCATGTTCTTCTACAAGCGCGGCGAGATGGACGCCGAAACGCTGGAAGTCTACCGCATCTGTGCGCGGCTGGATTCCACCGATCCGCTGCCGATCATCCGCGACCGCGGCGTCGGCCAGGACTGGCTGAAGCGCATGGGCGCCTAGTAATTCCCGCCTAGGCCTGTTGAGATTCAGGTCAGGCCGAGTCGAAAACGATGGTTTCCGAGAACCGGGGCGGAGCGTACTTAAGTACGTGAGCACCGGAAGCGCAGGAAGCCATCGTTTGCAGGCCGGCCTCACCTGAATATCGACAGGCTTAGCCGATGGTCTTTTCCAGCATGCCGAGCCAGTTGCGATAGGCGATCTTCTCGATCAGCGCGCGCCCGAAGCCGCGTGCCGCGAACGCGTCGAGCAGTCTTGGCAGGCCGGCAACGTCGCCTATCACGGCCGGGATCATGGCGCCGTCGAAATCCGAGCCTAGGCCGACGCCGTCTTCGCCCAGCGCCTGCAGCAGCGAATCGACATGGCGCATCATGATGTCGAGGCTGGTGTCGGCGTTCATCCTGCCGTCCTCTCGTAGGAACCCGGTGGCGAAGTTCAGCCCGACCATGCCGCCGGAGTCGCGGATCGCGCCGAGCTGCCATTCGGTGAGATTGCGCGAATGGCCGCAGATCGCGTGCACGTTGGAATGGGTCGCGACCAGCGGTGCGTCGCTGATCTCGACGACGTCGCGGAAACCTTTTTCGTTGAGATGCGAAAGATCGATCATGATCTTCAGCTGGTTGCAGGCTTTCACCAGCGCCTTGCCGGCATCGGTCAGCCCCGGCCCTGTATCGGGCGACGACGGGAAGCGGAACGGCACGCCGTGGCCGAAGGCATTGGGACGGCTCCAGACGATGCCGAGCGAGCGCAAGCCGGCTGCGTGGAGAACGTCGAGCAAGGTGAGCTCAGGGTCGATCGCCTCGACCCCTTCGATATGGAACACCGCCGCAATCGAGCCTTGCGCCATCGCCTTCCTCACATCGCCGGCGCTGCGGCAGACGGTAAGCGCCGAAGCCCGCTCCAGCCTGAACAGGATCGAGGCCATCGCTACGGTGGAGTTGAGCGCATCGGCGCGAGGAACCTCGGGCGGCAAGGGCTCGCTGTCGCTCGGTGCCAGCGGCACGGCGCCGCGTTTGGATTTCTCGACAGGCGGCGGGAAGATCGCGAACATGCCGCCGGCAAATCCGCCTTTCTTCGCGCGTGGCAGGTCGATATGGCCACCCGGCGTCCCCTCGACGAACAGCTTTTCGACGTCCGCATCCTTCGACTGGTAGAGCCTGAGCAGCGTGTCGTTGTGGCCGTCGAAGACGGGAACGAGATCGGATTCGGTCATGGAGGGCCATTCGGTTGAAGTGGTCGGACCGCAGACGGCGAGCCGGTTTGTTGGCAATACTTAGGCAAGACGGGCGCTCTGCGCAAATCCCGTATGTTTGCCTTGTGTTTGTACGCCGCCAATGGCCGAAGGGGCACGCGGTAAAGCCGCGCACCCTTTCTCCTGTCATTCATCGAGGGGGCTGCCTCTTACCGCTTCAGCACGTCCGCCCATTCCGGATGGCGGCGGAATTGAGCATTGGCGAACGGGCAAAGCGGGATGATCGTCTTGCCCGCCGCACGTGCATCCTCGACGGCACGGGTGACCAGGCGAAGCCCCGCGCCCTGGCCGCGAAATGCATCCGGCACTTCGGTATGGTCGATGATGATCTGGTGCTCACCGATCTTGGTGAAGGTCATCTCCGCCTCGGCGCCGCCCGGCCCACGCAGGAAGTAGCGGCCCTTCGAGCCGCGGTCCTCCAGCTCGATCTCCGGCAATAGGTCAGACATGGCTTGCGGTCCTTTCATCCGGCGCAAGGGCGAACAACCGCCGCGCCGCCTCGATCTCGGTTGGCCGCACCTCATGGCCGCCGTCATGCCACTCGACTGTGACATCGGCGCCATCGGCGCGCAAATAGGCTTCAAGCCGCGCCGTCAAATCAGGCGGACAGATCGGGTCCCGCCTGCCGGCGGTGACCAGGATGCGGCTGCCGCCAAGGCTGCCCTTGACCTCCGGCTCGAACGGGATCAGCGGATGCATCAGCACCGTTGCGTCGAACAGCGACGGCTCGGCAAACAGCACCGAGGCCAGGATGTTGGCGCCGTTGGAGTAACCGAGGCCGAGCACCGAAGATGGCTTTGCCGCCTCGACATGCGCCTTGACGAAGCCGGCCATCTTGTCCGTCGCTCGCGTGAGGTCGCCCATGTCGTAAACGCCCTCGCCGGTCCGGCGGAAGAAGCGTGCGGCGCCTTGTTCCGAGACATCGCCGCGCGGGGCGACGATCGTCGCTTGCGGCGCAAGATCGCGCCCAAGCGACAGAAGCTGGGCCTCGTCGCCGCCGGTGCCATGAAAGACGAAGAGCAACGCGCCATCAGGCGAACCGGGCAGCACCTTGTGAATATACGAATCCTTGCTCATGACCTTGTCCTCAATCTTCCAGTTTCTGCAGATGCTGCTCGAGATAGGGCCGCAAATGCTGGTGTTGCGACGGCAGTTTCAGCGCCTCGCCGAGATGGGCGGTATCCTCGTCGCGGTCGAAGCCCGGCTCGTTGGTGGCGACTTCGAACAGCACGCCGCCCGGTGTGCGGAAATAGATCGCCCAGAAATAATCGCGGTCGATCACCGGCGTCACCTGATAACCTGTATCGAGCAGCGCCTTGCGCACTTCGAGCTGCTTGGCGCGGTTCTCGACGGCGAAAGCGACATGGTGGACCGAGCCGGCGCCGAGATTGGCGAAGCCGGCCCCTGGCAGCGATTCGATATCGACGACGTCGGCGCCGTTGCCGTTCTTCACCGCCAGCCGCCTGACGTTGCCGGACTTGTCGACCTCCTCATAACCCATGAATTTCAGCAGCTCTTCGGTGGCGCCGCCATCTTTCAGCCTGAGCGACACCGAGTGAAAACCGCGGATCGCCTCGTCGGTGGGAATGCCACCCTTGGCCCATGGCGCACGGCTGTCCGCTCTGTCCTCGACCAGTGCAAACCCGTCGCCGTCGGGACCGGCGAAGACAAGACGCTTCTCGCCGAACGTCTCCTCGCCGGACAGCCCGGTGACACCTTGCTCGGCAAACCGTTTCTCCCAATAGCCAAGCGTGCCCTCGGGCACCGAGTAAGCGGTGGTACCGACTTCGCCGACGCCATGGCGGCCTTTGCCAATGTTCGGGAACGGGAAATAGGTCATCACCGAGCCGGGCGTGCCGACCTCGTCGCCGTAATAGAGGTGGTAGACATCGGGTGCGTCGAAATTGACGGTTTTCTTGACCCGCCGCAGGCCGAGCGTCCCGGTGAAGAATTCATTGTTCTGGCGCGCATCGCTGGCCATCGAGGTGACGTGATGCAGGCCCTTGACCTGGTCGAGCATGTTTCTGCTCCTTTCCTTGTGCCGGTGCGGCCCTTGCCGCTGTCCACGCAAATATGAGCATCCGCCTCCTGGCCGCAAAGGCGGCAAACACAGAATGGACTGTGCTGTTAAAGTGAACGACGAAGCAGGTTTTGTTCACCATTCGGCAAACTGGACCGGCTTGCATACTCGCCGAAATTGCGCTCCATGAGCGACGCATGTAGCCAGCGTGAGGATACCGCGGTTGAGTGGAAAACGCCCCAACATTCTCCTGATCACCTGCGACCAGTGGCGCGGCGACTGCCTGTCCGCTGCTGGGCACAAGGTGGTAAAGACGCCGAATGCCGACGCGCTGGCTACCGAGGGCGTTTTGTTCCAGAAGCACTATGGCGGCGCCGCACCTTGCTCGCCGGCGCGCGCCTGCCTCTACACCGGCCTCTACCAGATGAACAATCGTGTCTGCCGCAACGGCACACCGCTCGATGCCCGCCACGGCAACATAGCGCTCTGGGCGCGCGCCTTCGGCTATGATCCGACGCTCTTCGGTCATACGGACATGGCGCGCGACCCGCGCACGCTGGCGCCTGGCGACCCGCAGCTGAAGAGCTATGAAGGCGTGCTGCCCGGCTTCACCGTGCGTCAGCTTCTGCCCGAGCACCAGAAGCCCTGGCTGTCATGGCTCAAGGCGCGCGGCGTCGATGCCGGCGCCGGCTCCCCCGCCATCCACCGCCCGGTGGGCGAAATCCTGGAAAACGACGGCGGGATTCAGCAACGCTCCGCCAATCTATTCGAAAGACGAGACGCCGTCGGCCTTCCTGGCCGGCGAATTCATCCGCTGGCTCGGCGAGCAGGAGCGCGATACGCCGTGGTTCGCGCATCTTTCCTTCATCAGCCCCCACCCGCCCTTCATCGTGCCGGCGCCTTACAACGCCATGTACGATCCGGCCATCGGTCCAGCTTTTGACCGCGCCGAAAGCTGGCAGGCCGAAGCAGCAAGCCACCCTTATCTCGCCTATGAACTTGACCGGCAGGAACGGTCGAAATTCCGTCCCGGCTCGGAGGGCAAGGTGCGCGACTGGGGCGACGATAATTTTCGCCGCATCCGGGCGCTCTATTACGGCATGATCTCGGAGGTCGACGCGCAGCTTGGCCGTGTCTGGCAAGCGGTCAAGGCGGCCGATGCGTGGGACGACACCGTCATCGTGCTGACCTCAGACCACGCCGAGATGATGGGCGATCATTTCATGCTGGGCAAGGGCGGTTTCTTCGACGGCAGCTTCCATATTCCGCTGATCATTCGCGATCCGCGCCGCCCCAAGGCTGCCGGCAGCAGCGTCGACCGCTTCACCGAGGCGGTGGATTTGGCGCCGACCTTGCTCGAGCTCACTGGGCTCGAGCTCACTGGCGGCGAAGTGCTGCCGCATCTCGACGGCCGCTCGCTGGCGCCTTTCCTGGACGCAACGGAGCCGGACAATTGGCGCGATACGGCGCATTGGGAGTTCGATTTCCGCTCGATCGCGGATGGTGATGCCGAACGGTATTTCGGCATCGGTCCGCGTCAGTGCAATTTCGCTGTCATCCGCACGCAAAAGTTCAAATATGTGCATTTCGGCGGCGGCCTGCCGCCCTTGCTCTTCGACCTTGAAAAAAAAGCCGGCGAGTTGACCAACGTCGCTGACGACCCAGCCTATCTGCCGGCGCGGTTGGAATTTGCCGAGAAGTTGCTCGCCTGGCGGGCCGAGCATCTCGACCAGTCTCTGGCGCTCGCCGAATTGACGGACAATGGCGTTGCCGGCCATGTCGCCGGCTTTCCCTCGAGATAAGCAAAGCCCGCGCCGTTGCCGGCGCGGGCTTCTCTGTCGGCCTGTGTGCAGCTTAGCGCATGATCATGCGCTGTTTGTCGCGACTTTGCGCATAGGTGGCCTTGTCATAGGGGGCCTGCGCCTCAAGCTGCTCCTTGGTGAAGTTCGTGTAGAGATAGCGCTTGCCGTTCTTGTCGGTCATGAATTTCAGGTTGTCCATGCCGACCGCCACCTCCTTCTCGCCGACGCCAAGGAAGCCGCCGACGTCGATGATGACTGCGTCGACCTTCTTGTCGCTGCCCAGCACGATATCGCCAATTTCGCCGACGTTGACATCGTTGGCGCCGTAAACGGTTGTTCCAACCAGATCCTCGGCCCGGATTTCGCCCATCGGCATTTCGGTTAGCGTCGACTTGTCGATCGACCCGGTCTTGGTCTGGTCGGCCGCCGAGTTAGCCGGAGGCGCTGCTGCCGGAGCGTTTTGAGCCGTCTTGCTGGCTTGGTCAGTGTTGTTGGTCGTCGCGGTGTTGCTGGCCGTCACGGTAGGCGTGACGGTGGCGGGCGCAGTAGCCGCGGCATCATTCGACGCAGTGGTTGCCGGGGCCGGATCATAGGGCTTGCGGTCGAAGTCCGGCTGCGCCTGCAGCTCTTCTTTGGTCGTTTGCGCGACCAGCCAGCGATCGCCGTTCCTTTCGGCCCATTGCGCCTTGTCAAAATCATAGGCGACGTTTTTTTCGCCGATGCCGAGGAAGCCGCCGACACCGATGATCAGCGATTGCGCCTTGGCTTCCTTGTTGATGACGATGTCGTTCACGTCACCGATGTTTTGGGCGTCGTCGCCGGTGCCGTTGTAGACGGTCTCGCCGATGATATTGGTGGCGAGATTGCCTTCGGCGCGCTTCACTGGCTCAGCCGGCGCGGCAGGCGCAGGGGTTGTATTTTGCGCGCTGGTGGAAGGGGCGGCAGGCGCCGCATTATCGGCCGAAGCTGGTGGCGGAGGTGGATCGTAAGGAGTCCGGTCGAAATCCGGCTGGGCCGTCAACTCATCCTTCGTCGTTTGCGCTATCAGCCAACGGTCGCCATTTCTTTCGGCCCATTGCATCTTGCTGTAGTCGAAAGTGACGTTCTTGGTTCCTATGCCAAGAAAACCGCCGACGCCGATGACGACGGATTTTACCTCGCCGCGCTCGTCGAAGACGACGTCGCTGACCTTGCCGATATTCTGGGCATCGTCGCCGGTGCCATTATAGACGGATTCGCCGATGATGTTGGTGGCAAGGCTGCCCTCGGCACGTATCGCCGGAGCGGTATCCTGGGCGGCGGGTGGTTGCGCCGGCGCCGGGGTCGTCGCCGATTGCGCAAATGCACCCGTCGCAATCAATGTTGCGACTGCTGTCGTGGTTAAAAGGGTGCGGATCATCTTAGTGTCTCCTCGTCGGTGATTTCGTGCACGCCCTGCCCGCCTGGCGTCACTGCGGGCGCAGCGTCTTCTGCATGTTCACAACGTTGTGACCACACTGTTGTTCCGAAAAAAGCCGTGGTGCACCCCGTGCGATGTCAATGGTTCTCGGATTCGCCGCGCTGGTCGAACGGAACATTTTCTCGGCCGCCCCGTTCCACTCCCGGCTGGGCCCCGTCCCGGCCCGATAGGTGCTGGAAAATGGAACGGCCATGCGGTTTGCAGCGGTGCTGAACAAGGACGGGGGCACCCTGCGCACCATCGATCTTGAGGCCTTCGCCAGCCGGATGCGCGGCACGCTTGAGACTGCCGGCCACTCGATCGATATCGAAATCGTCGCCGGCAAGGATATCGTCGCCACGCTGGACGGCATAGCTTCCAGGCGCGGCATCGACGTCGTGCTGGCGGGCGGCGGCGACGGCACTATTTCGGCCGCGGCAGCCCGTTTGATGAATGGGGAGAAGGCGCTGGCAATTCTGCCGGCTGGCACAATGAACCTTTTTGCGCGCGGCCTCGGTATTCCGCAGACCCTCGATGCGGCACTGAAATCGTTTGCGGACGGCGAGGTGATGGCGATTGACATTGCAACAGCCAACGGCCGGCCTTTCGTGCATCAATTCTCGATCGGCATGCACGCCAGGATGGTGCAACTGCGCCAGAAGATGGAATTCGGCTCGCGGCTGGGGAAGATGCGTGCCTCGGTGCGAGCCGCTTGGGCAACGATCAACAATCCACCGGCGATGAAAGTAACGCTGACGATCGGTGAGGCCGAGATCAGAACCCGGATCACCGGTATCGGCATCACCAACAATCTGTTCGGCGAGGGCCACCTGCCCTATGCCGATAATCCGGCAGGCGGCGTGCTGGGCATCTATGTCACCGTGGCACGGCGGCGCGGCGAATTGATCAGGTTCCTCTTTGACGTCGCCCGTGGGAAATGGCGCGGCAACGAGCATGTCGAAATCCATCAGGCAAACCGCGCCGTTTTGAAAATCCATTCGACGAACAGGAAAGTTCAGGCCGTCATGGACGGCGAACTGGTAAAGCTCGATCGCGAGACGACCGTCGAAATCCATCCGCGCGCGCTGAATGTTCTCGTCCCGGCGCGCGCCGCCGAGGCAAAGGTTGCCTGACGTGGGGTAGCGTGATGTGGGGTTGCGTAATGCGAGCTGACACGAGCGATGGAGAGAATCTAGCCGCTGGGCGTGTTGCCCTGCTCGGTCTTCGGCGTCTCGATCATCCAGCCGTAGATTTCGGCGACGCCCCAGGCGATAAAAGCCAGCAACAGCGCGGCGATCAGGATACGAAGGACATGCCGACCCCGCCGCCCTTGACGGGCTTTGTTTTCAGGAATGATTTTTGGCATTGTCTGGCTCCATATTTGGCGCCGGCAGGCGTAACTAGCGGGGCGTTGGCTGGTAACGGTCCCCCGCCGCGAAAGTTCCGGCTCGGCAAGGCGACAAACGGGCCGATTGGCCTGATCAATCAGCGGGGCCGGCCACTGGGGGCATAGTGGACGACAATAGCCAGAAAACGCCGGGCCTGCCGGCCGATATTCGCCGTGTGGTGGGCGCCGCGGACCGCCTTGCCGTGCTGCACGGCCTCGACGCGCTGGACAGGGCTGCCGATCCTGATTTCGATCGTATCGGTGGTCTTGCCGCTTCGGCGATGCAAACGCCTGTCGCACTGATCACGCTGGTCGATGCCGAGCGGCAGTGGTTCAAGTCCTGTATCGGTCTCGACGAGACCGAAATCGCAACCGAGACATCGTTCTGCGCCTATACCATCGCAGCCGGCGACGTGCCGATGGTGGTGGCCGACGCGGCGGCGGATCCGCGGTTCAAAGCCAATCCGCTGGTCACCGGCGAGCATCATATCCGCTTTTACGCAGGCGTGCCGATCGTCGTCGACGGCGCGCTGATCGGCACGCTGTGCGTGCTCGACCGGAAGTCGCACGCACGTCCCTCTTCTGTCCAGCTCGACCAGCTGTCGGCGCTGGCTGGCCTCGCCGCCAGCCTGTTCACGCTGAAGGATGCAACCCGCAGCGCGGCGATTGCCGAGGCCGCACTGGTTCGAGAGGAAAAGCGGCGCGCTATCGCGCTTGACGCGGCTTCGCTTGCCAGCTGGGCATGGGATATCCGCAGCGACATGATCGACTGCGATGTCCTGCTGTCCGAATTGTTCAACCTGCCCAAGTCGAACAGGCTGAGGGCGCGCGACATCCTGACCGCCATCGACCTGCGCGACGTTCACCAGACCGAAACACGCTTTCGCGACGCGCTGACCGGCAGCGACGACTATTTTGGCGAATACCGTGTCAAAGGCCTCGATCCGCCACGATGGATCGCAACGCGCGGCCGCGTCATAGAACGCGACGGCGAGGGCAAGCCGACGCTGATCTTCGGCGTCAACTACGACATTACCGAACGCAAACTTGGCGACGAACGTCAACGGCTGTTGCTGCGCGAGCTCAACCACCGCGTCAAGAACACTTTGGCAACCGTACAGGCGCTGGCGACGCAGACCGTTCGCCATGCCCGCCAGCCAAGCGAATTCCTCCAAGCCTTCAGCGCCAGGCTGCAGGCACTGGGCGTTGCGCACAGCCTGCTGTCGGACCGCGAGTGGCGCGGCATCGGCATCCGCGAGCTGGTGGAGATCGAGCTAAAGCCGTTCCAAGCCGCCGGACAATCGCGGATGGCGATCTCCGGCGCCGATGTCCTGCTCTCACCCGACCAGGCAGTCGGGCTAGGGCTGATCCTGCATGAACTGGCAAGCAACGCACTGCAATACGGGTCGCTCTCGGTTTCTTCCGGAAAGGTCGATCTCGATTGGAGGGTACAAGGCAGGAAGGGTGCACGGCGTCTGTTGCTGGCCTGGCGCGAAAGCGGCGGCCCGCGGGTTGCGCCGCCCGAACGCCATGGCTTCGGCTCGATCCTGATCCGCCGCAGCCTGGCCAAGGTCATTTCCAGCGAGGTGACCCATGAATTCCGGCCGGACGGCGTGGTCGCCGAAATATCGATTCCGCTCGAAGATTTGTGACGCCAACATTTTGCGACCGGCGCCAGAATCGTTTGCCCCGAACTATCCCCTCCGAACTATTCCCGTTTGCCGGTATCCGGATCATCGGAGCCGCGCTTCACGTTCTCGCGGTAGATGGCGTAAGCAGCGAGTGCTATCGCCGGGCCGAGAATCGCGCTCAGTCCAGCCTTTCCCGGGCCACCTTTGCCCTTGAGCAGCGCCGGCAGCACGGCGAGTGCCGCAGTGATGCCGATAGCCTTCATGTCGGCGTTGCGTCGCTTCGCCCGGCGTCTGGCGCGCGAGCCAGCCGACATCCGGTAGACGAGCAGGATGAGACCGGCGATTGCCAGAAAGCCGATCCCGAAGCTCAGGGAGGCTGCCATCGGCCCATAGCGGGCCGCCGTCCAGATATAGGCCGCCCCGACCAGGAAGCCGAGGCCGCACAGCGCCGCGAGCGCTGCGACCGAATAGACAATCGCAGCGACGCGCGCGCGTTGCACCGCCGCAATGGTTTCGCCCGAGGCGAGGCCCGAGATCAGCGATGCAAGCATTCCCATGCGTGCAGAACTAGCGGCGAGCGAGAAGCGCGAAGAGGAATCCGACGCCTGCGGCGATCGCCAGCGAAGTCACCGGTTTTTCGCGCATATGCGCTATCATCTGCGCCTCGATGTCCCTGGCGTTGCTGCGCAGGCTGTCGAAGGCTGCCTCGCCCTGGGTTCGCAACTGCTCGACGCTTTCGGCCGCGGCTCGCCGTGCTGCCCCGTAGCCATGTTCGCCAGTTTTGGCCAACAGCTTGGTAAGTTGGTCGATGTCGGCCTTCAGTTGTGCGATGTCGGCCTCAATATCGGAATTCGTGCGGGCTTCGTTCGCGGCCTTTCCTGCGGCAGTCGCCATTGCTTCACTCTCCATGCTTTTGCTCGGTCGAAACGCTCGACAGACCCCAAGGTTCCGGCACGAACCTCTTCTAACCCTATCTCCGGCAGCGCGCGTTGCAAATGCCTTGCACGGGCCGAGGCCGACGCATCCGCGCCGGCACGTCTTTTTTAAATGACAGCATGCCAAATAACGATCATGACTTCCCCCGTTTCACGTTAGAGACGCATTCAAGGAGATATTGCTGCGTGCGCGCATCACTTGACGGTTTGCGGATTCTTATCCTGGAAGATGAGTTCCTGATTGCCATGGATATCGAGCAGCTTTGCCGCGACTACGGCGCGCTCGATGTGGTCATCGCCCGTGATCTGACTGAGATCGAACAGCAAGACGTTGCCGCGCAGTTCGATGTGGCCATCGTCGACCTCATGCTGAGCGGCGTTTCGACGCTCCAATTTGCTTCGCGGCTGCGTGAAGCGGGCATCCCGTTCGTCTTCGCCTCGGGCTATTCGGATACCGACGAGATCAAGAAATCCTTTCCCGGCGTCAGACTGGTCACCAAGCCCTATTCGGGAGACGATCTCGTCGAAGCAGTGGCGGCGGCCCGCAGGCGAACGCCTCTCCGCTGAGGCGCGGAGCGGTTCGAACACGGCCACGCTTCACGCAGCCGTCGACCCGGTTACCTGAGCCGAAATTGCGTCCGGGCCATACTCGTCTTCACCGGAGATCTTCAGGATTTCCTGCAGCCGAGTGCGGGCGCGGCTGACGCGGCTCTTGATCGTTCCGACGGCGCAACCGCAGATCTCGGCCGCTTCCTCGTAGGAAAAGCCCGATGCGCCGATGAGGATAATGGCTTCGCGCTGGTCTTCGGGCAGCAACTCGAGCGCGCCGCGAAAGTCTTCGAGGTCAAGCTGGCCGTGCTGGGCCGGATGAACGGCAAGCCTGGCCGTCATGACGCCATCGCTGTCCTGCACCTCGCGGCCGCGCTTGCGCATCTGCGAATAGAATTCGTTGCGCAAGATCGTGAACAGCCATGCCTTCAGATTGGTGCCGGGCTGGAAGCTTTCATGCTTGTCCCAGGCCTTGACCAACGTTTCCTGCACCAGGTCGTCGGCCTTGTCGGCGTTTTGCGTCAGCGACACGGCAAAAGCCCGCAGGCTCGGGATCGAGCCGAGCAAGTCGGTCTTGAAGCCCTGGGAGACGGCCGCCATGCCTCAGTCCTTCTTTTGCACAGGTTCGGCCTTTTCCAACTGGCTGAGCAGTTGGGCGAAGCGATCCGGCACATTGTCGGAGACCAGCTCGTCGTAGTATTGTTTGAGTTTGCGGCCGATTTCCGAGTTCGGCCCAAGCGGGTCGCGGGAAGCAGCCCGGCGCCCGTTGCCAACGCCAGCCGTGGTAGCTTTCGTCATGTTCTTCATTTCGCCCTTTGTCCCAGCCTTAAGCCGCCCTTCAACACATAACGCAAGGCAAGCGGCAGCCTCGTCTGGTTGCCCAACCCCGCCCTAAACGCCAGCCCGCATACTTAGTTCCGCATGACCGGAACTTTTTCGCACAACCCGCGTTTCTAACTTTGGGGTTGCGAGCCGTTTTTAGCTATAACATGCAATCACGTCATATGAGGGAGACGTCCGATATGAGCCTATCAGCAACCATCGCTCCGCACCTGCCGTTCCTGCGCCGCTTCTCGCGCGCCGTATCCGGATCGCAGGAGAGCGGCGACGCGCTGGTCGCCGCAATGCTCGAGGCCATCATTGCCGATGTCGACATCTTTCCGGACGCATCGAACGACCGCATCGCGCTCTACAAGGTCTTTGCCAAGCTCTTCACCTCAGTGGCCATTCGCGTTCCGCAGGAGCATGCCCAGTCGGCATGGGAACAGCGCGCCGCAGCCAATCTGAATGCAATTGCGCCTCGTCCCCGCCAAGCCTTTCTGCTGGTCGCGGTCGAAGGCTTCAGCGAAGACGAGGCGGCGGAGATTCTCGACGTCGACGAACAGGAATTCTCCGAACTTCTCGCGCAGGCGAGCAACGAGATCTCCCGTCAGGTGGCAACCGACGTGCTGATCATCGAGGATGAGCCGCTGATCGCCATGGATATCGAAGAAATGGTCGAAAGCCTCGGCCACCGCGTCGTCGGAACGGCGCGCACCCACGCCGAGGCGGTGGCGATGTTCGGCAAGGCGAGGCCAAAGATGGTGCTTGCCGATATTCAGCTTGCCGACGGCAGTTCGGGCATCGCGGCCGTCAATGAGATCCTATCGTCGACCTCGGTGCCGGTGATCTTCATCACCGCCTTTCCCGAGCGCCTGCTCACCGGCGAGCGGCCGGAACCGGCTTTCCTCGTCACCAAGCCGTTCAATCCGGATATGGTCAAGGCTCTTATCAGCCAGGCCCTGTTCTTTGACCGGCACGCGAAAGCCGCAGCATAAAACAGCTAGCGGCCGAGTTGCGGCCGCCAGGGTGTGGGATAGCCACTCCCCTTGGACCGGATGGGGGCGTGACGCCGGCTTAACACACGACAGCCAACTGCTGCCGAACCTGACGAGGACCTTTTCGCACACACCGCAGCAATTCGGGCCATAACGATTTTCAGCATCGTCTTTTTCGGAAAATGGTGGAACAAACGGAGGCGAATCACGTTTTCACCGCAGCATTGGAAGGAGATGGATCATGCTTTACTGGGCGCTCGTATTTCTCGTCGTGGCGATCATCGCCGGTGCGCTTGGTTTCGGCGGTATCGCTGGCACCTCGGCCGGTATAGCGCAGATATTGTTCTTCATCTTTCTCGCCTTCCTGATCATATCGCTTATTGCCGGCCTGATCAGACGAGCGTGAATGCCAAGCGGCCATTCAAGCGAACACTGGAAGCCGCACCCCTCAAACGGTTTCCAGCCACCGCCGGGCAGTGTCCTCTAACGGGATGCCGCTCGGCGGACCGCTTTTTAAGGCTTGATACGAAGCTCCTCCTTTTGGAACCCATTTTTCCGCGAGCCGTTCAGCCCGACATGGGTTGAGCAAATTGACCGATGCGTTCCAGAGTCGGAAAAATGAAAGACCGCGGCCAGAGTGATGAGATCATCGCTTTGCATCCCGCCGAAAGCGGAATGCAGCTTGGCCGGGCACTTCTCCATGCACTGCACAATGCCGGGATTTCCGTCCTATACCAGGATCGCGAAATGAAGACGGTGTGGGCGCGCAACATGCGCGCCCCATGGACTTCCGATGCCTCCGACAACAACGGCATCTTGCCGCCGGCGCAGGCGGAGCGTATCGGCGCCGCTAAGCACGACGTCATCGTCTCCGGCAATCCTCAACATCTCGAACTCAGCGTGCCGGCCGATGACGGCGCCCGCTGGTTTCAGGTGTGGATAGACGCCGACCGCAGCGAGACCGGCGCGGTGCAGGGCGTCGTGACCACCATGGTCGAAACAACCGAGCAGAAACGCCGGGAGCAGACGTTGAAGGCGCTGCTGCGCGAAGTCAGTCATCGCTCCAAGAACCTTTTGGCCATCATCCAGAGCATCGCCACCCAGACGGGCCGTTATTCCGGCAGCATTGACGATTTCCTGACGCGTTTCCGGGGCCGATTGCAGTCGCTGGCCTCCTCGCAGGACCTGGTTACGTCATCCAATTGGCGGGGAGCGGCGCTGCGCGAGCTGGTTTCCGGTCAGGTCGGCAGGTACGGCGCGGACCCCTTGCACAGCCTACGCTTCCGCGGCGCAAATCCATATCTCAACCCCAATGCCGCCTTGCACATCGGCTTGGCCATGCATGAGCTCGCCGTCAATTCGGTCAGCTATGGCGCACTGTCGCGCAGCGACGGTTTCGTCGAGGTGACGGCCGATCTGACGGCAGCTTCCGCTGGCGAGCCTGCGCTGTCGCTGACATGGGCCGAAGTGATCGGAGCCAACGACAATCAACGTAGCGAGAAGCGTTTTGGCAGCGTCGCGCTTGAACGCGTCGTGCCCACTTCTTTGAATGGAACGGCGACACTTGAGATCACCGGGAACCGCCTCGAATACCGCCTTGTCGTTCCTCACGGCAATTTCGAGACGGATTGAACGAACGGCGGTCGGCGCGAGAAGGCTTGCTACGCATCGCCAACCTTAACCGACTGTTCACCATAAGGTCCGATCCTGTCCGAACGTGCCGATCCACCGGACATCGATTGAGTTTGGCACAATATGAAAGGAATGGGCCTTGACGGCTGCCGACTTGAACAGACTGGAACACGCCGCTCGCGTCTCGATGAGCGGTTTTCAGGATCCCGACGCGTCCGCAGCGCCCGCGCCTCGTGCATCGCCCCTCCGCTTCGCCGCCGTCGCGCTTATGGCCGCTATCGTCCTGACCGCCGCGTCCCAGCTGATCTGATCGAGCTCGCCAAGGTCCGCCGCCGGCTTCCGCTGCTCACGTCTGCTTGATCGCTCTGTCGTCACAGGAACTTTGAGGGATTTTGGCCGTTTCCATGGCGAGAGGGTCCCGCCATGGAGCACATTGCCGCCTTGCTGCTGGTTGTCGGCTGTTCGAATGCCATGACCGCGTGCCGTGAATTGCCGGCGCCGGTAAGCGTTTTCGAAACCACTGCCGAGTGCATGACCGCGCGCCCATTCGCGGTCATCGACCTGCAGGGCCAAGCCCAATATGTCGTCGCCAGATGCCTTGCCGTCGATCCTGCGCTCGAGGACGACTATGACAGCATCATCTGGAACGTGCGTCCCGACGGCACGCTCGATGCGTCCTTGGAGATTTCCGGGTTCGTGGTAGCATCGAACGGCGCACGCCCCGAAAAAGACTATCTTAATCAACAATGAAATCGTGCGGGCAAAGGCCGTACTTTCATGCTAAATGGCGGCTGGAGCTTATTAAAGTGAGGACAAAAGTGAGGATGACTCCATGCGGAAGATGATTATTGCCATGGTTGCCGTGGTTGCGGTCAGCGGCTGCACCACCACGGAAGAGAACGTGGGTATCGGCACTGTGGGCGGCGCGCTCATTGGCGGCGCTGTCGGCGGCGGCAAGGGCGCTTTGATCGGCGCCGGCGCTGGTGCGATTGGCGGTCTGCTCGTTCGCCGTCTGCAAAATGGCTACTGCCAGTACAGAGATCGTCACGGCCGGATCTACACAGCTCGCTGCAACTAGTTTCGAGCTCCAGGCGAACAGCAAACGCGGAGACGGGCCACCTGTCTCCGCGTTTGCCCTTTTAAGGCGCTGTTGCGACGCGGGTCATGAGGCGGCGTTTCAGGCCGGCAGCGGAACCTTGATTTCGACGTTCAAGCCATCTTCGCGAAAATCGCGCCTGATTGTGCCACGCAATTCGCGTGTGACATTGAGATCGATCAGTCTGGTGCCAAAACCGCTCTTTGCCGGTGTCTCGAGCTTCTTCTGACCGGCCTCACGCCAGTTGAGAGCCAATGTCCGGGCGCCGCCGCGGCCTTCGAGCGACCAGTCGACCTTCAGCGCACCGACTGAATTGCCGGCCTCGCCATGCTTCAGCGCATTCGTCGCCAGTTCATGAAAGACGAGGCCGAGTGCCTGCGTCGTCTTTTCGTCGAGAAGAACCTCCGGTCCCGACAACAGCCCTTCAGGAAGCTCGCTGCCGAACACCTGGCCAAGCTCGATGCGCAGCAGGTCGCCGAGATCGGCTTTCTGCCAGCGTGAGCGCGTCAACATGTCCTGGGAAGCCGCCATCGCCTGCAGCCGGGCCGAGAAAGACGTCGAGAATTCCTGGACGTCGGCGGTGTGCGATGCTGTCTGGCGCGCGATTGCCAGCACCCGCGTGATCGAGTTCTTGATGCGATGCTTCATCTCCTGCAGCATCAGGTCTTTTTCCAGCAGGCTCTTTTCGGTCGTTTCGTGAAGCAGCGAGACCGCCTCATAGGCCCGCTCCTGGTAGCGGGCCACCAGCGCAATGGCGCCGGCAAGCAGCAGCCCGAACAATCCGAGCATCACCGGGATGGCGCGCGAGGAAGGTTGCGAGAAAGCACTTGTCGGCCTGAACAGGACGACCCACTGCCGGCCGGCGACCGTGATCTTGCGGGTGACCAGCAGCCTGTCGCCGAGGCTCGAAACAGGCGGCGTTTCCGACTGGAACAGCAGGTTGTCGCTGTCCACCGTGCCGTCATAGATCTCGGTGTTGACCGGCAGCAATGGTGCCCGGCTGAGCGCAGCCTGGAACAGGTCACGGGCGCGGAAGGCCGCATAAAGGAAGCCGGCAGTCGAGGATCTCGACGCGTTTACGGCGTCCGGCGCGGTTTCCACATTGAGCCGGACGAAGACGAGGAACCCGGCAAAGGTCTGCGCGGCACCCGTATCCTTGCCGAGCTGCACGAGCCCGCTGGCATGCTGCTGGTCGTCGGCCATCGCCTTTTCGATCGCCTCGCGCTGCACCGGCCCGGCAAACATGTCGTAGCCGATGCTGGATTTATTGGACGGATCCAGCGGTTCGAACAGCACGATGGGCGTACGCCACGGCAAGTTCGTGTCGGGATAGATCGGATGGCTTGCGCCGTGATCGTGCAGGATATCGCGCTCGACCGCCGCCTCGTTTCCCGTCTTCGCCAGGCGGAGGAAGCCGATGCCGCGCAGGCCAGCGAAATTATTGTCGATGTCGAGCGCTTTGAAGAAAGCCTTGAACTCGCCTTGCGAGATACCGCCATTGCGCGCGTCGAACAGCGCCCGGGTTGAGCGCAGCAGCGACAGGTCCAGGTCGATGCGGCTTTCAATCCGGTTAAGCGCGTCGTCGGCCGTCGCCTCGAATTTTATGCGGGCCGCCTCCTGGGTGGCAAAATAGGCAAAACCCGCCATCGTCAGGCTGATCAGCGCGACGGCGATAAAAGCGACGGTCGGAAAAAGCTTCTTCAATTGCTGATACGTCCCGTGGACGGTTCGGCATCTTTATGGGCAAGTCCCGACGCCAACACAATGGCGAGGCCAAAGCATGGTGACGGCTGGCATATTTTGGCGGCTTGTGATTAGCCGGCTAATTCTCATTCATGCGGCGATCTTCAGGGCGCCCGGCCCCGGAATGGCGCCGGGTGGGCACTTGCCGAGGATGATCATGCCGAGCACTTCGTCCTGGGTGACGTCGGTCGTGCGTGCCGTGCCGACAACCCGACCGTTCTTCATGACGCAGACACGGTCGGCAAGCTCGAACACGTCATGGATGTCGTGGCTGATCAGGAAGATGCCGATGCCGTCGGCCTTGAGCTGCCTGACCAGTTCGCCGACCTGTGCCGTCTCCTGCGGCCCGAGTGCCGCCGTCGGCTCGTCCATGATCAGGATGCGGGCGTTGAACAGGATGGCGCGGGCGATCGCAACCGACTGCCGCTGGCCCCCCGAGAGCTTTACCACCGGCTCCTTGAAGCGTTGGAAACGCGGATTAAGCCTACCCATCACCTTGCGCGCCTCAGCCTCCATGGCGACGTCGTCGAGCGTACCCCAGGCGGTCATCAACTCGCGGCCGAGAAACAGGTTGGCGGCCGCATCGACATTGTCGGCCAGCGCCAGCGTCTGGTAGATCGTCTCGATGCCGTACTTCTTGGCGTCGCGGGGGTTGGAGATCGAAGCCTCCTCGCCGTTGACGAAAATCTGGCCCGCATCGCGCTTGTAGGCGCCGGACAGGATTTTTATCAACGTCGATTTGCCGGCACCGTTATGGCCGAGCAAAGCCATCACCTCGCCCGGGAAAAGATCGACCGAGGCATCGTCGACGGCGCGAATGCCGCCGAAGGCGATCGAAATGTTGCGCATGTCGATCAGCGGCGTGGGAGCGGTCTTGTCTGCCATGCTTGTTCTTCCTCCCTATAGATCCTGCTTGAGCATGATCTTGTCCGAAAGCCGGTTTCCACCTTGCGGGATCATGCTCAGACCCGTTTGCGATAGACGGTATCGAGCCACACCGCGACCACCAGCACGGCGCCGACAACAATGCTCTGCAGCGGCGAATCGATGCCGAGTAGCACCATGCCGGATTGCAGCGACTGCATCAAAAGCGCGCCGAGCATGGCGCCGAGCACGGTGCCGGAGCCGCCGGCGAGCGACGTGCCGCCGATCACCGCCGCCGCGATAACCAGGAGCTCGTCCAGCGTGCCCAGCGCATTGGTCGACGAGTTCTGCCTGGCTGACGAGATCGCTGCGGCGATCGTCGCCAGCACGCCCATGATCATGAACACCTTCATGGTCACCCAGCGCGTGTTGATACCGGCAAGGTTGGCTGCTTCCGGATTGCCGCCGATGGCGAAGACATAGCGGCCGAAACGGGTACGCTTGGCGATGAAGGTCATGATCAGCCCTACGGCTACAGCCATCAGCACGGGTATGGCGATGCCATGGGCGATGAACAACCCGCCTTCGGGAACGGTTATATTGTTGGCCGCCGCATATCTGTTCACGATGCCGACCGGCCAAGGATAGGAATTGGCGAGCCATATGGCGCCCATGATGACAAGGCAAGTGACGGCCCCGAGGAACGTCTCGGCCCAGATCGGGCGTAACGGGAAGCGGAACCGCTTGCGCTGCACCCGCCCGTTGAGCAGCATGAACACAACCGCAAGGCATGCGACAATTCCGACGATCCAGCTCCATCGCGCGCCGATCGAACCCGCCGGTCCGCCGCCCATCAGCTGGAAAGTGGCATCAAGCGGCGCAATCGTCTGCCCACTGGCGACCCACCATGCGGCACCCCGCCAGACCAGAAGGCCGCCCAGCGTCACGATGAAGGCCGGCACCTCGAGATAAGCGATGATGTATCCCTGGAACGCTCCGATCAGAAGGCCAAGCGCCAGGCCGATGGCCAGCGCCACGATCCAGATCCAGGGGTTGCCTAATTGCAGACCGACCATTCGCACCAGGAAATGCACCTGCGCAAAGCCCATGACCACGCCGATCAGGCCTTCGGCGGAGCCGACCGACAGGTCGATATTGCGCATGACGATAACCAGCACCATTCCGGCGGCCATTATGGCCACGGCGGAAGTCTGCACCGACAGGTTCCAGAGATTGCGTGGCGTCAGGAAGGTCCGGCTGTCGAACTCGAACGGATTGACGCCGAGCCGTACGCTAGAAACGACATGCAGGCCGACCCAGATGACCAGCAGCGCGCCGACCATGCCGAGCATGCGCGTGTCGAGTTCGGTTGCCTTGAGAAATCGGGCAACGATGCCGAGCTCGGATTCCCGCGCCCGGTCTGCGGTCGAGCTGTCGACCGGCGTGTTGGAAGTCGTGTCGGTCATTATGTTTCTCCCGCCGGGTTGCCGTCTGCCGCGGATGCCGGAAGCAGCCTAGAAGTTATCCGCCGGAAGCGGAAAAACAACTCTTGTTGAAAAAACGCCGCGGCGAGCGGCCGCGGCGTTCGGACTTCTCGGAAACGTCGGGTCAGTTGCAGACCGCAACAGTGCCCGCCGCCACACCCGCGCAGACCTCTTCTTTCTTGATCCAGCCGGCATCGATGACGACGTTGAGGTTATCTTTGGTGATGGCGACCGGGGTCAGGAACAGGGATTTTACGGTGTTGCCGCCGGGCGTGGTGAAATCCTTCACGCCGGCAATGTCGGTCATCTGCTTGCCGTCGGCCAGTTGCGAGGCGATCTCGGCGGCGTTCTTGCCGAGCTCGCGCGCATCCTTCCACACCGACACGGTCTGCGTGCCGAGCGCGATGCGGTTCAGCGCGGCGTGGTCGCCGTCCTGGCCCGAAACCGGAACAGATCCGGCCAGCCCTTGCGCCGTCAATGCGGCGACGACGCCGCCGGCAGTACCGTCATTGGCCGCGACCACTGCATCGACCTTGTTGTCGTTCGCGGTCAGGAACTGTTCCATGTTCTTCTGGGCGTTGGCCGGCAGCCAGCCGTCGGTATAGGCCTCGCCGACATTCTTGATCTTGCCGCTGTCTATTGCGTCCTTCAGTACTTCCATCGAACCGGCAAACAGGAAATCGGCATTCGGATCGGCGCCCGAGCCCTTGATGAAGACGTAGTTGCCTTCCGGTTTCACCTTGAACACTTCGCGGGCCTGCATGCGGCCGACTTCCTTGTTGTCGAAGGTCAGGTAGAAGACGTCCTTGTTCTCGATCAGCCGGTCGTAGCCGACAACCGGAATACCTTCGTCCAGCGCCTTTTGCACGGCCGGCCCGATGGCCGAGGCGTCCTGCGCCAGGATGATCAGTGCGTTGGCGCCCTGCGAGATCAGGCTCTCGACGTCGGTGAGCTGCTTGCCGGGGTTGGACTGTGCGTCGGCGGAAATATACTTGTCGCCGGCGGCCTCGATGGCCGCCTTCATTGCGGCCTCGTCGGTCTTCCAGCGCTCTTCCTGGAAGTTCGACCAGGAAACGCCGATGACCTTGTCTTTAGCCTGCGCCACCGACGCCAGCGCCAGCGTCATGGCGACACCCGCCAGAATGGCGGTCGTGAATTTCTTCATCATATCCTCCCTGCGCCGCGTACGGCGTGACCATTGGCCCAAAGACCAGCTAATTTTTTCGAGCCTCGAAAAAATACTGGCCCGATCTCCGGCTGCTGTCAACATCGATTCTGATGGATTTTGATGAGTCTGAGAGTTTTTTCGAGCGTCGGAATAAACGATGACAGCGCCACCTGCATCTGACACTATTTGCCTGCATCCGACACTATTTGTCGGACATTACCGACGGCTTCCGGTTCATGAGCGGCCGCGGCAACCGGGAGGAAAGCAAAACGATGTCGGTCGGAATCCGCCATGACGATTTGCGCCGGCGCAACCGGGCGATGGTGATCTCGGCAGTCCGCCGGGTTGGCCAGCCATCGCGTACGGAGATCGCCGCAGCCACCGGCCTCAGCCATTCGACCATATCGGCGATCTCCTCCGACCTGATACGGGAAGGCATCCTCGCCGAGAGCAAGGCAAGCGAGCCCGTTTCGTTGAAACGCGGTCGTCCGCAGGTCGGCCTCGCCCTCAACCCGGAAGCGGCGGCGGTGCTGACCGTGGTGTTGTCGCTCAATTTCCTGTCGGCCGCCATCATCGACTATGCGGGACACGTCGTAGCCGAGGAACAGCGCCGGCTGGACACGCTGACCATGCCGCGCGACGAGCTGATCCGCGAATGCATGGCCGTCGTCCGGCGCCGGCTGGAGGATCCAGACCTTGACGTCCGCAGTGTCGCCCGCATCGCCCTGGCGATTCAGGGCATTACCGACTCCCCTGCACGCGCCATGCTGTGGTCGCCGATCACGCCGCAGACGGACATCGCCTTTGCCGATATGCTGGAAGATCAATTCGGCATCCCGGCCACGGTGGAGAACGACTGCAATATGATGGCGGTGGCTTTGCGCTGGCGCGATCCGGATCGCTATCGCGACGACTTCATCGCCATCCTGCTTTCGCACGGCATCGGCATGGGGCTGGTGTTGAAGGGCGAGCTGTTCACCGGCACGCATTCCTCCGGCGGCGAGTTTGGCCACATGATCCATCGTCCGGGCGGCGCGCTCTGCCGATGCGGGCGGCGCGGCTGCATCGAGGCCTATGCCGGCAACTACGCCATCTGGCGCAACGCCAGGCAGATGAGCGAAGACAGCGAACCCATCGCCGACGTCAGCGACGCCGACATGCGCGCGCTGGCGGCCCGGGCGCGCGAGAAGGATGGGCCGGAACGCGAGGCCTACCGCAAGGCCGGCGAGGCGCTGGGTTTCGGTCTCGGCTCGCTGTTCGCGCTGATCGATCCGGCACCGGTCGCGATGGTCGGCGCCAGTGCCGCCGCCTTCGATCTGATCGAGCCGGCCTTGCGCCAGGCCATCGCCCAGACCGCCGGCGGCCAGCATTCGGGTTCGATCTCCTTCGATACCGAGCCGAACGAATTGCCGCTGATCCGCGAAGGCTGTGCGATGCGGGCGTTAAGCTTCGTCGACCAGGAGATTTTCGCGCCGGGCGCGCAAATGAGGCCCCGCGTCAGAAAGAACGTGGCCTGACCCGGCGGATCAATCTTCCCTGATCGCGTAGCCGGCACCGCGGATGGTGCGGATGACATCAGGCATGCGGCCGTTGTTGACGGCTTTGCGCAGCCGGCCGACATGCACGTCGACGGTGCGTTCGTCGATATAGATCGTCTCGCCCCAGACATTATCGAGCAACTGGCTGCGCGAGAAGACGCGGCCCGGATGCCGCATCATGAACTCGAGCAACCGGAATTCGGTCGGCCCGAGCCTGATTTCGCTCTTCTTGCGATAGACCCTGTGCGATTCGCGATCGAGCACGATGTCGCCGACCTTCAGCACGCTTGACAACACTTCCGGCTTGGCGCGCCGCAGCAGCGCCTTGACCCTGGCCATGAATTCCGGTGTCGAAAATGGTTTGACCAGATAGTCGTCGGCGCCGGTCGAAAGACCGCGCACCCGGTCGCTCTCCTCGCCGCGCGCGGTCAGCATGATGATCGGCAGCCGCTCGGTTTCGGGGCGCACCCGCAACCGGCGGCAGAGCTCGATGCCGGAAACCGCTGGTATCATCCAGTCGAGCACCAGAAGATCGGGCACATTCTCCTGCAAACGGATCTCGGCTTCGTCGCCGCGTGTCACCACCTCGACCTGGTAGCCTTCGGATTCGAGATTGTAGCGGAGCAGCACACCCAACGGCTCCTCGTCCTCCACCACCATTATGCGTGGTGCGATCATCGGCTGGGCACCCCCATCATGTCACCGGCGCGGACATTGTCGTTTCGTCCTGCTTCGGACGATTGACCGGCAATTGCTCGCCGGTCAGCACATAATACGCATTTTCGGCGATGTTGGTGACATGGTCGCCGATCCGCTCCAGATTCTTGGCGCAGAACAGCAGATGCGTGCAAGCGGTGATGTTGCGCGGATCTTCCATCATGTAGGTCAACAGCTCGCGGAACACGGACGTGTATTTGACGTCGATGCGCTCGTCTGCGGCACGCAGCTTGGCCAACGCGGCCGCATCGCCTGCGGCATATTCCTCAATGACGCCCTGCACCTGGATGAGCACCAGCTGCGCCATCGCGTCGATGGAATGCGACAGGTCGCGCGGCGTGACGCTGAGGCCGACCGCACTCACACGCTTGGCGATGTTCTTGGCAAGGTCGCCGATGCGTTCGAGGTCGCCGGCCATACGGATCGCTCCGACGACATGGCGAAGATCGTGGGCCATCGGCTGGCGTTTGGCGATCAGGGTGATGGCGCGATCGTCCAGTTCGCGTTGACGCGCATCCATGATGGCGTCGTCGGAAACGACGCGTTGCGCCAGCACGTTGTCGGAATTCAACAGGGCCTTGGTCGCCCCGCCGACCATCGAACCGGCGAGGTCGGCCATGTCGCGGATCAGCTTGCTGATCTGCTCGAGATCCTCGTCGAAAGAAGCGACTGTGTGTTCGCCCATGGTCCTGTCCTCATATGCATGATCGGAACGGCTCAGCCGAAGCGGCCGGTGATGTAGTCCTGCGTGCGCTTCTCGCGGGGCGACGTGAAGATCTTCTCGGTCCGGTCGAACTCGACCAGCTCACCCAGATACATGAAGGCGGTCTGGCGCGACACGCGCGCCGCCTGCTGCATGTTGTGAGTGACGATGACGATCGTGTAGTCGGCTTGCAATTCGTCGATCAGTTCCTCGATCTTGGCCGTCGACAACGGGTCGAGCGCCGAAGCCGGTTCGTCGAGCAGAATGACTTCCGGCTTCACGGCCACGGTGCGGGCGATACAGAGCCGCTGCTGCTGGCCGCCGGACAGGCTCAAGCCACTGGCGTTGAGCTTGTCCTTGACCTCGCTCCACAGCGCGGCGCGCTTCAACGCCTGTTCGACGCGGCCGTCCATCTCGGACTTGCCGAGATTCTCGTAGAGCCTGACGCCGAAGGCGATGTTCTCGTAGATCGACATCGGGAACGGCGTCGGCTTCTGGAACACCATGCCGATCTTGGTGCGCAGCAGATTGAGATCCTGCGACCGGTCGAGAATATTCTTGCCGTCGAGCAGCACCTGGCCCTCGGCTGTCTGTTTCGGGTAGAGCTCATAGATGCGGTTGAACACACGCAGCAGCGTCGATTTCCCGCAGCCCGAAGGCCCAATGAAGGCCGTGACACTGCGCTCGGGCAGCGACAGGCTAATGTCCTTCAGCGCCTTGCTCTGGCCGTAGTAGAAGTTGAGGTTCTTGACCTCGATCTTCGTCTTCTCGGCGACCGTTTCGGTCATCGTCATGTCCGGGGACAACATCTGTGTCATCTGTCCTCTCTGCGTCCGGTAAGGCTGCGGGCGAGGATGCTCAAGCCCAGAACCGTCAGGGTGATTATGAGTGCGCCGGTCCACGCCAGCTGCTGCCATTCCTCGTAAGGGCTGAGAGCGAACTGGAAGATGGTCACCGGCAGGCTGGCCATCGGCGCGTTGATATTGCTGCTCCAGAACTGGTTGTTGAGCGCGGTGAAGAGCAGCGGCGCCGTCTCGCCGGAAATGCGTGCTATCGCCAGCAATATACCGGTGACGATGCCGGACAATGCGGCGCGATAGGCGACCGAACGGATCACCACCCAGCGCGGCGCGCCGATCGCGGCACCGGCTTCACGCAACGCGTTCGGTACCAGGTTGAGCATGTCTTCAGTGGTGCGCACGACCACCGGAATGACCAGGATGGCAAGCGCCACGGCGCCGGCAATGGCCGAGAAATGTCCCATTGGCCGCACCATCAGCTCATAGACGAACAAGCCGATGATGATCGACGGCGCCGACAACAGGATGTCGTTGATGAAGCGGACGACGGTGGTGATGCGCGAAAAGCGTCCATACTCGGCCATGTAGGTTCCCGCCAGCACGCCGATCGGCGTGCCGACGACAACGGCGATGATCGTCATCAGCAGGCTGCCCGCGATGGCATTGAGCAGGCCGCCGGCCTCGCCGGGTGGTGGCGTCATCTCGGTGAAGACCGCGAGCGAAAGCCCGGCCGTACCCTTATAGACCAGCGCGCCGAGGATGAGCGCCAGCCAGGCAAGCCCGATGCCGGCGGCGACGACGCAAAGCGCCATCATCACCGAATTCCTGGCTTTGCGGCGGCTGTGGAGCGATGAGGATGTCGACATCGGTCAGGCTCCCGTACGGGCGTCGATCCGCATCAGCATATAGCGGGCGGCGGCAAGGATCAGGAAGGTGATGACGAACAGGATCAGGCCGAGCGAAACCAGCGAGGAGGTGTAGAGGTCGCCGTCGGCCTCCGTGAATTCATTGGCGATGGTCGCCGAGATCGTCGTGCCCGGCGCGAACAGAGAGGCACTGATGCGGTGCGCGTTGCCGATGACGAAGGTCACCGCCATGGTCTCGCCGAGCGCCCGGCCGAGGCCAAGCATGACGCCGCCCATGATGCCGATGCGGGTATAGGGAATGACCACGCGCCGGGTCACTTCCCAAGTCGTGCAACCGATGCCGTAGGCCGATTCCTTGAGCACCGCCGGCACTGTATCGAAGACGTCCTTGGTGATCGAGGTGATGAAGGGCAACACCATGATGGCGAGGATCAGCGCCGAGGTCAGAAGGCCGATGCCGTAAGGAGGGCCGGCAAAAAGGCTGGATAGTCCCGGCACGCCGTGGAAGATGTTGATGATGAAGGGCTGTATCGTCGTCTGCAGGAACGGCGCGAACACGAACAGGCCCCAGATACCATAGATGATCGACGGAATGCCGGCCAATAGCTCGACCGCTATGCCGATCGGGCGCCTGAGCGGGCGCGGGCAGAGCTCGGTGAGAAACACGGCAATGCCGATGCCGATCGGAACCGCGATCAGGATGGCGATGGCCGCCGTTACCAGGGTGCCGTAGATCGGCGCCAGTGCGCCAAATTTTTCCGTGACCGGATTCCAGCTCTCAGTCGTCAGGAAAGAAAAACCGAAGGACGACAGCGCCTGCCATGAGCCGGCAAACAGCGAGATCGCGACACCGCCGAGGATGACCAGCACCAGAATTGCGGAAGCGCGGGTGAGTCCGCGGAATATGGCATCTGTGAGCGCGAAGCGCCGGACCGTAGCTTCCCTCGCCCGGGCTGCTGCAGATGATGGCATGGCATCGGAAGCGATGGTCATTGGGTCCTCGCGATTGAAGGCAACAGGGAGGGCGCCGTCGACGCCCTCCCTGAAGGACATTACATAGCCGAGTAGAGCGGCTTGCCGTCGCTGCCGACGACTTCCTTGGCCCACATGGCCTTGACGCTCTCGACCACCTTGTCGGGCATCGGAACGTAGTCCAGCTCGCCGGCCATCTCGTCGCCCTTGTCATATGCCCAGGCGAAGAATTTAAGGGCTTCGGCGGTGGTCGCGGCGTCGTCCGGCTTCTTGTACAGGAGTATCCACGTCGCCGCCGTCATCGGCCAGGACTCGGCGCCCGGCTCGTTGGCGAGGATGACGCCATAGCCCGGCTGCGAGCTCCAGTCGGCATTGGCCGCTGCCGCCGAGAACGCCGCCGCGGCAGGCTCGACCTTCTTGCCGTCCTTGTTGATCATGTCGGTGTGGGTGAGCTTGTTCTGCTTGGCATAGGCGTATTCGACATAGCCGATCGCGCCGCCGGTCTGGGAGACGTTGTTGGCAACGCCCTCATTGCCCTTGGCGCCGATGCCAACGGGCCATTCCACGGCCTTGTCGACGCCGACCTTTTCTTTCCAGTCCGCGCTGACGTCGCCGAGGTAGTATGTGAAGTTGAACGTCGTGCCCGAACCATCGGAACGGTGAACGACCGCTATCGCTTGCGAAGGCAGCTTGACGTCGGGATTGAGCTTCTTGATCGCCTCGTCATCCCAGCTCGTGATCTTGCCGAGGAAGATGTCGGCCAGCGTCGGGCCGTCGAGAACCAACTCGCCCGGCTTGATGCCTTCGAGGTTGACGACGGGAACGATGCCGCCCATCACCATCGGGAACTGAGCCAGTCCGGACGCTTCAAGCTCTTCGCCTTTGAGCGGCGCATCCGAAGCGCCGAAGGTGACGGTCTTGGCCTTGATCTGCTTGATGCCGCCGCCGGAACCGATCGACTGGTAGTTAAGGCCAACGCCTGTGTCTTTCTTGTAGGTGTCGGCCCACTTCGCATAGATCGGGTAGGGGAAGGTGGCGCCGGCGCCGGAGATGTCCGCGGCGAGCGCGGCGGACAGGGTGAGGGTGGTCGTCGCCGCAGCCATTGCAATCGCAACGGCCGCCGAGCGGATGAAATGTCTCATGTGGCCTGCTCCTGTTCGGAATATGGTCTCTCGGCGCCATTCCTCCGGCGCCCGCTGAGGCCAATAGCCCCCGATTATTACAGTCGCATGACAGTTTCATGTCGCTCCGGTAACGTCGTCCAGCCGGGTTAAGAAGGAGCGGCCGCGGCCTTTGTCGGCATGGGCCGCGGTTTGCCGCTGGAATCAGCAGCTTGCGTGAATTCCCGCCGGCATCGTCTGCTCGGCGATCGCAGCAACCGGCTTTAAAAGAAAAAAACCGGACGGGAGCGCGTTGCATGCAGCCAGAACGTGTCATGGCCGAGCCATCGCCGAAACAGGTCCGTTGGGGTAAATCTGACCCTGTTTCTTGCCGGCGGTCGCTGCTCCCGCCCGTAACTGGAGGAGCGGAACTTCGAATATCCCATTGTCGCCACTGAGCGCGGCTTTGGTATGGTGCGATCGCACCATGGCTTTACGCTGGAAGCGTTGACGAATCGAGCAGGGCTTCGACTGGAAGTGCGACGACTTCTACTTCACCCTATCTACTCCCTCCGCACTATTCCGCCGGTTGTCGGTTAGGCCGAAGCAGCGTTATAAGCTTGCAGGGGTGTTGCTGATGTTTCGACGGATTCTGCCTGTCTTCCTGTGCCTGGCGCTGCCTCTGGGAAGCGGCTGCGCGCGCAGCTATGACGGCACTGTGATCATTCCCAAGCCGCTCGATGTTCGCCGGTTCTGGGACCGGCCTTCGCCGCAGGCGCAAACCGAACAGTCGCAGTTGGAGACCGACGTCTTTCCAGTGGCGCCGCAAACGCCGAAAAGGCCGGCGGTGCGCAGGAGCGCAGCTTCCGTTGCAGCGCCACGGAGGAGGGTCGCCAACAATCCGCCCATGCTGTCATCGCAGCCGGCGAAGCCGCTCACCTGCAGGAATGTCAGCGAGCCCGGCAAACGGGCCCGCATGGTCTGCGAATAACCAGCCGATATCGGTCGATGCGCACGGCTCCAGGCCTTGAAGCGGCTATTCGGCCAGCCGTTCGCCGTTTCGCCCGCCTAGGTCAGTCCGCCGGGAAAAAGGCCGGGCCGACCACTCTCACTGGCCGCGCTCCGATCGCCCTTTCGATCGACTGATGCTGGGCAGCCCCTTGCACCTCGGCAGCCGGCGTTTTGGCCCCTGAGGGAGCGGCACCGGCGGCTTCGATCCCGGACTCAGGAATTTCCGCGACGACATCAAAATCCGGCTTTGCCGTCGGCAACGGAATGATGGCGTTGGTCATGTTGGCCGGTGTCACGGTTCGTGCCCTGAGTTCGGCGACGCGCCGGTAATAGCGCTTGACGTCACAGGCCTTGAAGTTCGCGTCGTCGCGGTACCGGAACGCGGCAGGTAGCTCCACATAGGGCTTTCCCGACTCGAGCGCGATCATCTCTTCGGTCTCGCGAGTGGCGTCGCTCAGCGTATAGAGGTCGACGCCGGCATCGTCGCAGATATAGCGGCACTGATCGACCGTTTCCTTCAGATCGTCGCTCTTGGCGAACTGCGATTTTGGCGCGGGGAAGAAATATCCGTCCGACAAGCGAACGCAAAACAGCATCCGATTGCCGCCAATTGTTGCGCCTGCGGACTGGGTTTTGGGTGCTGTGCGCTGCTGCGCCGGCTGTTTCTTGGCAGCGGGGGCGGCGCAACCCAGCGCGACAAACCTGGCCTTCAATCCGGACGTGTCCCTGCCCGAATTCGACAGTCTGGCGATCTGCCGTTGCACCTCCGCCTTGCTGGCGACCAGGTCGGCGCAAGGGTTGAAGAAGAAGCCGGCCGTTTTCGCCGTGCATCGGCGCTGTCTCTCCAGCCTTTGAATCGCGGCGAGTTGCCGGCGCAGTTGGGCAAGCTCGGGGCTGGTCCCGGCGCCGCGCCCCGCCGAAAGCAATTGGCTCCTGATGGCGCCGCAGCTATCCGCATAGGAGGAGGACGTACCGAGCGCAACGGCTATTGCCAACACCAGCATCAAAATCGTGAGAGGCCAGAAGCGTGTCATTGGAACGACCATTATCCTTGTTGCGCCAAGAACAAGATTTCTTTGTCGACTATGGATAAGTACTGGCTAAATCAGTTTTATCTAATTAAAGTAGACCACGCCGCCGCCAGAGACTTTAGTTCTAGTGTATTATATCCACTGACGTAAATTCAATATTACATTTTTATTTCAAGATTGAGACGAACCGGCAGCAACGCCGGCGGACGCCCGCCACGGCGAAGTTTGATGCGCGCGGCTGGTTCCGCAGCGCGATCAATCCGGCGTTACCGGCCGGCCGTTGCTGAAACCTTAGCCCCAAGTTCGGCGTTGAACGGCCAAAGGAGGAGACCGCAAATGTCGATCCACTTCACTGTCGCGGACCTGACCAGGAATCTGTTCCATTCACTTGGGTTGGACCATGAACGCGCACCGAGGCCACTCGACCACGAGCAGAGGCTTTTGCTGGAGTGCTATCTCGCCGGCCAGATACCGGAATCGGCCTGGAGCGACTATGTCTTCGAGATGCCGGAACTGGCGCGACATGTCGAGGCCAGACGAAGCCGCCACTAAAGCGCATCGCGATCGATCGGGCCTCATGCGACGCGCTTAGGTTCTTGTTTTATGCATGTCGTTGTCGCAAAACCGCTGCACACTTTTGCGCGACATGCACTAGATCCCGAAAAGTGGAATCCGGTTGTCGGAAAAGATCAAGGCGAAGCCTGCACTCGCGTTGCAGGCTGTTTTTGTTTGGGCGAGTTGAATTGCAGAGTGAACACCTTGCCCGGGATGCCTTCAGCCAGCGCCGGTGAAAGGCTCAACGGCAGGCAATGGTCCACGGCCGCAATCGCCGCATCGACAAAAGCCTGCCGTGCCTTCTCGTCGCCGGCCACGCGGATGGCGGTCGGCTTGGGCCGGCCGATCAGCGTGCCATTGCGCCTGAAGCTGAAGCTCAGGGTGACGGTGGAATTCCCGGCATTCGCCGGCGGGGTCCAGCACGCCTGGATGGCAGCCCCGACCTCGGGCATGGTGTTGAGCGTCGCTGCATTCGATTGACCGGCTGCACCCGCCAGCATGGCGCCTGCAATCACCACCATTCCAGCAATGCTTTTCATGACAGGGCCTCTGTCCTTGAACCGCCCTCGAGGACGTGACTAACTTCGATGGTAGGGCCGACATCGGCGATGACAAGATGGCGGCAACGCGCTTCATCAGCCATGCAGGCGTCGTGAAGCGCCGTCAGCCGCAACTTCGGCAGGCTGCAACAAGCAAAAGGCCGGCGAGTAGCCGACCTTTGCTTTCCATCCGCGCCAGTACATCCGTGGTCGCGGGCTGGAGGTAAATACCAGTAGAAAGGGTTTCGGTTAACGAAACCTTAAGCTCCCCACATCGTGCAAACAGGGGAGAGCAAAAAAGAATTACCCCAGATCATTACCGGCTCCTGCAGAACGTGCGCACAATCGCCGGCCTGCAGGTGCCTCAGGCGTTGGCCTGCGACCGCACATAGGCGATATAGCCGCGTACATCGCCGGCCGGCTCGGCATAGGCCTTGCCGAGCTTCTTCTCGATCGCCGCCATATAGTCTTTTGCCCATTGGGGCAGCGCATAGTCGATGACGGCGAGGAATTCGAGCGTCGCCGCCAGGCGGATGTCGGCGATCGACGGGTTCTTGCCGCCGATGAACGGCTTGCCGTTCCTGAAGAAGCTGTGAAACACCTCCAGCGGCTCGGCTATCGCTTCTATAGCGGCCTTTTGGGCTTCCGACTTCTTGTCGGGATGAGCGTCGCTGTGGCCGACCTCGCCGGCATATTGCGGGAAATTCAGTGCAGGATAAGTGGCGCGCGCCACGTAGGGGTAGAGCGTCCCGATCAGGTAGAACATGGCACTGTCGATCATTGCCCGCTTGGCCGGCGCCTTGGGATATAGTTTCTCCAGCCCGTGCTTGTTGGCGAGGTACTGCATGATGGCGCAGCTTTCCCACAAGACACCTCTCGGCAGGCCCTTGTCCTCGATCATCGGCGTCAAATGGGCCGGGTTTCGCGCCATATATTCGGGCGAGCGCGTATGGCCCCATACGTCGGTCTCGGAATGGTCGAGCCCGGCGGCGCGTGCAAACACCCGAACGCTCATATTGTTGACGCTCGGCTTCAGCATGCTGAGCATCAGCGCCGGCTTTTTCGCCGGTTTCGCCTTGGCCTTCGCGGCCTTTTTGGCGGAGACCTTTGCCGCCGGCTTTGCCACTTTCGCCGCTGACTTGACGGCAGCTTTGGCCGCCGGCTTCGCTCCTGGCTTGGCTGCCTTGGCGGCGGGCTTTTTCGCACTCTTCGTTGCTGTCTTTGCCATTATGTCCTCCCTTTGTTTGGCGTGTCGTCAGTATGGATTTTTCGGTGCGCGATCCTCCGACAAGGTTGCGCGCGAGCGCTCGACAAGCGCTTGGATCGCATCGGCAAGGTGCACTTCGGCGATGTTGTAGTCGCCGCGCGCGAGGCGGATCTTGTGCGCCTGCATCAGCACGTCGGCATGGGTGAAGCCCGCCGGCGGCTCGAAACGGTAGGAGGCGAGCTCAATCAGCAGGCCGAGCGGATCCTCGAAATAGATCGAGTCCATGAAGCCGCGATCCTTGACGCCGCTGTGCTTGATGGCGCGCTCGTCGAGCCGGGCGACCGCCTGCAAAAAGGTGACGCGCGACACCGCAAACGCGATGTGATGGACGCAGCCCGTATCGGTCGGCGTGCGCCGCTTGACCGGCGTGCGGCTTTCGTCGGTGAAGACGGTGATCAGCCGGCCGTCGCCCGGATCGAAATAGAGATGGCTTTCGCTGGCTTTGTCGAGATTGGGCTGCTCGAAGATGAAGGGCATGCCGAGCACGCCTTCCCAGAAATCGATGGAAGTCTGGCGCCCGGCGCCGACCAGCGTGATGTGATGGACGCCTTGCGATTGCAGTTTTTGCATTGCCTTCCTCCCGGCCACGCCGTCTTGCCGCCGAACGGAAGTTCGGATGCCCAGTCGCGCTTGGATCAGCGCCCGGCATGTGACCACGCCCGGCCTCGCCTGCGCTCCGCATTCCGCATCCTGCAGGAGTGCGGCCGGAGCTTTGATGAACGGATGCTAATTCAATCCGAGGCGTTGCGCCAGAAGCGCTGAGTTTCAAGAACTCCACGCAGGCACCAAGAGCGGCACCGGGATCGCGGACGCCTTCGCCGAGCTCGCCGAAACGATCCGTCGCCGGCAGCTGTAATGGTGCGGTAGCCCGCAGGTCGCTGGGTTTCCCGAGCGGCCGGTTTGGCGACGGCAGGTCAAAGGGGCCTCGTTGACGCATGCCGCGCCTGGTTCGGATTACGAGCATCCGCGGCCCTTAGATGAAAATCACATATTCTTCATCGGCACGTCGGGATCGACATGTCCCCCATCGGCAGTGATCTTCAGCCTTGAGAGGTAGTGCTCCCATCCCCTTCGGTGGCTGTCACGCTCCTTTGCGTTCGGCAGTCCGCTGTGCGTGAAGCGGATCAGTGTCCCCGCATCCCTCGCGATCAGGTCGATCTCGACATGGCTGGAGCCGGGCGGCACGGTCTCGTTGTCTTCCCAACCAAAACTGTAGGCAAGACGGTGGACCGGGATCACCTCGGTGAACTCACCGCGCGCCATATGGCGACCACCGACATTGACGAGGAACAGACCGCCCGGCGATGCATCCAAATTCGCTTCGGTCCCGATCCATCGCACGATCTGGTCCGGATCCGTCAAAAGCGCGAACACGGTCGCTTGTGGCGCGGCGACCTCAATCTCTGTGTAAACCGATTCCGCCATCGCTCACTCCAGGTCACATCCACTCCGAATGCCGTGCATGATTGAAGCGAATGTGGGGAGTTGCAAGAAGATGTTCGAGGCGTAAGCATAAGCCGGTGCCGAGTGACCTTCTACCGATGCTTCTCGCAAACTCGCTTTCATTCCTTCTGGACGACGCCGCGCATATTGGCGACGGTGGGCGACTTCTATTGCAGCTCTCAACGCATTTGATGGAAGACGGCTTGCCGATCATCGCCGGCGCGCTGGCGCAGGACGCTCCCGACCCGATCATTTCACGCCGCATCTGGCTCTGGCGAGCGCCTGGGGGTGAAGTGGTCGAGGCTTTGGGGATAGGCGCCGACCGCCAGAATGCCGATCCCCGGCTCGTGCTGCGGGAGTGGCTTGGCACGACGCGGGCGATCGTGTTCGACGAGCGAGCGGGCGGTGTCGCACCGACTTTGGTGTGGGCGTTCGATCATACTCCAGATGAGGCGCAGTCAGAGCTGCTGCGGCAAATCTCCCGGTTTGCTGCGGCTCCGATGACCGCACTCGCAGAACGGTCCGCGAAACGCGCATTGCTCGAAGCATATTTGGGAAAGCGCAGTGCAGCACATGTGCTCAACGGTCATTCTCGTCGAGTAAAGGGAGAGACGATACGGGCTGCGCTTCTGTGCGCGGACCTTCGAGGTTTCACCGATCTATCCGAGGTTCATGATGCAGACGAGATCGTTTGGTACTTGATGCCTGGTTCGATTGCGTCGCCGGCGCGGTGCACGCATTTGGTGGTGAGGTTCTCAAGTTTATAGGTGATGGCGTCCTCGCGATTTTCCCGATTGGCGAGCGCGATGCAAATGCCGCATGTGACGCTGCGGTACGCGCCGTGAAGGCCACGCGCGCCGGGATAGATCATCTCAACCAAACTCGGCGCCGCAATGGCGGCCCTGAGCTCGGATATGGCATTGGTCTGCATGTCGGCGAGATACTCTGGGGGAATATCGGCACTGCCGGCAGGTTGGACTTCACCGCGATCGGCAAGGCTGTAAATCTTGTCAGCCGCATCGAAGGGCTGTGCAAGCCGTTGGGACGGACGGTGCTCGCGTCGACAGTGTTCGAGGCAGAAACTACCGAGCCGATGATCGCCATGGGCAGTCATCCGCTCGGAGGAATAGCAGGCGCGCAAACACTTTTCGGCTTGCCGGAATAGATCGAATGATTGAGCGCGCCGTGGATGTGTCGTTCGCAGCATATCTTGGTATCGTGCGAAGCCATGACTGAGAGAAATTCGAACGGCAAAGAAGCTACAATACTGCAACTGGAGTATGGCGCGTTTAGAGCCCAGCCATGCGCGTCGCGCGCAGCTTCGCTGGCCGGTGCTAAGGGCCGAGTATTCCCGGCATCCACCCTTCGAGGGAGAGGCGCCTTCGCCGAGCTCGCCAAAACGATCCGCCGCCGGCAGCTGTAGCTCAGGTCGGCTCCAGGCAGTGCCGACCAGCGTGATGGACGCCTTGCGATTGTAGTTTCTGTCTCTGGCTCCTCCCCGCGTGGCATCGACTGCCCTCCGCTGCGCCAGGAGCGGCAATGAGCCAAACCCGCCGCGACCCAAGGCGATGGATCGGATTGATGGTTTGCCGAGAGCTTGGAGAGACTTGGTACGCCCAAGGGGAATCGAACCCCTGTTCCCGCCGTGAGAGGGCGGTGTCCTGACCGCTAGACGATGGGCGCGTTCAAGAACCGGCGATATAGGCTGACGGCTGGCAAAAAGCAACTAGGCTTAAGGCAGCCTGTCACGCCGGTGAAATATCCGCTGCAAGCCTAGCGTTTTGACTCGATCAGGTCCCAGAGATTGCCATAGAGATCAGCGAAAACCGCCACAGTGCCATAGGTCTCGTGCCGGGGCGCCTCACGGAATTCGACGCCCTTTTCGAGCATCAGCGCATGGTCACGGGCAAAATCGTCGGTTTCGAGGAACAAAAAGACTCGCCCGCCGGTCTGGTTGCCGACGGCGTGCCTTTGCGCATCGCCGGACGCCTCGGCGAGAAGCAGCCGCTCGCCCTGCCCGTTGCCCGGCGTGATCGTGACCCAGCGTTTGCCGCCGCCAAGATCGACATCTTCGGTGAGGACAAAGCCCAGCCGGTCGACATACCACGAGATCGCCTCGTCATAATTTGCGACGATAAGCGCGACGGTGGCAATGCTGCGGTGTTCGGCAAAACCGGTCATTTGTTCCTGATCGAAAAACGGCCGATGATGCGGCGCTCGGTGATGTCATAGACGAAGATGGCGCGGCTGCCGTCGGCCAGCTCGGCGTCGATCGAGAGGTGATTGCCGGAGAGCGATTGACTGATCACCCTGGCGCCGACCGGCAGCACGATGTCGCCGTTGACTGGCTCGCCTGCCGGCACCTGGATGTCGCTGCTCAGCGGAGGGCTGACAGGCGGCGCGTTGCGCGCTTTGTAGACAAGCGCCGCGATCACCACCATAAGGGCGAGGAACAGCAGGCCGAGATTTATGGCGACGAAGCGGACGAGCTTCCTCCGCACCTTTTCGACCTCGGGGTCGAGCGGCTTTTCCTCGTCTTCGTCGGCAAGCGGCCGGGCCATGGCAGCAGATTCCGGAACTGTTTTCGATGAGCGCTCATAACGAAGAGGCCAGACAATTAATAGGGGCCGGACCGATCGTGCTGGAGGCGGGCGCCGATGCGGCCGGCCAGCGGCTCGACCAATGGCTTGCGGCCAGGCTCGGCCCCGACATGTCGCGCAGCCGCGTGCAGATGCTGATAAGGCAGGGCGCGGTCAGGATCGGCGGCAGGCAGGTCGACGAGACGAAGCGCAAGATGGCACAAGGTGACAGCGTGTCGGTCGATATGCCGGAGCCGGAACCGGCGGAGCCGCAAGGCGAAGAAATTGCGCTGGACGTCCTCTACGAGGACAGCGCGCTGATCGTCATCAACAAACCGGCCGGGCTGGTCGTGCATCCCGGCGCCGGCAACTGGACCGGCACGCTGGTCAACGCGCTGATCCATCATTGCGGCGACAGCCTGTCGGGCATCGGCGGGGTGAGACGGCCGGGCATCGTCCATCGCCTCGATAAGGAGACCAGCGGCGTCATGGTCGTCGCCAAGACCGATCGCGCCCACAAGGCGTTGTCGGAGGCCTTTGCCGACCACGGCCTGACCGGCGATCTCGAGCGGGCCTATCTGGCGTTGGTCTGGGGCATACCGGCGAGGCCGACCGGGACGGTCGACGCGCCGCTCGGCCGCGCCGCCGACCGGGTACGCCGCGCCGTGGTACCGCAAGGCCGCGACGATGCCCGCCATGCCATAACGCATTTCACCGTCGTCGAGCGCTTTGGCGAGCAGCAGCAGGAATTCGCCACGGCGAGCTTGGTCGAATGCCGGTTGGAAACCGGCCGCACCCACCAGATACGCGTCCACATGGCTCATATCGGCCATCCGGTGATTGGCGATCCCGAATACGGCCAGGCTTTCCGCACCAAGGCCAATCGGTTGCCCGAGCCGCTAAGGAGCAAGGTAAAGGCGTTTCCGCGACAAGCTTTGCACGCCCGCCTCCTTGCATTTCGGCATCCGGATACCCATTTAACGATGAGGTTCGAAGCACCGATACCGTGGGACATGGAGGAACTCGTCGACGGCTTCCGCAAGCTCTGAACCAACCACCCGAAAACCTGACCGGCGTTGTTCACTTCAACGTGACACACTGTTTCGTGTTGAACAAATGCCTGTCTTTCTGGTTTTGTTCCTATATATGTCGGTTGGCGCGAATGTGCCTTTGGCATTCGCGCCACATGCCCGCCGCGTTTCGGGGGCATCACTCCAATAGAGAGGGGGCGCTATCATGGCCCAGTCATTACCCAGTATCGTTTCCGGCGAAGGCGGTCTCAGCCGCTACCTGGAAGAAATCCGCCGCTTTCCGATGCTTCAGCCGCAGGAAGAGTACATGCTCGCCAAGCGCTACGCCGAGCATGAGGACACCACGGCTGCGCACAAGCTCGTCACCAGCCACCTTCGGCTCGTCGCCAAGATCGCCATGGGCTATCGCGGCTATGGGCTGCCGATCGGCGAGGTGATCTCGGAAGGCAATGTCGGCCTGATGCAGGCCGTCAAGAAATTCGAACCGGAGCGCGGCTTCCGTCTCGCCACCTATGCGATGTGGTGGATCAAGGCCTCGATCCAGGAATACATCCTGCGCTCGTGGAGCCTGGTCAAGATGGGCACCACCGCCAACCAGAAGCGCCTGTTCTTCAACCTGCGCAAGGTGAAGGGCAAGATCCAGGCGCTCGACGAAGGCGATTTGAAGCCCGATCAGATCACCGAGATCGCCACCCGGCTGAACGTCTCGGAAGCGGAAGTCGTGTCGATGAACCGCCGTCTGTCGGGCGACGCCTCGCTCAATGCGCCCATCCGGGCCAGCGAAGGCGAATCCGGCGAATGGCAGGACTGGCTGGTCGACGACCACGAAAGCCAGGAAGAGATGCTGATTGAGCAGGACGAGCTGGAAAACCGGCGCGGCATGCTGTCCGGCGCTCTTGCTGTGCTCAACGACCGCGAACGCCGCATCTTCGAGGCGCGCCGCCTCGCCGATGAGCCGTTGACGCTGGAAGAGCTGTCGGCCGAGTTCGATATCAGCCGCGAGCGCGTGCGCCAGATCGAGGTGCGCGCCTTCGAGAAGGTGCAGGACGCGGTCAAGGCCGCAGCCAAGCGCCAGATGCAGGCGCTGCGCACCATCGAGGCGCAGCCGGCGGCATAAGGCGTTCCAAGAGAAACAAATAACGGCGGCGTCAGGTAACTGGCGCCGCCGTTTTGTTCTAGCGCGCCGCGTTCGACCGGCCTTGTGCGACGCGCTTTAGTTTCTTGTTTTAGGCATGTCGATATCGCAAAACCGCTGCACACTTTTGCGCGACATGCATCAGCGGTTGCCGGTTCCGCGGCGCCTTCGCGGATGTCCTATGCGCCGCCATAACTGCTCAGTAGCCTTGCCATGGCGTGTGCAGACGATCTCATTGATAGCGGCATTATCGCAATTTTCCCCAAGCCCTGGAAACCGCAACGCTGCAAGCTGTGGCGACAATGTTCCGGCGCCGACCGCGGCATTCCACAACCCGGCGCTTGCGGCAGGCGGGTGCGACAACGGTCCGCCGGGGCTGCGCCGGGCAGTTGAGCTCGTCTATTGAAAACGAAAGGCAGTATGACGATGACGATTTCTGCGTTTCTGACCGCTCTCGTATCCGAAGGTCCGCCAGCCGACCGAGCGAAAGACATGGCCCTGTATGGATGGCTAATTGGAAGCTGGGAAATGGACTCGGTCCACTACCTCGACGACGGCACAATCCAAAAATGGGATGGCGAATGCCATTTTGGCTGGGTGCTCGAAGGCCGCGCGATTCAGGACGTTTGGATCAGGCCCAAGCGCCCTGCGCCGTCGACGATGTATGGCACGACCTTGCGCATCTTCGACCCTGGGATCGATGGCTGGCACATCATATGGAACGACCCGCTCAACCGGGATCACTCGCGCCAGATCGGCCGGGCCGAGGGTAAGGACATTGTCCAGCTCGGCAATGACTCGCGCGGTCTGAAAACTCGATGGCGTTTCACTGAGATCGCTGCCAACAGCTTCCATTGGATCGGCGAGGAGAGATCTTCCGAGAGCGATCCTTGGCAAATCACGTATGAACATTTGGCCCGCCGAACAAAACCCTGACGCAGGACTGGCTGGCATCCGCGCCGCTCCTCATTCGGCTGCCGCACCTTATCCTCGTAAGTTACCTATCGGAGGCACACATCGCAAAAATCGAATCAGGATCAATAACTTGGATGACCATCTCGGAACGATGAGGGCGGCGCCGAGTTTGAATGGCATTGTAGTGCCAGCGACCCATCTCCTCACAGGCAATCGAGCGGAAATTTCAGATAGCGCCGCCCGTTGGATTCCGGTTCCGGCAGGCGTCCGCCATTCATATTGACCTGCAGCGCGTGCAGGATCAGCCGCGGCATCGGCAACGTCCTGTCGCGGGCTTGGCGGAGCGCGACGAAGTCGGCTTCCGTCTTGCAGCCGGCAACATGGATGTTGCCGGCTTTCTGCTCCGCGACCGTGCTTTCCCAGCGCGCTTCGCGGTCACCCGGCTGGTAGTCGTGACCGACGAACAGACGTGTCTCGTCCGGCAGTGCCAGAATATCCTGGATCGAGTGCCAGAGCCGCTCGGCGCTGCCGCCGGGAAAGTCTGTCCTTGCGGTGCCGCTGTCCGGCATGAACAGCGTGTCGTGGATGAAGGCGGCGTCGCCGATGACGTAAGTTATCGAGGCCAGTGTGTGGCCCGGCGAAAACAGCACTCTTGCCGGAAGGCCGCCGACCGAAAAAGTTGCGCTGTCGGCGAACAGCCTGTCCCATTGCGAACCGTCGGCGGGGAATTCCGGCCAGTTGTAGATCACCTTCCACAATTTCTGGACGTCGATGACCTTTTCGCCGATTGCCGTCGGCGCTCCGGTTCTCCCCCTCAGATAATGGGCGGCGGAGAAATGATCGGCATGCGGATGCGTGTCGAGGATCCACTCGACCTCCAGCCCGCTTTCCCTGACGAAGTCGAGCAGGGCGTCGGCGTTTTTCGTTGCCGTTGCACCGGACCTTTCGTCGAAGTCGAGCACCGGATCGATGATGGCGCATTTGCGGGTCGCCATGTCGGCGACCACATACTGGACGGACCCGCTCGGCTTGTCATAGAAGCCGGTGACCTGCGACCTGGCCGATAATGCGTCCAATCCCAGCCTCCTTCGCCCCTCACCACGGCAGGAAGGATTTTCTCTGCCACGGCAAATTAAAGGCATGGTTGTCCGTCAACCAGGCATCGTCAAGCACCCCATGCTCACACGGCCAGGAAAACCAAAAATTCTCTGTGCCGCCTCTGCCTGCTCAGGCAGAAGGCTGCTTGGTTTTCCTGAGATATGGCAGGATCGTCTCATAGGCGCCGAAGCGCTTGATGGCATCCTCATTCGAGACGGCAGCGGTGATGATGACGTCCTCGCCCTGCTTCCAGTTCGCCGGCGTCGCCACCTGGTGCTTGGCGGTCAGCTGCATGGAATCGATGGCGCGCAGGATTTCGTCGAAGTTGCGGCCGGTCGTCATCGGATAGGTGAGAACCAGCTTGATCTTCTTGTCGGGCCCGATGACGTAGACCGAACGCACCGTGGCATTGTCCGCGGGCGTGCGGCCTTCCGAGCTCTCGCCGGCACCCGCCGGCAGCATCTCGTAGAGCTTGGCGACCTTGAGATCCTTATCGCCGATCAGCGGGTAGTTCACCGAATGACCGGTCGCGGTCTTGATATCGTTCTGCCATTTTCCGTGGCTTTCGACGGGATCGACCGAGATGCCGATGATCTTGACGTTACGCTTCCTGAACTCGCCTTCGAGCCCGGCCATCGTGCCGAGTTCGGTCGTGCAAACCGGCGTAAAGTTCTTCGGATGGCTGAACAATACCGCCCAGCCGTCGCCGATCCATTCATGGAAGCTGATCGGTCCTTGCGTGGTCTCAGCGGTGAAGTCCGGTGCGATGTCGTTGATACGAAGGCTCATGGCGTGTCCCTACCTTGTGAGTGCAGATCGCAGCCGGCGTTGACCGGCGCTGCTTTTGCCTTTCTACCACTCCGGCGTCATCCTTCAAACGGCTGTTGCGCCGGCATCAAGGCCGGCGGCGAAATATTTTCATTGCTTCTCGGCAAATGCAGCAGGAATCTTCGCTGCGCTGGCTCAGGCCTTGTTCACTGCCAGCGTCGTCGCCAGGTCTTCCATGCGCTGGGCCAGCGCGCCAAGCGCCCCGGTCAGCACGGAATCGTTCTTGTCGGCCTTGGTCAGTGCATCGTCGCGCGTCTTGCGCAGCGTCAGCACTTCGCTTTCCATGCCCTTGACCCGCTTTTGCAGTTCTGAAAGCTCGTCCATGACCATGATGCCGGCCATCACGGTCAGCCGCTGGTCGCCGATCTCGCCAAAAGAATCCTTCAGATGCGAGACATAGCGGTCGAAGCGCTCGGCAAGATCGATCAGATGCTCTTCCTGGCCCTCGTCGCAGGCCATCCGATACTGCTTGCCGTCGATGGAAACCGTGACTTGTGCCATTGGCCTACCTGTCCAGTACCGCGCGGATGGTTTCCATAGCTGTAACCAGCCTTCGCGACACTTCCTTGTTGGCATCTTCCAGCCGTTCGGCGCGGGCCTCGGAATTGTCGAGCTCCTGCGCCAGCCGCGAGCGGTCGGCGTTCATCCGCTGCACTTCGGCCTCGGCTTCCGAATAGTCCCGCTCGTGCTCGAGCTTGGCCGCGACGGCGTTTTCCAGCCCTTCGATGGCCTTACCCAGCCTGGCAATGACTTCCTTGAGGGTCGTTTCCCCGGTCATGGCTTTCGTCCTGCGCCCTGCCCATCACCGAATCATCCACGTTCAGAACGCGTTATCCCTGAAACATTACGCGCCGTGTGAACCGCCCGTCAATAAAGCTGTCGCGACTGTCCCCTACTAACACTAATGTAAGTGCTGCATGGCCATCACAAGACCGGCAAAAGCACACCGATTTGTTGACTAAAAGGCCGCGCCTGCTATGTGTCGCGCACCCTTTTCAAGGGCTCTCCCAAGGCCCAAACCCCCATTTTGGAGGAAGCATGACCTCGCGCGAACAACATGACCGGATGGCCAATGCGATCCGTTTTCTCGCCATGGACGCCGTCGAGAAGGCAAATTCCGGCCACCCCGGGCTGCCCATGGGCTGCGCCGACATCGCCACGGTGCTGTTCACCCGCTTTCTCAAATACGATCCGAAGAACCCGCATTGGCCGGACCGCGACCGCTTTATCCTGTCGGCCGGCCACGGCTCGATGCTGCTTTACTCGCTGCTCTATCTGACCGGCTACGAAGACATCACCATCGACCAGATCAAGCAGTTCCGCCAATTGGGGTCGAGGACGGCGGGCCACCCGGAATACGGCCATGCCGCCGGCATCGAGACGACGACCGGCCCACTCGGCCAAGGCCTTGCCAACTCGGTCGGCTTCGCGCTCGGCGAGCGCATCATGAATGCCGCTTTCGGCAACGACCTCGTCGACCACTACACCTATGTGCTGGCCGGTGACGGCTGCCTGATGGAAGGCGTATCCCAGGAAGCCATTGCGCTTGCCGGACATCTGAAGCTGAACAAGCTGATCGTCTTCTGGGACAACAACAACATCTCGATCGACGGCCCAGTGTCGCTGGCCGACAACACCGATCAGGTCGCCCGCTTCCAGGCGTCCGGCTGGAACGCCAGCCATATCGACGGCCAGGACCCGGAAGCGATCGCCTATGCCATCGAGGCGGCCCGCCACTCCGACAAGCCGACGATGATCGCCTGCAAGACGACGATCGGCTTCGGCGCGCCGACCAAGGCAGGCACCAACAAGGCGCATGGCTCGCCGCTCGGCGCCGAGGAAATCGCTGGCGCCAGAAAATTCTTCGGCTGGGATTATCCGCCGTTCGAGGTTCCGGCCGATATCCTTGACGCATGGCGTACCGCCGGGCGGACCGGCGTCAAGGCGCGCACCGACTGGGAAAGCCGCCTTGCCAAGGCCGACGCCCAATTGCGCGCAGAGTTTGAACGTCGCATCAGCGGCACGTTGCCGGCCAACTTCGACGCTGTCATTGGCGATTACAAGAAGAAGCTCGCGGCCGACCAGCCGAAGGTCGCCACCCGTAAGTCATCGGAAATGGCGCTGGAGGTCATCAACGGCGCCGTGCCCGAAACCATCGGCGGCTCGGCCGATTTGACCGGCTCCAACAACACCAAGACCAGCCAGACCAAGAACATCACTGCCGACGATTACGGCCAGCGCTACGTCCATTACGGCGTTCGCGAGCACGGCATGGCGGCCGCGCTCAACGGGCTGACATTGCATGGCGGCATTATCGCCTATGGCGGCACCTTCATGTGCTTTTCCGATTATGCCCGTCCGGCGATGCGGCTTGCTTCGCTGATGGGCATCCGCTCGATCTTCGTCATGACCCATGATTCCATCGGCCTTGGCGAAGACGGCCCGACCCATCAGCCAGTCGAACATCTGGCAGCACTTCGCGCCATTCCAAACCACAATGTCTTCCGCCCGGCTGACGCGGTGGAAACCGCGGAATGCTGGCAGTTGGCCATTGAATCGGAAAAGACGCCTTCGACATTGGCGCTGACCCGGCAGAACCTGCCGACGGTACGCAACGACTTCGTTGCGGAAAACCTCTCCAGCCGCGGTGCCTATGAACTTGCCGCCGCCAGTGGCGAGGCGGCTGTGACGATCTTCGCTTCGGGCTCCGAGGTGGAGATCGCGCTGGCCGCCCGCGAGGCCTTGGAAAAGCACGGCCACGCGACCCGCGTCGTCTCGGTGCCGTGCTTCGAATTGTTCGACAAGCAGAGCGCCGACTATCGCAGCAGGACGATCGGCAATGCGCCGCTCAAGATTGCCATCGAAGCCGGCATCCGTCAGGGCTGGGATCACTTCATCGGAACCGACGGCATCTTTGTCGGCATGACCGGCTTCGGTGCCTCCGGCACCATCGAACAGCTCTACCCGCATTTCGGCATCACGGCCGAAGCAACGGTGAAGGCGGCGGAAGCCCGTCTGCACGGCAAATGAAAGTGAGCCCCGCCCGGCAAAGGCTGGCATAGCGGTTTTGCCGGGCGGCGGGGCACTAATCGATTTAAATCCAAGCCTCGGCGGCTGGATTCTTTGCCCGTCCGCCGTTATGAAGCTGCGGACTTGATCTTCGGCCTCCAACTCCCAGGGAGAGAACAATGACCGTCAGAGTTGCCATCAACGGATTCGGCCGCATCGGCCGCAACATCCTGCGCGCCATCCATGAATCCGGCCGCAAGGATATCGACGTCGTCGCGGTCAACGATCTCGGCCCGGTCGAGACCAACGCGCATCTGCTGCGCTTCGACAGCGTGCATGGCCGCTTTCCGCACGAGGTGACGGTTGACGGCGACCAGATCATCGTCGGCAAGGAAAAATTCAAAGTCACCGCGATCAAGGATCCGACGCAACTGCCGTGGAAGGAGCTCGGCATCGACATCGCGCTCGAATGCACCGGTATCTTCACCGCCCGCGACAAGGCCGTCGCCCATCTGACCGCCGGTGCCAAGCGCGTTCTCGTCTCCGCTCCGGCAGAGGGCGCCGATCTCACCGTCGTCTATGGCATCAACCACGACAAGCTGACCAAGGACCACATCGTCATCTCGAACGCCTCCTGCACCACCAACTGCCTGGCGCCGCTGGCGGCCGTGCTGAATGAGGCGGTCGGCATCGAGAAGGGCATGATGACGACGATCCATTCCTACACCGGCGACCAGCCGACGCTGGACACCATGCACAAGGACCTCTACCGCGCCCGCGCCGCCGCGCTGTCGCAGATTCCGACCTCGACCGGTGCTGCCAAGGCCATCGGCCTGGTACTGCCCGAGCTCAAGGGCAAGCTCGACGGCATCTCCATCCGCGTGCCGACCCCGAACGTCTCGCTCGTCGATTTCAAGTTCATCGCCAAGCGGCCGACCACCGTCCAGGAAATCAACGACGCGGTGATCACTGCCTCGAACGGCAAGCTGAAGGGCATCCTCGCCATTACCCGTCACCCCAATGTTTCGATCGACTTCAACCACGATCCGCATTCCTCGATCGTGGCGCTCGACCAGACCAAGGTCATGGACGGCAACTTCGTTTCGGTGCTGTCGTGGTACGACAATGAGTGGGGCTTCTCCAACCGCATGGGCGATACCGCCGTCGCCTTCGGCAAGACCATCGCCTGATCGCAGAACCATCTTCTCGACCTGGAAGACGCCCGGCTCAGTCCGGGCGTTTTTCGTTGCAGCACCAACCGCCGAGGCACGCTCCGCCGCTCGGGGATGCCAAAACTTTCGACGATCGGCAGCGTGGGGCAAAAAGCCACGCTGCTGCCTTGCAGCGGCCATGTCTTCGCCCCACTCTCCCGTGATGCCGGAGCATATCGACTAGGGGCGACCAACGAATGGAGCATGGTATCTATCTGGTGACGCTCGTTGGCGCAGCTCTTGTCGTTGCCGCCGCGTTTTCGAGCCTGATCGCCTTCCGTTTCGGCGCCCCTCTCCTGCTGCTGTTTCTCTGCATCGGCCTCGCCACCGGAACCGACGGTCTCGGCATCCATTTCGACAATGCTCGAGTTGCTTATTTTGCCGGCTCATTGGCGCTGGCGGTCATCCTTTTCGATTCCGGCTTCGGCACGCCGCTCAACGCCTTGCGGCAGGCGGCCGGGCCGGCGCTGTCGCTGGCGACCTTCGGTGTCCTTTTGACCACCGGCCTGTTCGGCGCCGCCGCCTATTATCTGCTCGACCTGACCTGGCTGGAATCCTTCCTGCTCGGTGCCGCCGTCGCCTCGACCGACGCCGCGGCGGTGTTCTTCCTGCTGCGCGCCGGCGAGATCAATTTGCGCGAGCGCGTGCGGTCGACGCTCGAGGTGGAATCCGGCACCAATGACCCGATCGCCATCTTCCTGACCATCACGCTGGTCGAGGTCATCGCCGCCAACACCCACCCCGAGGCCAAGGTGCTGGTCACCGATCTTGCCGTCGGCTTCCTTGTCAACATGGGGCTCGGCGCGGTCATCGGCATTCTCGGCGGCATGGCCATCGTGCGCCTTGTCGATCGCCTCAATCTCGATCACGGCCTGCTGCCGATCTTCGTGCTGACGCTGTCGCTGATGGTGTTCGCTGCCGCCGGCGCCGTCGGCGGCTCCGGCTTCCTGGCGGTCTATCTCGCAGGCCTGATTGCCGGCAATTCCGATATCCGGGCCGTCACCATCCTCAAGCGCTTCCAGGACGGCATGTCGTGGCTGGCGCAGATCATCATGTTCCTGATCCTCGGCCTGTTCGCGACGCCTTCGCAATTTCCGGCGATCCTGGTGCCGGCAGTGCTGCTCGGCCTGTTCCTGATATTTGTGGCACGGCCAATCGCGGTCTGGCTGTGCCTGGTGCCATTTCGGCTGCCACGCCCGGAAGTCGCCTTCGTCTCATGGGTCGGCCTGCGTGGCGCCGTGTCGATCCTGCTTGCCATCACGCCGCTGCTCGGCGGCCTTGAGAACGGCCGCCTCATCTTCAACACCGCCTTCATCATCGTGCTGGTCTCGCTGATCATCCAGGGATGGACCGTCGGCCCGCTGGCGCGCCGCCTCGGCCTTATCGTGCCGGCCCGCCTGGGACCGCTCGACAAGGTCGAATTGGAGCTGCCGGGCTCCGCCCATCATGAGCTTCTCGCCTACCGCGTGGCACCCGGCAGCCCGGTGGCGCGCGGCGAACGCATTCCGCGCTGGGCGCGGCCGTCGCTTGTGTTGCGCGACGGACGCTCGATGCGCTTCCAGGACATGGGCCGGCTGGCGGCCGGCGACCATGTCTACATCTTCGTGCCAGACCGCTATCCGCGCCTGCTCGACAAACTGTTCGCCAGCCGTGCCGTGGTCGATCCCGAGGATGCGGACTTCTTCGGCGCCTTCGCCGTCGATCCGTCACGCTCCGCCGAGGAACTGGAGACCGCCTATGCGCCGGGCCTGACCGAAGCGGAACGCAAGCTCAGCATTGGCGACCTGGTCACTACGCGGCTCGGCGGCCACGCCGAATACGCTGACCGCGTGCTGCTCGGTCCGATCGAGCTGATCGTCCGCGACGTCGACGACAAGGGCAGGATCACCGGCCTTGGCCTGTCCTTTGAGCCGACCGCGCCGGTGGCGCGCGTTCCGGTATTCCTCAGCGCCGGTGAAATCCGCGACCGCATCGCCGCGTTCATCCGCAACCGGCGTAAGCCGGCTGAAGCGCAGGCTGTCGAGGCGGCGGCCGAGATGGAACCGGTCCCGCAGCCCGTGGTGGAAAAGACAGCTGGCGAAGGCTGACCGCTGTCCACCCGAGCCGCGGAACCCTGCCGCGAGGCTGAAGAATGGCTCGGCAACTGGCGTGGCGGGCCCATGTGGTCCGACATCGCCGGAAAGGATCCCGATCGGTCGGCTGCGAGGGCATCCGGCCTATCAGTCGCCAATTCTCCGGCGCGCCATAGGGGCGCTTTAATTGTTGCGGGCCGCGACGAACTCCGCCGCTTGTTTCAGAAGCGCGGCTTGTTCGCCAAAAGGCTCGAGCAGCGCATGAGCCTGGTCGACGAGGCCATGGAGCTGGTCCCGCGCCCAGCCCGGTCCGTGCAGCGCGACCAGCGTCGCCTTGCCGGCCGCGGCATCCTTGCCGGTCGCCTTGCCCATCTGATGCGCGTCGGCGGTCAGGTCGAGCAGATCGTCGGCAAGTTGAAAAGCAAGCCCGATCGCCGAACCAAATTCGGCCAGCCTTTCGCGGTCGCCCGACGGCGCGCCGGCAAGGATGGCTCCCGCTTCGCAGGCAAAGCGGATCAGCGCACCGGTTTTCATCGCCTGAAGCCGGATGATGCCGGCCTCGTCCGGCCGGCCTTGTTCGGCCTCGAGATCGAGCATCTGGCCGCCGACCATGCTTCCCGCCCCGGCGGCGCGGGCCAGTGCCAGCACCAGCGCTGCCCTGCGCTCGGCCGGCAGCATTGTCGCCTCGTCGGCAAGGATGTCGAAGGCAAGCGTCAGCAAGGCGTCGCCCGCAAGAATGGCAGTCGCCTCATCGAAAGCCCTGTGTACGGTCGGCTGGCCGCGGCGCAAATCGTCGTCGTCCATGGCCGGCAGATCGTCATGGATGAGCGAATAGCAGTGCACGCATTCGAGCGCCGCCGCGACGCGCAGCGCTGCCTCGCCGTCGGCTGAAAACAGTGCAGCACTTTCCATGACCAGGAAGGGACGCAGTCGTTTGCCGCCGTTCAGCACGCCATGTCGCATGGCCGCCATCAGGCGTTCGGGCCGCGCGACCTCGCCTGAAAGCGTCCGTCCGTCGAGCAACCGCCTCAGCAGCGCCTCGAGCGGAACTGCCCGGGCAATAAGTGCAGCTTCGAACGCCATTTGGTCGTCTTTCGTCATGGTCGGGAGCGGTAGCCGACACTCAGACGTTGCGCAAGAAGCCAAGCGCCATTATGCCGGGGGGCAGGGAGTAGCGCGGACTGGGTGGCTTGGCGGAACCGATCGTCGATCACGAAACCGAAGGGTTGGACATGGCGAGACCGAGACGCGGCAGCCGCATCGGTCTTCAACGCTGGGTCCGGCGCGGCATCGCCGTCGCCGTCGTGCTGGCGCTGGTGCCGGTGGTGCTGACCTTCCTATACCTGCCGTCATTCGTGCATCCCGTGTCGACATTGATGCTGAAGGACCTGGCGACGTTTTCCGGCTACGATCGGCGCTGGGTTTCCATCGACGATGTCGCGCCGGTGCTGGCATATTCGGTCATCATGTCGGAGGATGGGCAGTTCTGTTTCCATCGCGGCGTCGATCTGGGCGAGTTGCGCGGCGTCGTCGACGATGCGCTCGCCGGCGAGATGACGCGTGGCGCCTCGACCATCACCATGCAGACGGTAAAGAACCTTTATCTATGGTCGCGGCCGTTGGGCTCGGTCCGTAAGGTCGTCGAACTGCCGCTGGCCGTCTATTTCGATGCGGTGCTGTCGAAACGGCGGATCATGGAGATCTACCTCAACATCGCCGAATGGGGACCGGGCATCTACGGCATCGAGGCCGCCGCCCAGCATCATTTCGGCGTCTCGGCAAAACAGCTGTCGCGCCGGCAGGCAGCGCTGCTTGCCGTCACCTTGCCGAACCCGATCGTGCGCAATCCGGCGAAGCCCGGGCCGGGACTGAGGCGGCTTGCCGCGTTGATCGAACGGCGCGCAGGCCGCGCCGGCGCCTATGTCGGTTGCCTGCGATAGTGTCAAAAAAAAACACGGCGACGCTGGCCAAAACGCCATCGGGCGTGTATAGGCAGCCGACTTTCTCAGATTCCGGCCCCTGATGTGGCCCTTTCACGAGGGCCGCCGGGGCGTTTTGACCATGTAGTGGAGCATATCCATGGCCGTTCCGAAACGAAAAACCTCTCCGTCGAAGCGCGGCATGCGCCGTTCTGCCGACGCACTGAAGGCCCCGACCTATGTCGAGGACAAGAACTCCGGCGAGATGCGCCGTCCGCACCATATCGACCTGAAGACCGGCATGTATCGCGGTCGCCAGGTTCTGGAGCCGAAGGAAAGCTGAGAGAGCTCTCGACGGTTTATGGGTTGCGAAACGACCGGCCATTGGCCGGTCTTTTTGCGTTTGCGACAACTGATCGTATCAGCCGGGCCTGGCATTGTTGTTTCACGCCGTCTTTGTCCGTGTTTGCTGGCCACACGAAAATTCTTGACGGCGAACGCCGGGCGCACTCTACAAAGATCAGTCCAACCGGAGCCGCCACATGTTCGGTGCCATCCCGCTGCTGATCGTGCCTTTCATCCTCTACAATCTCGGGCTTCTGGGAATATTCGGCAGCGGCGACGATCCGTGGGCGACCGAAATGTTTTCGGTCCGGATGATGTCGGGTGGGGTGTTCTCGATGACCCTCGGCGATCTCATCGTGCTGATTGCACTGATCTTCTTGTTCGTCGAAGTGGTGAAATCGACGCGCACGACAAATGCCTCGATCATGGACCACCTTTTGTCGACCTTCGTCTTTGTGGCCTATCTGGTTGAGTTCCTGCTGGTGAAGGGCGCCGCCCATTCCGTTTTCTTCACACTGATGGTCATAGCGCTGATCGACGTGCTGGCCGGCTTTTCGGTGTCGATGCGGTCGGCCAGCCGCGACATCAACATGAATTAATGATCCCGGCTCAGCCCCGGTCGGCGCTAAAGCCAGCCGCCTCGATGCCGGCGATGGCTGCCGTTTCGTCATTGTCGGACGTGTCGCCAGAAATGCCGACGGCGCCGATGATCGTGCCGGCCTCGTCGCGGATCAGCACGCCGCCGACGACCGGCAGGACGCGCCCGCCCGACACGTCGGAGATGCCGGCGATCAGATGCGGGCGCTCCTTGGCGAAAGCTTCGACCCGGCGCGAGCCCATGCCGATAGCGAGCGCGCCATAGGCCTTGCCGGCCGACATTTGCGGACGCAGGAACGAGGCGCCGTCCTGACGCTGGAACGCGACCAGATGGGCGCCGGCGTCGAGCACCGAGACGCCAAGCGGCCTGAGCTTGAGCTCGGCACCCTTGGCAAAGGCGGCGGCGATGATTTCAAGGGCTTTGTCGAGCGTCAGTGCGGTCATGGCGGTCTCCTAAACGCGCCAGTTATCAACCGGCAGAAAGATCCCAGTGAACTGTTTGGCGTGCGAAATGAAGTATGCGTCTGGGCGCGCCGGCTTATTTTTTCTTGGCGCGAGGCTTCTTCACCGGGGCCGGAGGCGCATTGGCCAGGTCTTCCGCTTCCTTGGCGAGGCGCAGCGCCCGCAGCTTGTTGGTCTTGGCCTGGCGAGCGTCGCTCTCGGCGACATATTCCGCCATCGCCTTCTGGCGAACCGTGGCTGCCTCTTCCTGTTTCTTGAAACGCAAATCGGCCCGCGCACGGGCAGTGTCCTTAGAGTTCTCGACCAAGAGCGTTATCCAATCCCGTGAATTATCTTCAGTCCCTTGATAGCAGAGCCAGCCCGCAATTGGGAAAATAAGTTGGTCATCGCACCGGATCGCAGCCGATGCCCCGCGCGTTGCGGGCGATCACCGCATCGTATCCGGCCTGCAAAGTCGCGCGGACGGTGGGCTCGAATGGGGCAGGAGACGCACCCAGATGCTCGTGGCGCAATTCGTTCATGAACTTATCCCACATCGGCGGGCCGCCCTTTTCCAGAAGTTCGGCACGGATAGAGAGCTCTTCGCTGACCGGCAGCCAGACGCGGCCCCAGGCGCCGAGATGCGCCAGGATCGGCACCAGCGTGATCGCCATTTCGGTCAGACTGTAGATCGCCTTCTGCTTGTGGGAGGGATCATCCGCCTTGGTCAGCATGCCGAGCCCCATCAGCCGCTTCAGCCGGTCGGCGAGGATGTTGGAGGCGATGCCCTCCATCGAGCCGTTGAGCAGTTCGCGAAAGTGGCGTCTGCCGCCGAAGATGATGTCGCGAAGGATGATCAGGCTCCACCGGTCGCCGAACACTTCGAGCGACAGGTTGATGGGGCATCCGGACCGACGATCGATGTTCATGCGAATCTCCAAAAACCGGTTGCATTATCGTATCGGTTTTAATATCGTGCAACTGATTGCAAATTGCAATCGGATTGGAAGCCCAAGGAGGAAGGCCATGAGAAACGCCGAACACCCCGAAATCGTATCCCAGACCTTCGGCGATCCGGCCCATCCGGCGGTATTGTTGATCATGGGCGCCATGGCTTCCATGCTCTGGTGGCCGGAAGCGTTTTGCCGGAAGCTGGCCGGCGAGGGTCGCTTCGTGATCCGCTATGACAATCGCGATACCGGCCGTTCGACCAAATACGCGCCGGGCGAGCCGCCTTATACATTCGACGACATGGTGGACGATGCCATCCACGTCCTTGACGACCACGGAATCCGAACGGCGCATGTGGTCGGCATGTCGATGGGCGGCATGATCGCGCAGCTCGTTGCGTTGAAATATCCGTCGCGTGTCACTTCGCTGACGGTGATCAGCAGCTCGCCCCTGGGCATCGACACATCGCATCTGCCCGGAACCACCGAGGCCTATAGGAAACATTCGGCCGAAGGCGCCAAGGTCGACTGGGCGGACCGGGGCCAAGTGGTCGATTTCATCGTCAAGGACGCGCATGCGCTCACCGGTGCCGCGCACTCTTTCGACGAGCAGCGAACGCGGGCTTTCGTCGAACAGGATTATGACCGGTCCGGCGGTTTTCTAAGTGCGACCAATCATTTCATGCTCAAGAGTGGCGAAGATGGGAGCGGCGAAGACTGGACGGGTCGGCTGCGCGACATGAAAACCCCGCTCCTCGTTATCCACGGCACCGACGATCCCATCTTTCCAGTCGAGCATGGCGCCGCTCTTGCCGACGCGGTCGCCGGTGCAAGGCTGCTCCGGATCGAGGGCGGCGGCCACGAGCTGCATCCCGACGACTGGGCCGCGATCATCGATGCCATCGTCACCCACAGCCAGGCCAAATAGGGCCGAGCGTGACCCCGACACCGAATTTCCGCGAGACGAACCCCCTAAGGAACGACAAACAATGTCCCTTACTATGCATCTTCATCCACTGGCCTCCTTCTGCTGGAAGCCGCTGATCGCGCTCTATGAGAACGGCACGCCATTCACATCAGTCGTTGTCGATCTCGGCAATGAACAGTCGCGCGCGGCGTTCCTGAAATTGTGGCCGCTCGGCAAGATGCCGGTACTGCGTGATGAAGCGCTGGACCGGACCGTACCGGAATCGACGATCGTCATCGAATATCTCAACGCGTATTATCCTGGGCCGGTCGAACTGATCCCCGCCGATCTCGATCTCGCTCGCCAGGCCCGGCTCGCCGACCGCTTCTATGACTTCTACGTCCAGGAACCGATGCAGAAGATCGTCGGCGACCGGCTGCGGCCGGAGGGCAAGACCGATCCGTTCGGCGTCGAGCAGGCCCGCGCCCAGCTGCGCAGCTCCTACACCATCATCGAACGGGACATGCCGTCGAGGACATGGGCGGTGGGTGCGAGCTTCACCATGGCCGACTGCGCTGCCGCCCCCGCGCTGTTCTACGCCAACAAGGTCGAGCCGTTCGGAGACGAATATCCTGCGGTTAGGCGCTATCACGACCGGTTGCTGCAACGCCCCTCGGTTGCCCGTGTGATCGAGGAAGCGCAGCCTTATTTCAAGCTCTTCCCCTACAACAATGGCTAGAGTAGTCCATCGTTTCACGGAAACGCCGAACGCTCTATCTCTTTGTTTTTGCGCAATTCCGGACGGAAAACCGTTTCACACTTTTCCGGGAATTGCTCTAGGCCCGAAGCTGCACAGTTGCCGACGCGCTGATGACGCCCCTCAGCTTCCGGGTGAGCCGAGCTGCTCCGCGTCCCAGAACTGGTCGAGCCAGATGTTGAGCTTCAGGAAGCCGGCATTGCTGACCGTATAGACGCGCCTGGTGCCTTCCGGCTTGGCGTTGACCAGCCCGGCATCAAGCAGCACCTTCAGGTGCTGCGAAACGGCCGGGCGGGACACCGGCAAGCCGGATGCCAATTCGTTGACGGTCTTCGGTCCGCGCCGGAGCTCTTCCAAGAGATGGCGCCGGTTGGGATCGGCAATCGCCATGAAGGCGTCGGAAAGCATCATGCCTTATTTGTGGGACAAAGCGCCTCGAATCTCAACTGTCGGTTTCAGCTTTTCTGCGCGGGTCGAGCCGCAACGCTTCCGGCGTCACCGAGCGATCGGCCGGCTGGGTCTTGAAGGCATCGCGGCCTTCGATCGGCACCGGCGCACGACGGCTGATCCGCAGCAGCGTATAGCCGGCCAGGCTGAGATGCGCGAGCGCAGTAGCCAGGAACAGCCCCTCGGGGCGCATCCAGCCCATCAGGCCGGCGGCCACCAGCGGACCGATCATCGTGCCGAAGCCATAAAGCAGCAGCAGGCCGCCCGACACTTTGACGAAGTCCTCCGATCGGGCATGGTCGTTGGCATGCGCCACCGCGATCGAATAGAGCGTGTAGGCAAAGGCGCCGTAGGCGGCGGTGCAGACGATGACGAAGACGCCGGAGCGCGGTTCGAACAGGAAGATGGCGATGGCAAACAGCGCAGCGCCGAAAGCCGCACCCGCCAGCACGAAACGACGGTCCGTTGTGTCGGAGAGCCGTCCGGCCGGAAGCTGCATGGCGGCGCCGGCAATGACCACGAGGCTCATCATCAGCGCGATCTCGGCTGTCGAGATGCCGATGCGAGCGCCATAGACGGCACCAAGTGTACCCCAGGCGCCGTTGGCGATGCCGATCAGCACGCAGGCGATCGCCGAGACCGGCGAATTGATGTAGAGCCCTTTGACGTCGAGCGACACGTCCTGCAGCGGCTTGGGGTGCGACGCCGTCGAGACCGCCGTCGGGATCAGCGACAGGCAGAACAGAATGCCGGTGATCATGAACAGCGACGCCGATTTCACATCGCCGCCGGCAACGATCATCTGACCGCCCATGATCGAGGCATAGGTGACCATCATGTAGAGGCCGAAGACGGTGCCGCGGTTTTCGTTGGTGGCCTTCTCGTTCAGCCAGCTTTCGATGACCATGAAGGCGCCGGCCATGGTGAAGCCGGTGAAGGCGCGCAGCAGGATCCAGGTATATTCGTCGATGATCAGGCCGGTGAGCAATGCGACGATCGCTCCCGATGCGGCAAAGGCACCGAAAGCCCTGACATGACCGGCGCGGCGCACGATGCGTGGCGCAAAGAAGCAGCCGGTGACGAAGCCGCCAGCCCAAGCCGTGCCCATCAGGCCGAGCGATGCCGTCGAGAAGCCCTCCACCTGACCGCGCAGCGGCAACAGCAGCCCATGCAGCCCAGATGCCGCCAACAGGAACGCGGTGCCGCGCAGCAGCGAGAGGATCGGTCTGTAGCTTGCGAACATTTTTCAATCCGGCTGGGGGGTTGGGGCACAAGTCTGGAGACAGCGGCATTCGGGCTTTTCGGCGGCGTGCCCGAGCTTTTGGAATTACCCGCAGTACTATCCGCGGCGAAACAGCGCCTCTGCCGCCGACTTGGTGGAGCCCTTGGTCTTGAGCTCGGCTTCCAGCCGGGCAATCTCGTCGCGCAGGATGCCGATCCGCTCGGACAATTCATCGACGGAAAGCAGCGACAGATCCTGCCCGATCTCGTGCGGGCGCGCTTTCTTCTTGGGTTCGTCGTCGAAGATCGCCATCGTCGCTCCTCCGTGATTGCCCATTTGCCTGATTTGCCAATGAGCATACATAGGGCAAGGGTATGGATGCAAATGGCCGGTAAGAGCTGGCACGAGAAACCGGCGAAGCACGACGGGAAAATTCATGGCGAACGCACAGAAAATTCCGGCAAAGATGATGGCGATCGCCATATCGGAACCGGGCGGGCCGCGGGTGCTGAAACCGGAAACCCGCGACGTACCGGTTCCCGGTCCCGGCGAGATCCTGATCCGGGTGCGGGCCGCCGGCGTCAACCGGCCGGACGTGCAGCAGCGCAAGGGCGCCTATCCGCCACCGCCGGGAGCATCGGATCTGCCGGGCCTGGAAGCGGCAGGCGAAGTCGCTGCCCTTGGTGACGAGATATCGCGCTGGCGCGTCGGCGACCGGGTCTGTGCGCTGACGGCGGGCGGCGGCTATGCCGAATATGTCAGAGTGCACGCCGGCAGCGTGCTGCCGCTGCCCGCCGGCTTTACCTACACCGAAGCGGCGGCGCTCCCGGAAAACTACTTCACTGTTTGGCACAATGTCTTCGAGCGCGGCAGCCTGAAGAGCGGCGAGACGCTGCTCGTGCATGGCGGCTCGTCGGGTATCGGCACCACGGCGATCCAGCTTGCTGCCGCTTTCGGCGCCTATGTCATCACCACCGCCGGCAGCAAGGAGAAATGCGAAGCCTGCCTGAAGCTCGGCGCCGACCGGGCGATCAATTATCGCGAGGAGGATTTCGTCGCGGCGGTCAAGGAGGCGACCGAGGGCCGCGGCGCCAACGTGATCCTCGACATGGTCGGCGGCGACTATGTGGCGCGCAACTACGAGGCTGCGGCGCTGGAAGGCCGCATCGTTCAGATCGCCACGCAGGGCGGGGCGGTTGCCAGCGCCGATTTCTCGAAACTCATGGTCAAGCGGCTCGTCCACACCGGCTCGACGCTCAGGCCGCGCACGGTCGAATTCAAGGCGGCAATCGCCGCAGCACTCGAGGCGCAGGTGTGGCCGTTGCTCGGCAGCCGCAAGGTGGCGCCCGTCATGGATATGATCTTCCCGCTCAAGGAGGCCTGGCGGGCGCATGAGCGGATGGAAGACGGCGAACATATCGGCAAGATCGTGCTCGACGTCGGCTAGGAACGTATCGTCCGAGACGCACGCCCCAACAAGCTGAATGAAAGCTTAATGCTGCAATGCAACAATTGCATTGCGGCCATGCAAAAGCGTCTGTTCAATTCCTGAGCAGCGATGCCTATTTACGCGTCATCGAAACGAATGATCCAACGAAATGGAGGACTACCATGAACCCGATCCGCGCTTTCCGTAACTGGCGCATGTACAACGAAACCGTGCGCGAACTGAACCGGCTGAATGCTCGTCAGCTCAACGACCTCGGCATCACCCGCGGCGACATCGAGAGAATCGCCCGCCAGGGGCTTTGATCTCGAGCACGATCCCACCCGAAGACCGGGCGCTGCTTTTCCGCAACGCCGAGCCGCGGTTCGGGATCACGTCTTAGAAGCCAGAGCCGTAGCAGACGGATTTCCGTCGCCGGTTCCGAGCCCGCCCGACCTTGGTCTGGCGGGCTTTGTCTTTTTGAAGCTTCGATTGCATGGCGTCATGTGCCGACCCTTCGCGGTCTGCTGGTCGCGCTGCCATGCCGTGCTTGACGCGCCTTCCAAAAACATTGCGAAACGGCGAGCGAGCGGTTATATAGACCGCGATTATCCCATTTTGGTGGCTCTAAACCACCGCCCGCGCGGGAACGCGGGCGAACGAGAAGGATTTTTGTAATGGCCAATACGCTGCTGATGCCAAAGGCGACCGCCGTCTGGCTGGTTGACAACACAGCGCTTTCTTTCGAGCAGATCGCGCAGTTCTGCGGACTGCATCCGCTTGAGGTCAAGGCGATCGCCGACGGCGAGTCGGCGCAAGGCATCAAGGGCATGGACCCGATCATGACCGGCCAGCTCACTCGCGACGAGATCGCGCGCGCCGAGAAGGACCCGAACCACCGGTTGAAGCTCTCCGATCCCAAGGTGCGGGTGCCGGAATCCAAGCGCAAGGGTCCGCGCTACACGCCGCTGTCGAAGCGCCAGGACCGGCCCAACGCCATCCTCTGGCTGGTGCGCAATCATCCCGAGCTCAAGGATGCGCAGATTGCCCGCCTTGTCGGCACGACGAAGTCGACGATCGACCAGATCCGCGACAGAAAGCACTGGAACTCGGCCAATCTCCAGCCGATGGATCCGGTGACGCTCGGCCTGACGTCGCAGATCGACCTCGACATGGAAATCAACCGTGCTTCGCGCGGCCGCGAGCAGGCGCAGCCGGTCGGCGATACGCTGCTGCCGGCCGCCTTGACCGAACGGCTGGTGCCGGCGCCGGAAAAACCAAAGGACGAGGACCGCGAACTCGACGCCAACGCCGTCTTCGCCAAGCTTTCGGCGCTGAAGTCGAAGGACAAGGATACGGACGAAGAGGAATAGAGGTCTCGCATCCAAAACAAAAAGCCCGCTTTCAAGCGGGCTTTTTTGCGATCTTCCGTGTCAGCTTCGCGCTGCCCGGTCCGGCGCCATGCCATAATCCTCGCTGCGCTCCACCGCGCGATAGAAATCGGCGAGCTGTTTGCCGCGCTCCGGCTTGAAGGTGCGGCCGGCGATCACCACCGAAGCGATGCGGTCGATGCGGAAGGCGCGGAAATCGCCGCGCATCTCGCACCAGGCGACCAAGGTCCACACCTTGCCCCAGAACCACAGGCCGAGCGGGCGGATATCGCGCGCTGTGCTGCGGCCGGCCTCATCCGAATAGTCGATGGTCAGCACCTGGCGTTTCTCGATGGAGCGCTCGATCAGGTCGATGGCTTCGCGGGCGGCATCGCTTACCACCCACATCGGCGTGTGGATCTCGGTACGGGCGATGCGGTCCTTTTCGGCGTCGGGCAACACGGCGCCTATCTTGACCAGCGCCTCGTCGGCGGCTCGCGCCATGGCCGCGCCGCCAAAGGCGCGCACCATGCGGGCGCCGGCGACCAGCGCGACGATCTCGTCACGCGTGAACATCAACGGCGGAAGGTCGAAACCCTCCCTCATCATGTAGCCGACACCGGCCTCGCCGTCGATCGGCACACCGGTCGACTGCAGGTCGGCGATGTCGCGATAGATCGTCCGCTCGGAAACCTCGAGCCACGTGCCCAGCTTCTGGGCAGTGACCAGACGGCCACCACGCAGATGCTGCACGATCTGGAAGAGCCTGTCGGCGCGGCGCATCGTATGGTCCCTCGGCGTCTATCGTTCCAGCCCTTCGCGCTTGCGCTGCGCGGCGACGAATGCCGCGCCGAAGGACAGTTTCCTCGTTGTCGGCGTGCTTGCATCGAGCATCCGCCAGAACGGCGCAATGTCGCTCAGCGCCATGCCACGCTCAAGATCCTCGTTGGCGGCCTCGGCGACGGTGCGCAGATGATAGCCGATGGTGACCGGACATGTCACCTCGGCACCGTGCTCGATGCCGAGAGCGGTGCGCAAAGCGCGGATATCCATGTCCATGCCTTCGGGGATGGAGCGGATGAATGCATCGACCTGGCGAGCTGTAGGAACCAGCATTGGCTGGCCTTCGACGACGTCACCGATGGTGCGCGGCGACGGTTTTTTGCCGTTGATGCCAGGCGTGTTCAGCCTGTCGTTCCAGCTTTTCATCGATCGTCCTCTCGGCCATCCGGCTCCGGCGGCCATCGCACTATGGCACGAGCCTCCTGACACCATACTGTCAGGAGGCTTCAGCATGTCCATTTCAGCTCGTCGCCAGGTCGCATCCAAACGCCACGCAGAAAGCTTGCCTCAATTGCCGCCATTGCGGCGGTCGCCATACATGTCCGGCCAACCAATATCCTTGCGGATGTCCGCCGGCAGGGTATTCATGAACCGCTGGGTGCGGATCTCATTGCGCATCGTCCGGATCTTGCCGACATAATGCTGCATGCTACGCAGAATGGTAAAACCGTTCATTGCTGGTCTCCTCTCTTTCGATGCAGGCACTATCGCACACCCCTGCTGACAGCAGTCTGTCAGGAGGGTGCAGCTCTCGTGACCGGCATCCCGATTTGTCCACCGACCTGATCAGGCAGTGCCGAAAAAGAGCCTGCCGCAGTGGAAAGACGGCGATCGCGGAGCCGCTTTGACAGCCAGCCGCGATGCTGATCAAAGGCGGCATGTCGAAACTTCTCGCGCTCGTCATCATCGCCATGATGGTCATCCAGCTCATCAAGCCGCTCGGCTGGCCCGGGCTGAAGCGGCGCAGCGATTTCTGGAAGCTGGCGCTGCTGGCGATGGCGGCGATTTCGATTACGGCGGTGCTCGGGCACTGGACGTAGTGCCGGCGGCCCCGCTACGCGACGCCCGGTTCGTTGGCGACCACCAGGCTGACCAGATGTTCCGCCCAGGCTCGGTAGCCGGCTTCCGAAGCATGAAATCCATCCGATGCGAAGCCGGCATCGGCATCGGTGATCGGCAGGCGGGGCGCCGGTATGGCGCCGCGCTCGAGGCAAAGGCGCTCGCCCATCCGGTTCATTTCGGCGGCGCGGATTTCGAGGATGTTGCCGAGCAGCGGCGGCATTGCCGGCGCCCGGGTGAACTCCAGCACCGGCGACCATACGACGCGCGCCTCCGGCCATTTGGCGCGCAGCGCGTAGAGCAGGCCGCCAAACTCGCGCTTGAAGCGCGGTACCGAATGAAAATTCTTGGTGTCGTTGGTGCCGATCGCCAGCACGATATGCGTCCACGGATCGGCCGATAGATTGGGCAGCACATGATCGCGGATCTGGCCAGAGGTTGCCGAGTTGAAGCCGGCCGCCCGCCAGCGCACGGTGCGGCCGGTGCGTTGCGCAATCAGAACCGCCAGTTGCGCGGCCAATCCGTTTTCGGAATTGCCGATGCCTACCGAGGCGGCGGAGGAATCGCCAAGCACCAGAACCGAGATTGCTGGCGCCACGCCAGATATCTCGTGCATGACCGGACCTTGTGCCGGCAGCATGCGGGTGGTGCGGCGACGCACGCCAAGTCCTTGCCAGACATAGACCGGAAAGGCGAGCCAGGTGAGAAGGGTCGGAATGCGCCGCATGGCAAGTCCCTTTTAGGGCATAGCGAACAGCACTTAGCGCATGTTGCACTGAAGGTGAACGACCTTGCAGCGACACCCTTGTCGCCTCAATGGCAACCGTCATGCGTCCCGGATTGGTCTTCGTACTCGTCATGCAGCCGCACCCAGTCGCCGAGGCTATGATGCGGGCCAGTTTCGTTGCGGCCTTTCGGCGTCAGGTCGAGATAGTGATAGGCGCCGATCAGCGGATCGCCGCCTCGGGAGCGCGAGATGAAAGTCAGGAAGATGTCGCCTTTCTCGTCGCGATAGAACACGCTGGTGCCGGGAAGGTCTTTCGATCTCCGCGCGCGCCGCTCGAAATTGTAGGTCGTGTCGCCGGCCGCGATCTGCTTGTCCGTGAATGACACCTGCATATCGAAGTTGAAGTCCGAGGCGTAGGACGACACCCAGTCGAATTTCCAGCCCATGCGCTGCTTGTAAGGCAGCAATTCGGCCAATGGCGCCCGTGCTACCACGACAAGTGAGACGTCGTGGTGCCTGAGATGCTGGTTGGCGCCGTCGATATGATCGGCAAGGAATGAGCAGCCTTCGCAGCGATAATCGGCGCCCGGCCCGAACATGAAATGGTAGACGATCAGCTGGCTGCTGCCGCCAAACAGGTCAGGCAGTTTCTTTGGCCCTTGCTCGGTCTCGAAGACGTAGTCCTTGCGGATCTTCAGCCACGGCAATTCGCGGCGTTCGGCGGCGACGCGGTCGCGAAAGCGCGTCAATTCCTTTTCGCGCGCCAGATGCGCCTTGTGCGCCTGAAACCACTCTTCCTGCGATACGGTCTTGTTGTTTGGCATCGGTCTGCTCCTCTTTTCACGGAGGACGTTCGGCCGCGAGGAATGCCGACACCGAGCTGCATTTCAGTTGCAAGAAATTGCAGGCCTTGCTGCTTTCAAACAAAAACCCGGGCACGTGGCCCGGGTCGAGAGAAACGCAAGATGTTTTCGGTCAGGCGGCTTGCTCAAGCGTCGGCTGCCATTGTCCAAGCGCTGCCAGATGGTTCATGTGGGCGCGATGGGCGAAGGCGGCCTGCGCGGCGGCGACATTCGCCGCCTTACCGCTCCAGGCCTTCTGCGGAGCGGCCTGCAAGGCGCGGCCATAGGAAAAGGTCAGCTTCCAGGGATGCGGGCCGATGGCGTTGATGGCATTGAGGTTGGCGGTCGCCTCCTCGTCCGATTGTCCCCCTGACAGGAAGGCGATGCCTCCGATCGCGGCCGGCACCGTCTCGCGGAACAGTTTTATGGTCTTTTCGGCGACTTCCTCCGGGCTGCTGACCTTGCCCGATTTCTTGCCGGCGAGGACCATGTTCGGTTTCAGGATGGTGCCTTCGAGCACGACGCGGGCCGCATAGAGCTCGGTGTACAACTTTGTAAGTGTCGCCTTGCTGATCTCGTAGCACGTGTCGATGTTGTGGGCGCCGTCCATCAGCACCTCCGGCTCGACGATTGGCACGATGCCGGCTTCCTGGCAAAGCGCGGCGTAACGGGCGAGCGCATGGGCGTTCGAGCCGATCGACGTGGCGGAAGGCACGCCCTTGGCAACATCGATGTCGATCACCGCGCGCCATTTGGCGAAGCGGGCGCCAAGCTTGTAATAATCGGCGAGGCGTTCGCGCAGGCCGTCCAGGCCTTCGGTGATGGTGTCGCCGGGAAAGCCCGCTAGCGGTTTGGCGCCGGCGTCGACCTTGATGCCGGGGATAGCGCCTGATGCCTTGATGATGTCGACCAGCGGTGTGCCGTCGGCGGCCCTCTGGTGAATGGTCTCGTCGTAGAGGATGACGCCGGAAATGTACTTGGTCATTGCATCGCTGGCGCGGAACATCATCTCGCGATAGTCGCGGCGGCTGTCGGCGGTCGACTCGACGCCGATGACGTCGAAGCGCTTCTTGATGGTGCCGGAGCTCTCGTCGGCAGCCAGCAGGCCCTTGCCATTGGCCACCATCGCGGCGGCAATGTCCTCGAGACGTTCGCTCATCGTGCTTCTCCTGAAAGAATTGATCCGCGCCCAGCAGACCACCAGAGCAACGCAGGTTCAAGTCGAACCATTTCGCCGGAGAAGCGCGAATCGATTGAAAGTCGCGGGCGCACTCCTTCGCACTGCTATTGCTGCCGCAGTTAGCGCTTCAAGACGTCGACGCCGGGCAAGGGCTTGCCTTCCATCCATTCGAGGAAAGCGCCGCCGGCCGTCGAGACATAAGTAAAATCGTCGCTGACGCCGGCATGGTTGAGCGCCGCCACCGTGTCGCCGCCGCCAGCGACCGAGACCAGTCTGCCGGCCTTGGTGCGCGCTGCCGCGTGCCTGGCCGTCGCCACCGTTGCATGGTCGAACGGCTCGATCTCGAAGGCGCCGAGCGGCCCGTTCCAGACCAGCGTCGCGGCACGGTCGATCCATTCGGCAATGGTTTTCACGGTCTTTGCGCCGACGTCGAGGATCATGCCGTCGGCCGGCACGTCTGCTATGGCGACGGTCTCGTTGGTGGCGCCGGCCTTGAACTCCCTGGCGACAACGCCGTCGGCGGGCAGGATGATGGCGCAGCCGGCCTCGGCCGCCTCGATCATGATCTGCTTGGCGGTGGTCGCGAGATCATGCTCGCACAAGGATTTCCCGACGTCGGTGCCGCGTGCCGCGAGAAACGTGTTGGCCATCCCGCCGCCGATGACCAGCGCGTCGACCTTCTTCACCAGATTCATCAACAGGTCGATCTTGGTCGAGACCTTGGCCCCGCCGACGATGGCGACAACCGGACGGACGGGATTGCCAAGACCCTTTTCCAACGCGTCGAGCTCGGTCTGCATGGTACGGCCGGCGAAGGCCGGCAGCACATGCGCCAGCCCTTCCGTCGACGAGTGGGCGCGGTGCGCAGCGGAGAAGGCGTCGTTGACGAAAATGTCGCCGTTGGCGGCGAGCTTTTCGGTGAAGGCCGGGTCGTTCTGCTCCTCGCCCCTATGGAAGCGGGTGTTCTCGAGCAGCAGTACGTCACCGCTGTCCATGGCGGCGACGGCGCTCGCCGCCTTGTCGCCGATGCAGTCGGCGGCAAAGCCAACCGGACGGCCGAGCACGTCAGCCGTCGCCTTGGCGATCGGCCCGAGCGAGAATTCCAACGCCGGTCCATCCTTGGGCCGGCCGAAATGGGCAAGCAGGATCACCTTGGCGCCCTTGCCGGAGAGCTCGGTGATAGTCGGCGCAATTCGCTCGATGCGGGTGGCATCGGTGACCTTGCCCTCGGTGATGGGAACGTTGAGGTCGACACGCACCAGCACACGCTTGCCGCTGATATTGCCGATGTCGTCCAGTGTCTTGAAGCCGGCCATGCTGATCCCTTTCACGAAAAATCGCGGGGACCTTACCCCGCATCGACGACGATGCAAGACCTGCCTAACGGTTCACGGAAAATATGATTCACGTGTCGAGGACGAAGTGCCCACGGGGAGCGAGATGGGGCAGCAATGGCGCGAAACGCACCGACATATGGCTTACCGATTGCGCACCACGATGCATGCGCCGCCCACACTGTGCAGTTTCTGGCAAATATCGTCGGCCTTGGCTTTGGTGTCGGCGCCGATCCGCACCGCATAGATGCCGCGCCTGCCGATCGGTGTGCGCACCCGGCTGACCACCGGATCGCGACCGCTGAGCAAGGCTGGAAACCGGCGCTTCACGTTGCTCCACTGATTGAGCGCCGCGGCCCGGCGGAAATTGCCGGCCACCTGCACGCCCCACGGCTTGATGTTGATCGACGACATCGGCACGGTTCTGGACATGATCACCGGCAGCTCGCGGCAAGCGGCAGAGAAACTCGCCTTCTTGTCGAGCGGCCGGATGACGCCGGCATACGCGGCATCGGTGAACTTGTCGGCCGGCTCGCCCATGACGTCCAAAACGTAGCTTTCGGTCTCCATCGGCAGGAAGCCGCCGGAATTCAGCCAGCGCGTCACCCGGCTCTCGCCGGCATTGTAGGCTGCGGCGGCGAGGCCGAGATTGCCGAAACCGGATTTCATTTCGGCGAGGTATTTTGCCGAGGCCGGGATCGCCTGTTCGATGTCGAAGGAATTGGCGAGCCCGCGCATCTTGGCGGTACCCGGCATGAATTGGGCGATACCCTCCGCGCCGACGGGGCTGACCGCATTGGGATCGAAACGGCTTTCCTTCCAGATCAGCCGGGCAAAGAAATCCCTGGGCAGGCCGTTCTGGTCGGCATGCGTCTCGATAAGATCGCAAACGCGATCGATCAGCTTCTGCTTGGCGGGCCGCGGCGGATCGGCCTGGACGGCTGTCGCCCAGCCCAGCCCGCAAATGACAACCAGCGTCGCCCCAAGCAAACGCCGCATCGAACTACTCCGCCGCGGCTTTGCCGTGTTGCCCAAACCGCCGTTCGATGTAGTCGGAAACCATTTTCTCGAAATCCGCGGCGATAGACGGGCCGCGCAGCGTCGCCGCCTTCTTGCCGTCGACGAACACCGGGGCGGTCGGCGTCTCACCGGTGCCGGGCAGCGAAATGCCGATATCGGCATGTTTGGATTCGCCCGGACCGTTGACGATGCAACCCATCACCGCGACCTTGAGGTTCTCGACGCCGGGATATTGTTCGCGCCACACCGGCATGTTCTTGCGCAGGTCGGCCTGAATGTTCTGGGCAAGCTCCTGGAACACGGTCGAGGTCGTGCGGCCGCAGCCCGGGCAGGCGGCGACGATCGGCACGAACTGCCGGAAGCCCATGGTCTGCAACAGCTCCTGCGATACCTGCACCTCGCGCGTGCGGTCGCCGTTCGGCTCCGGCGTCAGCGAGATGCGGATGGTGTCGCCGATGCCTTGCTGGAGCAGGATGCCCATGGCGGCGGACGAGGCGACGATGCCTTTCGAGCCCATGCCCGCCTCCGTCAAGCCGAGGTGCAGCGCATGGTCGGAACGGGTGGCAAGCTCGGTGTAGACGGCGATCAGATCCTGCACGCCGCTGACCTTGGCCGATAGGATGATTTTCTCGCGGGCAAGGCCAATCTCTTCGGCCATTTCGGCCGACAGGATCGCCGACTGCAGGATTGCCTCGCGCGTCACTTCCTGCGCGGTAAGCGGAAAGCCCTGGGCCTGGTTGTCGTCCATCAGCCGGGTCAGCAGTTCCTGGTCGAGCGAGCCCCAGTTGACGCCGATGCGCACCGGTTTGTCGTATCGGATCGCCATCTCGACGATCGCCGCGAACTGCCGGTCTTTCTTGTCCTTGAATCCGACATTGCCGGGGTTGATACGGTATTTGGCCAGTGCCTCGGCGCAGGCCGGATGATCGGCCAGGAGCTTGTGGCCGATATAATGGAAATCGCCGACCAGCGGCACGTCGATGCCGAGCCGTTCCAGCCGCTCGCGGATGGCCGGTACGGCGGCAGCGCTTTCGTCGCGATCGACGGTTATGCGCACGATCTCGGAGCCGGCGCGATGCAGCGCCGCCACCTGCGCGACCGTCTGGTCGACATCGGCCGTGTCGGTGTTGGTCATCGACTGAACGACGACCGGCGCGCCGCCACCGACCATCACGCCGCCGACATCGACACCGACCGACCTGCGGCGTGGGAAGGGTGAGGAAAAATATCCGGTCATGCCGGCTGCCTTTAATCTTGAAGGTCCGGGCATGAGGTGGAGGAGCAAAGATGGCTTGTCAATGGCGACTGGCGCGCAGACCTGGCAAATCGGTAATGACAAGACGGCAGCTTGCCGCAAATCCACGAGTGTTTCCGGCAGCATAGCGATGCCACCGGAAAGATCGCGCGCCGGGCGGCGCTGCTAGTCCTGGAAGGGCTTCAGTGCGTCGTCGGTTTCGCCTTCAGTTTTTCAATCTCGTCCTTGAGCGCCAGCTTGCGCCGCTTGAGATTCACGATTTCGAGGTCGTCTACCGATGGATGGGTCATCGCATCGTCGATTTCCCGTTCGATGTCGCCGTGTTTCCGCTGCAGCTCATCAAGATGGGATGCAAGAGACATGATTGGTTCTCCCTTTCATGGTTTCCTCGATTGCAGCCGCCAGGGGCGCGTCCACCGCAGGCTCGCTTTCTGTGACGGCATAATGACAGTCTGCCACCATCGAGCACCGATGTCGAATGCTGCGTGGTAGCATTCCACGACAATATGAAATGTGGTATGGGCTGCGCGCCGGTGCAAGAAGACCCGGTCCCGCCCAATCAGGCCCATAGTTTGGGCGCCGCAGACGTGCAGACGGTAAAAATGTCCGATCAGGAACAGGCAGATATCCGCCTTGAATATTCCCGGCTGAAGCAGGAACACGCCGATTTCGACGCGGCCATCAATGCGATGATCGCCGTGAATTGCGACCCGCTGCAGATCCAGCGCATGAAGAAAAAGAAGCTTTTCCTGAAGGACAGGCTGATGGCGCTGGAAGACAAGATCATTCCAGACATTATTGCTTGAACGAACGCCGGCGCCGGCCTGTTGGAAGGCGACCTATGCCGCGATCGAAAGCCGTGCGGCGCGCTCGCGCAACAGCGCTATCAGATCGTCGGTCTTTACGGGCGAGGTATCGATGGGAACCACCAGGCACATCGTCGCCTCGACCCTGCCCGGCGCTGAAAAGACCGGCGCGGCCAGGCATTTTGTGTAGGCATCGACAAGGCCGGAGGTGACGCAGTAGCCGGCCGATTTGGCGACGGCGATGTCGGCTATGAAGTCGTCGAGCCGCAACCTGCGGCCGTCCGGCAGTACGAGATCGTCTTCCGAGACCATATCCTCGATCGCCGCCCTGTCGAAGCCGGCGAGGAGCAGCCGCCCGGACGCTGTCCAGGGAAGCGGTATTTGCAGACCCGTCGCCGAGCTGATCCTGAATGGCCTCGTTCCCGGGCTTGAATGGACGATGGTGTAGCGGCCGCTCTGCAACATGCACAACTCCGAGGTCTCGCCGGTCTCGCGCGACAAATGGTCGACTTCCTGGCGCCCTTGCCTGAGCAGGTCGTTGCCCCGTACATAGTCCATTCCGTAGAGATAAAGCTTCTTTCCGAAATAGACCCGATTGCCGTCTCCGGCCATCTCCAGCAGGCCAGCGTCGACCAGTGAGCGCACAAGCGTGTAAGTCGTCGAACGCGGCGCGTTCACCCCCTTGGCAAGATCGCCAATGCCGATTGCGCGCTGGGTCGCGTGAAGAAACTCCAGAATCTGCAGGACCCGGTTGAGGCCCTTCTCCCGGGAACCCGAATTCTTGTCCTCGTCCAGACCGACGTCCGATCGAGCGGCCAAGGCATTGCCATCTTGCATTATCGATTCCTGATGTTAATCTGTCTTGTACAGAGTACAGCAGTCTCTTGTAAGGGACAATGATGCCAGTTGCAACCGATGCTGTATTGCTGGTCCAAAGGGGAACACAACACGAGAGGAGGTCGTCGTGAACGACACATCCAAAAGGCGTGAATTTCTGAAACTGGGAATGGCCGGGCTTGCAACGGCCGGAGTGATGAGCGTCGCTACCGCGGTCGACGTTCGGAAAGCGGCGGCCCAGGCAGCGCCCGACAGCCTGCTGCGCACCGTTCTCGAGCGCGGCAAGGTGATCGTCGGCACCGGCAGCACCAACGCGCCCTGGCACTTCGAGAACGACGCCGGCGAACTGGTCGGCATGGACATCACCATGGGTCGCATTCTCGCCAAGGGGCTTTTCGACGATCCGACCAAAGTGGAATTCGTCATGCAGGATCCGGCTCAGCGCATTCCAAACGTGACCACCAACAAGGTCGACATCACCATCCAGTTCATGACCATGACCGCCCAGCGCTCGCAGCTGATCCACTTCTCCCGGCCCTACTACGTCGAAGGCATCGCCTTGCTGACCCTTCCGAACGCCGAAAACAAGACCTTCGACAAGCTGCTTGCCGGCGGTTCGGCGACCCGGATTTCCATCCTGCAAAACGTCGATGCCGAGGCAAACGTGCATATCGTCCTGCCGGAGTCGCAGGTGATGCAGATAGACACGCAGGCCAATGTGCTGCAGGCACTGGAATCGAAGCGAGTCGACGCCGCCGCGGTCGATCTGTCAACGGTGCGCTGGCTCGCCTCGCGCAATCCGGATAAGTACTTCGATGCCGGCAAGAGCTGGTTCTCGATGCTTTATGGTGCTGCGCTGCGGCAGGGCGACCTCGACTGGCTGACCTTCGTCAACCAGACCTTCACCATCGCCATGTTCGGCCATGAAACGGCACTCTACGACGCTGCGTTCAAGGATTATTTCGGACAGGAGCCGCCGGCGCGCCATCCCGGTTTCCCGGTCATCTGATGCAAGCAGGCGGAAGGACAACGTCCTTCCGCCTTCTCTCATCACAGCCCTCCATGACGAGGACGCATGGGTTATACCCTCAACTTCAACCTGATCTGGCGGCATTTCGACAAGCTCTGGGGCGGACTGCTGCTAAGCCTCGAACTGGCCGTCATCTCGATCGCGATCGGCATCGTCATCGGGCTCGTTCTGGCGGTCTGGTACGTGTCGGCCGGACGTGCGGTGCGGACCATCATCGCGGGCTATGTCGAGTTCATCCGCAACGTGCCGCTGATCCTGCTCGTCTATCTGGTCTTCTACGGCTTGCCGACGGTGGTCGACATTGCCTACAGCGCGCAAACCTCATTCATTGCCACGCTGTCGCTCTACAGCGGCGCCTACCTGGTCGAGGTGTTTCGCTCGGGGCTCGAGGCGGTGCCGCGCGGGCAGCTCGACGCCGGCAAGGCAATCGGCCTGACGCCATGGCAAAGGCTGCTCCATGTGCGCCTGCCGACGATGCTGCGCATAACCCTGCCGGCGCTTTCCAACACATTCATATCGCTCTTCAAGGATACGTCCGTGGCGTCGGTCATCTCGGTACCTGAACTCACCTATGGCGCCCAGTGGATCAACTTCAACACGTTCCGCATTGTCGAGGTCTATCTGGTGGTGACTGCGATGTACCTGTTGACCGGCTACGCGCTGCTTTTCGCGCTGCGGCTGGTCGAGCGCCGGTTCAAGGCGGCGCGCTGACATGCTGAGCCAGATCATCTACGCCTTGCCGTTCCTCGCCGAAGGCTTTGCCGTAACCTTGTGGGTGTCGCTGCTGGTCGTGGTGTTATCGCTCATCGCCGGCGTGCTGATGGGCGTCGGCCTTGTCTACGGTCCGGCTCCGCTGCGCTGGGCAGTGCGCATCTTCAGCGACACCATACGCGGCATTCCGATCCTGGTGCTGATCTTCTTCGTCTATTACGGCCTGCCCGCGGTGGGGCTGCATCTGGAATCCTTTTGGGCGGCCGTACTCGCCCTCACCCTGTTCAAGACCGCACAGGTCGTCGAATATTTACGCGGCGCCGTCGGCTCGATTCCCAAGGGTCAGTCCGAGGCGGCGATGGCGATCGGACTGACCTTTCGCCAGCGGCTGGCCTACGTCATTTTTCCGCAGGCGTTCAGGCGCTTCCTGCCACCCTGGATCAATGGCGTCACCGACGCGGTGAAGGGCAGCGCGCTGGTCTCGCTGCTCGGCATCACCGACCTCATGCAGGCGATCAACCAGGTCATCGGCCGCACCTATGAGGCGATGCCGCTCTACATTCTCGGCGCGCTCGTCTACTTCGCCGTCAACTACGCCCTCTCCTTGGCCAGCCGGCGCCTGGAGCGGCGTTTCTCCTTCATCCGGGAATAGCAAGATGTCCAACGCCTCGCACCAGAATCCGGCACTTCTCGATGTCACCGAGGTTTCCAAAGCCTTTGGATCCGTCGAGGTCCTGCGCTCCGTCAGCCTGCAGGTGACACGCGGCGAGGTGGTGACGGTCATCGGCCCCTCCGGCAGCGGCAAGACCACGCTGCTGCGCTGCGTCAACTTCCTGGAGAGCTACGACAGCGGCTCGATCCGTATCGATGGCAAGGAGGTCGGCTATCGCGAGACGGGAACACACCAGCGACGCAGCGAGCGCGACCTGGCTGCGATGCGAGCCGAGACCGGAATGGTGTTCCAGAGCTTCAATCTGTTCCCGCATTTGACTGCGGCCGGCAACATCATGCTTGGCCTGCGCAAGGTGCGCGGCAAGAGCAATGCCGAGGCCCGCACCATTGCCGAGCACTGGCTCGGCCGGGTCGGCCTCGCCCACAAAGCCGACAGTCTGCCGGCCGAGCTTTCCGGCGGCCAGCAGCAGCGCGTCGGCATCGCCCGCGCCGTGGCGATGGAGCCGAAGATATTGCTTCTCGACGAGATAACTTCGGCGCTCGACCCCGAACTGGTTGGCGAGGTGCTCGAGGTCGTGCGCAGCCTCGCCGAAGACGGCATGACGATGCTGATGGTCACGCATGAAATGGCTTTTGCGCGCGACGCATCGAGCCGCATCGTTTTCATGGCGGATGGCGGCGTCAGCGCCGTCGGACCACCCGCCGAGATTCTGGCGGCGGGGTTCGACAATGAACGCCTTCGCAGTTTCCTGGCGCGGTTTCGCGCCTCGCATTTTTGACATCGGACGGCGAAAGCTGTCGCAAGGAGCTTTTATGACGCCTTACATCCGGCTCGCGGAATTGGGCCTGACACTGCCCGAGCCGCCGAAGCCCATCGCCAACTTCGTCACTTATGCCGAGAGCGGACGGCTGATCTTCCTCTCCGGCCAGGGGCCGTTGCGCGCCGATGGCGCGCTCTGCACCGGCAAGGTCGGCGAGGATGTCAGCGTGGAGGAGGCCTATGATCATGCCCGTCTGACCGGCCTGAACCTGCTCGCCGTCATGCATGCGGCGGCCGGCGACCTCGGCCGCATCGTGCGCGTCGTCAAGCTGCTTGGCTTTGTCAATGCGACGCCGACATTCAGCGAGCACCCCAAGGTGGTCAATGGCTGTTCCGATCTTTTCGCCGCCGTCTTTGATACGCTTGGCGGACACGCCCGTTCGGCAATCGGTGTCGGCTCGCTGCCGGGCAACATCACAGTTGAAATCGAGGCGGTCGTCGAGATCGCCGCCTGAAATCTTTCGAAACAGGATCTACAGAGATGACGACCTATGCCGCTGACCGTTCCAACACGACAATCCGCGAACGGCTTGGCCTTCGCCCGATTATCAATGTTTCCGGCACGATGACGGCGCTCGGCGCTTCGATCATCGTACCGGAAGCAATTGCTGCAATGTCGGAAATCGCCTCGCAATGGGTCGAGATGGACGATCTGCAGCGCGCCGCAAGTATTGTGATTGCACGCCTCACCGGCGGCGAGGCCGGCTTCATCACCGCGTGCTGCGCCAGCGGCATAACCATGGCGATTGCCGGGGCGATGACCGGAACCAGCCTTCTTGCGATCGAGCGGCTGCCGGACGACACCGAGGGCCTCAAATCGGAGGTCATCGTCCAGCTTGGCCATATCGTCAATTATGGCGCGCCGATCGACCAGTCGATCCGGCTTGCCGGAGCCAAGGCAGTGCCTGCCGGCACGGTCAGCGTCACCCAGGATTATCATGTTGCCGACGCGATCCGGGACCGGACGGCGGCAGCCCTCTACGTCGTTGCGCACCACACCGTGCAATACGGCATGCTCTCGCTCGAGGAGTTCTGCGAGATTTGCCACGCCAGGGGCGTGCCGGTGATCGTCGACGCCGCCTCGGAATACGATTTGCGCGGCTTTCTGGCGCGCGGCGCCGACATTGTCGTCTACAGCGGGCACAAATTTCTCTCAGGGCCGACAAGCGGCATCGTGGCCGGCCGCAAGGATCTGGTGCGGGCCGCCTATCTGCAGAATCGTGGCGTCGCGCGCGCCATGAAGGTCGGCAAGGAGAGCATTGCCGGCACCATGGCGGCCCTGGAAGCCTGGGAACGGCGCGACCATGCCGGCATCCGCCGGCGGGAAGAAGCCGCACTGCATCTGTGGCAAACCGCATTGCAGGGCCTGCCCGGCATCGCAGCAAACATCATTCCCGATCCGACCGGAAATCCTCTCGACCGCCTGCAGGTGTTTGTTGCGCCCGAAAGCCGGTTCACCGCAGCCGGGCTGGCCTCGGCACTGGCGGCGGGCTCGCCACCCGTCATCGTTCGCAACCACGAGGTCGAGCGCGGTCACTTCTTCCTTGATCCGTGCAATCTCCATGCCGGCGAGGCGGAGATCGTCGCCGAACGCCTGCGGGCTATATTGAGCGCTGCCGATCGGCCCGCGGATGCGATGAAACCCGCTCGCAAGCAGTCCGCCGGCGCGTTGCGCTGGCCTGACTAGCCACGACGGCTCACCTGGCCTCCTTCTCCAGTCCGGCTTCGCCAACCACCCGCCGCACCATCACGGCACTGTGAATGACTGCCTTGTCCTCGAACGGGAATAAACCACCTCCTTCGCAGGTCTCCCAAGCAGACGCCATTTCCGGCGTTGCAGGAGACCGGTATGACCCACCACCACGACAATGAAGCTGACGGCATCAGCCGCCGTCATGCACTGGAATGCATGATCTGGGCCGGCACGGGAGTGCTGTGGACCATTTCGGCCGGCGTGCCGGTTTCGCTCAGCCTGCTCGGCGCGGCGCAAGCCGCCGAGGCCTTGGCCACCGGCTTCACTTTCCTCCAGATCTCCGACAGCCACATCGGCTTCGACAAGGCTGCCAACCCGCACGCTATCGACACGCTGAAGGAGGCCATGGGCAAGATCCAGGCGCTGCCGCAAAAGCCCGCTTTCATGATCCACACCGGCGACATCACCCATCTGTCGAAGGCCGCTCAGTTCGACAACGCTGCCCAGATCATCGGCGGCGCAGGCTTCGACGTGCATTATGTGCCAGGTGAGCACGACCTGATCGATGACGGCAATGGCCAGGCCTATCTCGACCGCTACGGCAAGGGCACCAAGGGCGCCGGCTGGTATTCGTTCGACCAGAACGGCGTCCATTTCATTGGGCTTGTCAACGTCGTCAACCTGAAGGCTGGCGGGCTCGGCAATCTCGGCGCCGACCAGTTGGCATGGTTGGCCGATGATCTGAAGGCGGTCACCGCCTCGACGCCAATCGTCGTCTTTGCCCACATCCCGCTATGGGCTGTTTATCCCGAATGGGGCTGGGGCACCGACGACGCGGCGCAGGCCTTGGCCCTGCTCAAGCGCTTCGGCTCTGTCACCATACTCAACGGCCATATCCACCAGATCATGCAGAAGGTCGAAGGCAACGTTACCTTTCATACCGCGCGCTCGACCGCTTTCCCGCAACCGGCGCCGGGCACCGCAGCCTCACCCGGGCCGATGACGGTACCTGCCGGCCAGTTGCGCAGCCTGCTCGGCACAAGCAGCGTGACGGTCAAGCAAGGCGGGCAGGACCTCGCCATCATCGACAGCACGCTGGCCTGAGGGGAAATGCAATGATCCGCTTTCCAGCCCGCCTCTTCGTCGTATCCCCTGTCGCGTTCGGTTTGGCGGCGATCCTGATAATGGTTGCTATGCCACTGAACGCAGCAGACCAGCCAATGGTCAAGATCGAGAACTTTGCCTTCACACCGGCGGTGCTGACGGTAAAGCAGGGCACTACCGTGACCTTCGAGAATGACGACGACATCCCGCATCTGGTGGTCGCCAACGATGCCTCGTTTCGCTCCAAGGCGCTTGACACCGGTGACACATATGCCTTCACCTTCACCAAAGTGGGCGACTATGCCTATTTCTGCGGGCTTCACCCGCACATGCAGGGCAGGATCACCGTCGCTCCGTGAGGATGTTCGGAAGGTTCTGCCCGGGATGCCGGGCGATGCGACGGTGTTGAACCAAGAGGCCGCGGCCGAGCGCTTTCGCGAGGTGGTTCTACCCCATCTCGCGGATGCGCTTGCGCTTGCCCGCTGGCTGACCGGCAACGCCGCCGACGCCGAGGATGTGGTGCAGGAGGCATGTTTGAAGGCGCATGCGGGCATCGCCGGCTATGCCGGCGGCAATGGCCGGGCCTGGCTGCTGGCGATCGTGCGCAACGCCTGTTACTCCTGGCTGGCGCGCAACCGGCCGCGCAGTATCGTCGCCGTCGGCGACCTGAACGATCTCGACGACATGACGGCTGCGTACGGCGTCGGCCTGCCGGATACCGACAGTCCTGAGGCAAGCCTGATCGCCAAGGTCGATGCGGCGGCACTCGAGGCGGCAATCGCCGCGCTGCCGCAGCAATTTCGCGAGACCCTGGTGCTGCGGGACATCAACGGCCTCAGCTATCGCGAGATCGCGACGCTGCTTGGCGTCCCGCTAGGCACGGTGATGTCGCGCCTGGCGAGGGCGCGCGGCCTGCTGATATCCCAACTTGGGAGGGCGCCATGAGCGCGCACAATGATGGACTGCCCGATGACCCGGCGGGCATGGAGCTGATGATCCATGCATTGGTCGATGGCGAGCTCGACGCAGCAGCGGCATTGGCCGTCGAGCGACGCATCGCCGCCGATCCGGCGCTCGCCGCTGAGCATGCCCGCATCGTTGCGCTGCAGAACGCCGTCGGCGGGCTGCCGAGGCCCGACGCCCGTGAGGATTTCAAGGCTCGCATCGCTGCAATCGGGACAGCCGGTACGGAGAAAGTGCTGTCGGCGCCGGCGCCCGCCGCTCGAGTGCTGCCGGCGCACAGAGCGGTGCACCGATTTGGCGCGTTCGACTGGCGCGCGCTGGCGGCGTCGATCATCGTTACCGCCGTGCTGGCCAGCGGCGCGACGCAATGGATGATGCTGAGCAGGGCGCCCGACAGCTTTGCCGCCGCGGTCGCCAGCGGCCACCGCCGCAGCCTGCTGGCAGCCAGTCCCGTGGACGTCGTCTCGTCGGACCGGCATACCGTAAAACCTTGGCTCGATGCCCGGGTCGGCCTGTCGCCACCGGCGCCCGATCTTGCCAATGACGGTTTCACATTGCTCGGCGGCCGGGTCGAGGTGATCGCCGATCGGCCGGTGCCGGCACTGGTCTACCGGCACCGCGAGCACCTGATCACTCTCGTCGCCGCGCCCGACGAAACCGGCTCGACAGCCGGACCGGTCGATCTTTCTGCTGGTGGCTTCTCGCTGGTCCACTGGAGCGACAGTGCCTTTTCTTACTGGGCGATTTCCGATACCGAACGGCCTGAACTTGACGACTTCGTCAACCGCTTCCGAGCAGCGGCCGCCCGATGACCACCGCCGCCCGTTAGCCATTTGCGTAGCGACCGAAACGGCACAAGCGGCTTTCCCTTTCTGGCCATCCTTGCGGCTCCCGACGAATTCCGCTAATGCGCGCCTTTGCCGCCGGGGAGCAGAAGCTTGAACGATCAACGCGCCGACGTCGCCATCATCATGGGCAGCCAGTCCGACTGGGCGACGATGCGCCACGCCGCCGAAACGCTTGACGCGCTTGGCGTTCCGCACAAGCGGCTGATCGTCTCGGCCCACCGCACTCCCGACCGGCTCTATGACTTCGCCAAGGGCGCCAAGGCGGCCGGCTACAAGGTGATCATCGCCGGTGCCGGCGGTGCGGCGCATCTGCCCGGCATGACGGCGGCGATGACGCCGCTGCCGGTGTTCGGCGTGCCGGTGGAGTCGAAGACGCTGTCCGGCCAGGATTCGCTGCTTTCGATCGTGCAGATGCCGGCCGGCATTCCGGTCGGCACTTTGGCCATCGGCAAGGCCGGCGCTGCCAACGCCGCCCTTCTGGCTGCCGCGGTGCTGGCACTGAGCGACGAAAAGCTTGCCGCCCGGCTGGATAGCTGGCGCGCCGCGCAGACCGCCAAGGTCGCCGCAGAGCCCACGGACGCGCCGTGAGTCTGCTGGCGGGATCGACCATCGGCATCATCGGCGGCGGCCAGCTTGGCCGCATGCTGGCGATGGCTGCGGCCCGCCTCGGCTACCGCATCGTCGTGCTGGAGCCGCAGCCGGATTGCCCGGCGGCACAGGTCGCCAACCGGCAGATCGTCGCCGCCTATGACGACGCGGCCGCGCTTGGCGAGCTGGCTGCGGCCAGTGCCGTCGTGACTTATGAATTCGAGAACGTTCCGGTCGCGGCCGCCGCGGCACTGGCCTCTACGGTGCCGGTCTATCCGCCGGCACGCGCACTGGAAGTGGCGCAGGACCGGCTGGCGGAAAAGAAATTCCTTAACGGCATCGGCATACGGACCGCGGATTTCGGCCCCGTCGACAATGACGACGAACTGACGGCTGCGCTGAAAAAGTTCAACGGCAGCGGCATATTGAAGACGCGCCGCATGGGCTATGACGGCAAGGGCCAGCGTGTCTTCCGCAACATGGAAACAGGCGGCTTTGCCGGCACTTGCGAGGCGATGGGCAACGTGCCGTTGATCCTGGAATCCTTCGTCACCTTCGAGCGCGAGATTTCGGTGATCGCTGCGCGCGGCATCGACGGCTCGCTCGCCGCCTACGATCCGGCCTGGAATGTCCATCGCAACGGTATTCTTCACACTTCGACGCTGCCGGCCGAAGTAAAGTCCGAGACGGCGGCTGCGGCTCAAACGGCGGCGGCAGAGATCCTTGCGGCGCTCGACTATGTCGGCGTCATCGGCGTCGAATTCTTTGTCCTTGCCGACGGTTCGCTGCTGGCCAACGAGATAGCGCCGCGCGTCCACAATTCCGGCCACTGGACGGAGGCCGCCTGCACCGTCTCGCAATTCGAGCAGCACATCCGCGCCGTCGCCGGCCTGCCGCTGGGAAATCCCGCCCGGCAGTTCGACTGCGTCATGGAAAACCTGATCGGCGACGATGTCCGGCGCGTTCCTGAGCTGCTCGCCGAGCCCGATCTGATGCTGCACCTCTATGGCAAGGCCGAGGCGCGGCCCGGCCGCAAGATGGGCCATTTTACGCGCGTGAGCCGCCGCAGCTAGAGCATGATCCCGAACCGAAGGTCCGCGCTAGCGAAAGGTGGAATCCGGTTTTCGGAAGAGATCATGCTCAAACAAAAAGTTAGAACCTACGCTTACTGGATGTCGCCGCTCTCGTCCTCGTCGGGACTGGCGCAACTCACATCGCCTTCCGCGCAGGTCGAATCGGCGGTGAGCTGCTTGGTGCGGTCGTCGGTCAGCCGTGTCAGGCATTCCGATACCAGCATCGGATAGATCGAGCCGCCTTCGCTGTCCGCGGCGGAATAGCTGCATTCCGCGTCGCGAAAGGCGATCCAGGCGCGCTGCGCCGTCTGCAACAGCCTCCTGGCTTTTGCATCGCTTCCGCCGATGAGATCCTGGTAGGCCTTGTTGAGCTTAACGTCGGCGGATTTGGTGTCCTCGTCGGCGCAGATGTTCATCATCTGCTGGCTGTCGTCGTTGCGGTCGCATTCCTGCGCATGGGCAACAGAACCTGCCGCAAAGACGACAAGACAGGCGGACACAAGAATTCGGCGCATGATGATCTCCAATTCGCGGCAACCGCATCATTCCAGCCGTCTCAAGCCCGCGCAATGCCGCAGGCCCCAGCGGCGGATACTTTGATGATACGAAACGGTCCGTATCGTTTAGGCAACACGCTCACGGCAAGCACTTGCGGTTGACACGGGCAAGGCTCCTCGTCTATGAGCCACACACAGTTCAAAGGCGCGTCTGTGGGCGCGCCTTAATAATTCGGCCCGGGACCGGGCCCAGACCGACGGGCAAGACCATGAAGATCAAGAATTCGCTCAAGGCGTTGAAGGCGCGTCACCGCGACAACCAGCTGGTTCGTCGCAAGGGCCGCGTCTACATCATCAACAAGACGGCGCCGCGCTACAAGGCGCGCCAAGGTTGAGTTTTCGACCGGAGGCTACGTGCCTCCGTGCGCATGATACGCCTCTCACGCTAAATTCAGTTTGACGATCCGGCGTCGGGGGCTAGATTCCCGCGATGCGGATTCTTTTTGCATTTTTCACGGCTTTCCTCGTTTCCGGCGCTGTCTCGCTGCCGGCGTGGGCTGAAGATCCGACTACAGCTCCGCCGACAGCCCCTCCGGTCGTCAAGACGAAACAGGCGCGGCTCGATCAGCTGTTTGCCGATCTCAAGCGCGAACGTAATGAAAAGGCGGCCGAGCGCATCGCCGGACGCATCGGCAGCGAGTGGTCCCAGTCGGGCAGCGCCTCTATCGACCTGATGATGCAATGGTCGCAAAAGGCGATTGAAAACCAGAAATTCGATGTTGCACTCGATTTCCTCGATCAGGTGGTGACTTTGCAGCCGACCTATGCGGAAGGCTGGAACCGGCGCGCCACTGTTCATTTCATGATGAAGAACTACGGGAAGTCGATGGCGGACATCGACCGCACCCTGCAGCTCGAACCACGCCATTTCGGCGCGCTTTCGGGCCTGGCCCAGATCATGGCCGAAACCGGCCACAAGCAGTCGGCGCTCGAGGCCTGGCAGCGCGTTCTCGGGATCTATCCGATGATGCGCAGCGCCCAGGACCAGGTCGCCGCACTTTCCGAGGAGCTTGCCGGCGAAGGCATTTGAGACCAGTAAGGGAGTAGGGGAATAGGGGAGTGAGGCAGTATGTGAGAGGTGCAGATTGCACTGTGGAACACATGCGCCCTACTCCCCTACTCCCCTATTCCCCTATTCCCCTACTCCCCTACTCCCCTACTCCCCTACTCCCCTACTCCCCTACTCCCCTCGATCTATGCCGCTTGCTTCCGTGACGAGTTTCTCCACAAGGGCGGCGGCCGGCATTTCCCGCAGCTTCGCAACGCCCTGCCCGGCCCAAATAGGCAAGAAGTCAGCCCGCTTGCTTTCATCCTTTGCCATCGAAAGCGGCATGACCAGACTCACCTGTAGCGGAAACGCCAGCGCAGCATCTTCCTCACCAGCCATTTCCATCACAAACCGGTTGCGCACCACGCGCGCTGGGCGGCCAGTGAAGCAGCGAGTCACCGACGTGCTCTCGTCGTTGGCCGAGCGCAATGCTATGCGATAGACTGGCTGCACATTGGCTTCAGGACAGGCCAGGAAAGCCGTGCCGATCTGCACACCAGATGCACCAAGTGCAAAGCTGGCAGCAATGCCGCGACCGTCAAAGATACCGCCGGCGGCAATTACAGGCACTCGCACGGCATCAACAATCTGCGGTACGAGAGCCATAGTGCCGGCAGTGCCGATAGCAGGGTCGCCAGTGAATGTGCCGCGATGCCCACCCGCCTCGTATCCCTGGGCGATAATGGCGTCCACCCCTCCTGCCTCAAGCTGGCGCGCCTCCGAGACGGTGGTAGCTGAACACAAGACAGTACAGCCAGCGGCCTTCAACTTCTGCACAATTGCGGTGTCGGGTAGGCCGAAGTGGAAGCTGACCACCTTCGGGCGCAGCTCGAGCACAATTTCGAGACGCTCACGATCGAAGGTGGGGAAGGGCTCGCCCGGCTCGGGCACCGGTCCGAGGCCGACCTCCTCATAGCAGCCGCGAAGGCGGTCGCGCATACTTTGGGCTGCCGCATCATCGTGTGCCGGCGCCGGGTGCGCAAAGAAGTTGACGTTGATCGGGCGATTGGTAGCGTGCTGTGTCGCCGTGAGCTGCTCGCGGATAGCTGCCGCAGGCAGAATGCCGCATCCGAGCGAGCCAAGCGCCCCGGCATTGCTGACTGCCGCCGCCAGTTCCGGCGTGGTGATGCCGCTCATCGGCGCCTGGATTATCGGGTGCTCAATGCCGAGGAGTCCAGAAGATCAGTGCGCATCCACATTGGATCACCCTCCTCTTTCTCCCAGGAGAGATTACCTTAACTGACTTCCAGCTCAAGTCGGATAGGGCCTTCGAAGCGCTTCACGGCCGGCCGCAGGCTGGTGCAAGCTGGCGGAGTTCGGCGTCGATCCTAACCCAACTGCCGTCGATGCGCCGGGCTGGCGCCGCGTTTACGACGCGCCATGCAGCCGGCCCATCCGGCAGCCGCCGCCGACATTAGCGCCCGACTTCCGATCCGACATAGGCGATGCGCAGCATGTTAGTCGAGCCCGGCGTCCTCAGCGGCACGCCGGCGGTGATGATGACGCGGTCGCCCGGCTTGCCGAAGCCCTCGTCGAAGGCGATGCGGCAGGCGCGGTCGACCATGTCGTCGAGGTCGCTGGCATCGGGGGAGACGACGCAATGCGTGCCCCACAGCAGCGACAGCCGCCGCGCCGTGTTGAGGATCGGCGACAGCGCCACGATCGGCACTTGCGGCCGCTCGCGCGCGGCGCGCAGGCCGGTTGTGCCGGACGCGGTATAGGTGATGATCGCCGACAGCTTCAGCGTCTCGGCTATTTCGCGGGCGGCGAGCGAGATCGCGTCGGCTCCGGTCGCTTCCGGTTCCGAGCGCTGCGCGTTGATAATTCCGGCATAGGTCGGGTCGGTTTCGACCTTGGTGGCGATCCGGTTCATCATCGCCACCGCCTCGACCGGATAGGCGCCGGCGGCGGACTCTGCCGAAAGCATGATCGCGTCGGCGCCTTCGAACACCGCGATCGACACGTCCGAGACCTCCGCACGGGTCGGCACCGGCGCGGTGATCATCGATTCCAGCATCTGCGTGGCGATCACCACCGGCTTGCCGGCGCGGCGCGCGGCGCGGGTGATCTGCTTCTGGATGCCAGGCACGGCTTCGAGCGGCATCTCGACGCCGAGATCGCCGCGGGCAACCATCAGCGCATCCGAGAGCTCGATGATCTCGGCCAGCCGGGCGACGGCCTGCGGCTTTTCGATCTTGGCCATGATCAGCGCCCGGCCGCGTGCGATCTTGCGCGCCTCGGCCAGGTCCTCGGGCCGCTGCACGAAGGACAGCGCCACCCAGTCGACGCCGGTCGCCAGAACCGCGTCGAGATCCCTGCGGTCCTTTTCCGTCAGCGCGCCGACCGGCAGGTCGGTGTCGGGCAGGCTGACGCCCTTCTTGTCGGAAATGGTCGTGCCGGCGACGACGGTGCAGACGATCGCCTTGCCGTTGCTGCTGACCGCCTTGAGCTCGAGCTTGCCGTCGTCGATCAGCAGGCGATGACCAGCCTCGACCGAACGCAGGATTTCGGGATGCGGCAGGTAGACCCTCGTCGAATTGCCGGGTTCGGGATTGTCGTCGAGCGTGAAGGTCTGGCCGACGGTCAGCACTTCTTTGCCGTTGGCGAACTTGCCGACGCGCAGCTTTGGCCCTTGCAGGTCGGCGAGAACGCCGATCGGCCGGCCGACCGCCTCCTCGACGGCACGAATGCGGCCGACAAGCGTCCGCATCAATTCATGGTCGGTGTGGCTCATATTGATGCGGAACACGTCGGCGCCGGCTTCGAACAGCTTCTTCAGCATCTCCTCGGACGAGGAGGCCGGACCGATGGTGGCGAGGATCTTGACCTTGCGGCTGCGTCTCATTGACTGTTTGTTCCCGGGGCGGCTGGAGCGCCATCCGTTGCGGGCTCGTCAGTCAGCTGGACCATCCAGCTTGCCTGCTCGCCCGTGTCATATTCCTGGAATCCGGCGCGCTGAAAGCCCCGGGCGACGCAATCGGTAACGCCGGCGATCTTGAACTCTTTTTCGGCCACGCACATGTTGATCGGGCCATCCCAGCGTCCGCCGCGCTCGGCGTCTTCTGCATAAAGATAGTAAAATCTTGATGACAACGGTCCCTCGATCAGCGTCTTGCAGCTCGATCCTTCGATGTGCCACCAGCCTTCGGTGATCCAGCCGGCTTTGGCGCGATAGCCGATGCCGACACCGACCAGGTTCTGCGTGGCGTTGCAGACCCGGAAATCGGCCCGTGCCGGAGAGGCCGAAATCACCGCGAAAAGGCCCATGGCCGGTATCAGGAGCGGCATGGCCAAGGCATGGCGCACGCGCAGCCTGCCGGCGAAACCCATCCCGAAACCCCTCAAGAACCACATTTGCATCTCTCAACGCCCCTTTTCGGAAAAGTCCGCACGCATGTCAACGCGCCGATCTGTCCAATTCCAATCGATTTAGAAGGCTCTGGCGCGCTTGCTGTCGCCCCTGCTCAGTTTTTTGGCAGAAACCGTGGCCAAACAACGGCATTGCGCGAGCGTTCTCTTCGTGGAATGACGATACCACCCTCCCCGGAAGCCAGCGAACAGACCTTTCCCGCCAATGACCCGATCCACAGTTTTCGCGCCTTTCGACATCGTCGAAGGCGACCGCAAGCGCGGCATGGTGCTTTTGGCCGATCACGCCCGCCGCGACCTACCGGAGGAGTATGGCAGCCTCGGGCTGCCGGCGGCGGAGTTCGACCGCCACATCGCCTACGACATCGGCGTCGAGACTGTAACCCGCGAACTCGCAAGTCTGCTCGGCGTTCCGGCGGTGCTTGCCAATTTTTCGCGACTGCTGATCGACCCCAATCGCGGCGAAGACGATCCAACGCTGATTCGCCAGCTCTATGACGGCACCGTCATCCCGGGAAATTACCCAATGGCGCCGGAGGAGCGCGAAAGACGGCTGGACCGTTTTTACCGCCCCTATCATGATGCCGTCGGCGCCATGATCGCCTCTGTAGCGCAAGCATCCGCGCGCGCACCCTTCATCTTTTCGGTGCATTCCTTCACACCGACCATGCAGGGTTACGTGCGGCCGTGGCACGTCGGCATATTGTGGGACATCGACGACCGGGTGGCACGGCCGCTGATCGACATGCTCGCCGAGGACAACAGCCTCATCGTCGGCGATAACGAACCCTATGACGGCGCACTGCGCGGCGATACCATGTTCAGGCACGCCATCGTCAACGGCTTTGCCCATGCGCTGCTCGAGATCCGCCAGGACCTGATCGCCGACCGCAAGGGTGCCCTCGCCTGGGCCGAACGGCTGGCGCCGATCGTTGACGCGATAGATCGACGTGCCGATATACATGCGGTGAAAATATTCGGCTCGCGCACCGGGCCGGTATGATGGAGGCCCAAGGGAGGCCAATAGGACATGACCGAACTCAGAGACGAACAAAAGCGCGATTTCGAAGCCGCTGCCTTCCGCCGGCTGGTCGCGCATCTGCGTGAGCGTTCCGATGTGCAGAACATCGACCTGATGAACCTCGCCGGCTTCTGCCGCAACTGCCTGTCCAACTGGTACCGCGACGCGGCGCGAGCCGAAGGTGTCGAACTCAGCAAGGAAGAGTCGCGCGAGGTCATCTACGGCATGCCCTATGCCGAGTGGCAGGCACTGAACCAGGTCGAAGCCTCCGATGCCAAGAAGGCCGAGTTCGAGGCAAGACGCCCCAGGGATCACTAGAGCAATTCCGGGAAAAGTGTGAACGGTTTTCCGTCCGGAATTTGCGTCAAAGACAAAGGATAGAACGGTTCGGCGTTTCCGTGAAACGATGAACCGTTCTAGGGTCACAATCCATCGCACTGAACGACCTTCACGAATGGTTTTTGCCGCCAATAGGAGGACTACCGTGCCTAAGATCGACATTGCCGACGTGCCCGGACGCAAGGGCTCATCCTATCCACCGCCGTTCGATGCACCTTGTGCCGAACGCGTGCGGCAGCGGCTGGGCAACGCCGGCGGGCTCACCGACTTCGGCATCAATCTCATGCGCCTGCAGCCGGGCAACTGGTCGAGCCAGCGCCACTGGCATTCGCACGAAGACGAATTCGTCTACGTGCTTGAAGGCGAGCTGACGCTCATCGAAGATGCCGGCGAGACGGTGCTGCGCGCCGGCGATTGCGCGGCCTTTCCGAAAGGCTCAGGCAACGGCCATCACATGATCAACAAATCGGACGCGACAGCGATCTATCTCGAAGTTGGTTCGCGTTGGCCCGCCGACGTAACCACCTGCTCCGACATCGACATGATGAGCACCAACGCCGACGGCCGGTTTGTGCACAAGGATGGCACGCCTTATCCCGAGCAGTAGGGATTTCGGAGTGGACCGCCGAGATGGTTGGCCGACGCGAGAGGACGTAGCGCCGACCGGCGCATCATGGCGCCGTCTGGTCCAAGCACTTTCGGCGAAGAGCGCTTGACTGTGAATTGAATCGATCTAATTTGCCGCGCAAAGCCATTTCCGGACCGGATTCTACCCGATGGACGCGCAGAAAATCACGCAAATCGCGATTCGTGGACGCTGGGCAGTGGCCGGCATCTTCCTCGCCAACGGCTTCCTGACCGGCAGCTGGGCGCCGCAGATCCCGGTGTTCCTGACCCGGCTGGACATCAGCAAGTTCACGCTCGGCCTGCTGATCCTTTTGTTCGGCGCCGGCGCCGTCACTGCCATGACCTGGTGCGGCCATCTCATCTCGAAGCATGGCTCGCGCACGGTGCTGTGCTGGTTCGGACTTGTCGGCAGCTTCGGCCTTTTGGTCGTGGCTCTGGCCCCCAACGTGCCCTTGGCGGCCGTGGCCATGTTCATCTTCGGCGGTTCGATCGGCGGCATGGACGTCGCCATGAATGCCAATGCAGTGGCAGTCGAACGGCGGCTGGCTCGCGCCATCATGTCGTCCTCGCACGGCTTCTGGAGCCTTGGCGGTTTCGCCGGCGGCGCTTTGGGCGGTTTCGCCATCCAGAACTACGGTCACCTCGCCCATGCGACAGTGGTGACGGCTCTTGCCTTTGCCGTCATCGCCGTAGCGATCCGCTACCTGATCGTCGAGGACAAGCACCCAGTCGCCGAGCACCACAAATTTGCGCTGCCGGCAAACCCGCTGGTCTATCTGGTTGGGCTGATGGCGCTGCTGACGATGATCTCCGAAGGTGCGGTACTCGACTGGGCGGCGCTGTATCTCAGGCAGGAGCTCGGCGCCGATCTTGCCATCGCAGGCCTGGCCTATGCCGCCTTTTCCGGCGTCATGGCCGTCATGCGCTTTCTCGGCGATGGCGTCCGCAACCGTTTCGGTGCCGTTACGACGCTGCGCGCCTCGGCCCTTGCCGCTGCTGCCGGCATGCTGGTGGCCGGGCTGGCTCCCTCGCCTTGGCTGGCCATTGCCGCCTTTGCCTTTTGCGGCCTCGGCATTGCCAACATGGTGCCGATCATCTTTTCGGCCGGCGGCAACCAGGAGGGCATGGCGTCCGGCACCGGCATGAGCGTCGTCACCACAATGGGTTACTCAGGCATTCTGGTGGCGCCGTCGGCGATCGGCTTCATCGCCGAACACTCGAGCTTCGGCCCGATCTTCGTCGCTCTCTCTGGGCTACTGATCGTCGTGCTGGTGATGGCTGGGCTCGCTCACCGCGCCGAATTTGCTGCCGAGCCTGCACCGGCTGAATAGCGCTTGAACTCTTCGTACAGGAAATCCGCCACGCGGCGGATGCGCACGCTGGTACGCACGTCCCGGTGCATCGCCAGCCACACCGGCAGCGTCGGCAGCGGGAGACCCGGCAGCACTGTCTCGACCAGCGCATCGCGCTCAGCCAGCGGCTCCTGGCCAAAGCCGATGCCGTTTCCCGCCCGCACCGCCTCCCAAAGCACGATCTGATTGTCGGTCCTGAAGCGGAAGGCATTGCGGGTGAGCGCGACGCCGAATTGGACGAAGCCGCGAATGATCTCATCGCTGCGGTCGAAGCCGACCAGATCGTGGCCGGCCAGATCGCGGGCCTCGCGCGGACGGCCACGCCGGTCGAGATAGGATTTTGCCGCGCAGGCGCGGAGCGGAATGTCGGTCACCTTGCGCGCGACCAGTTCACTCTGCGCCGGCTTAACCATGCGGATGGCAATGTCGGCGTCGCGACGCAGCAGATTCTCGACCTGGTTCGAGGCGACGATCTCGACCTCGATGCCTGGCTCCTCGGTCCCAAGCCTCGCTGTCATTTCCGGCAGCACATAGGCCGCCACCACCTCGCTGGCGGCAATGCGCACCGTGCCCTCGATCGCCTCGACCGATCCCAGCGCCAGCAGCGAAAAGGCGCTCGCTTGTTCGCTCACCGCGCGGCCCCGTTCAAAGAGCGTGCTGCCCGCTTCCGTGAGCGCATAGCCGCGCCGGCCGCGCCGGAACAGGGTGACGCCGAGCGCCTGTTCCAGCTCGGCGATGTGGCGGCCGAGCGTCGGCTGGCTTGCGGCAAGTTTTCGTGCGGCCGCCGACAGGCTGCCGGTCTCCGCGACGGTGACGAAACTCTTGATCAGGTTCCAGTCGATATCCATTCAAAATTGAATATCAGACCGCCAGCTTTAGTCAATTTTCATTCGTTTGCGAGGAGATCACATTGCGGTCGTAGCGCAAACACGGAGACGAACAATGACCAAGATCGCAATTCTCGGCGCCAATGGCCGGCTCGGCCGCACGGTGGCCAAGGCCTTCCTCGATGCCGGCTACGACGTTCGCGCCGTCACCCGCAGCGGCAAGGTGCCGTCGGAGCTCAAAGGCGCCACGGCGATCGCCGGCGACGCGCTCGACCGCGATGCGCTGATCTGCGCCACCGACGGCATTGATATCATTTTCAACGGCCTCAACCCACTCTACACCGACTGGAGCAAATGCCTGCCGATGGCCGAGAATGTGATGGCTGCCTGCCGGGCGAATGGCGCGCTGCATCTCTTCCCGGGCACCGTCTACAATTACGGCTCGCCGATGCCGGCGGTGATCACCGAAGACACGCCGTTTCGCCCGACGACGGAAAAGGGCCGTATCCGCGTTGCGATGGAAGATCTGTTTCGCCGCGAGGCCGACGCGGGTCGGGTGCGCACGATCCTGCTGCGCGCCGGTGATTTCTTCGGCGGCACCGGCGGCGGATCGTGGTTCGATCTGGTTGTTGCCGCCAAGATGACCAAGGGCGTGTATACCGCGCCGGGGCCGGTCGATCTGGTACATGAATGGGCCTTTCTGCCAGATCTGGCCAAGGCCTTCGTCGGGCTGGCTGACAATCTCGACAAGCTCGGCTCCTACGACGCGCTGAACTTTCCTGGCCATGCGGTATACGACCTGGAGATCAAGGCGGCCGCCGAGAAGGCGCTCGGGCGCTCGCTGAAACTGACCTCGATGCCGTGGTGGGTGCTGCGTGCCGGCAGCCCGTTTGTGGCGATGTGGCGCGAGATCGTTTCGATGTCCTATCTCCGCTTCGAGCCGCACCGGCTGGCTTCAGGCAGGCTGGAAGGCATTATCGGTGCGATCCCGCACACGCCGCTGGAAAATGCAGTGTCGGAAGCGCTCGAGGATATCGGCATCGCCACGCTCAAGACGACGCAAAAAGTTGCCTAACAACAAACCAAAAAAAGGCGGATGGCCAGATGGTCATCCGCCGCTTGTCACGACCAATGATTGCGGTCAGATCCGGCCCATCAACAGCAGCACCAGGACAACGATCAGAATGACGCCGACGATGCCGGATGGTCCGTAACCCCAGGACCGCGAATGCGGCCATGCCGGAACCGCGCCGATCAGAATAAGAATAAGAATAATGATGAGAATGGTGCTGATCGTCATCAGAAAATCCTCGCTTTGAGGTTGCAATGACGGAACAATGCAGAAGGCCGCCCATTGTTCCCGGGCGGCCTTTGCTTGATTGGGGACGTCGATCTATTCGGCGGCCTTCGGGAAGGCGATCGCCGGTTCGGTGCCCAGATCGGCCTCCAGGCCCTCCGAGGTGATCTCGGGCTTGCCACGCCCGAACAGGCGGCTGAACCAGCCCCGACGCGCACCGGGTTTGACCTTGGCGCGAGTGAATACCATCAGCATCGACGGCGTCACCACCAGCGTCAGCACGGTGGCGAAGGACAGCCCGAAGACGATCGCCGAGGACAGCGATATCCACCATTGCGTCGACGGCGCGTTGATCGTCGTCTCATGATGGAAGATTTCGAGGCCGAGGCCGAAAGCGATCGGCAGCACGCCGAGGATCGCCGACACTGCCGTCAGCACCACCGGGCGGGCACGTTCGCGGCAGGTCTGCAGAACGGCTTCGTATTTGTCCCAGCCCTCTTCGCGCAACCGGTCATAGGTGTCGATCAGCACGATGTTGTTGTTCACCACCACGCCGGCCAGCGCGATGACACCGATGCCCGACATGACGATACCGAATGCCTCTCCCGTCAGCAGCAGCCCGAGGAACACGCCGATCGTCGCCATGACCACGCAGGACAGCACCAGCCAGACGCTGGTGAACTTGTTGAACTGCGCCAGAAGCACGATGAAGATCAGGAAGATCGCCGCGCCGAAGGCTTTGCTGAGGAAGGCACCGGCCTCCGCGCTGTCCTCATTCGAACCGGCAAGCTTCCAGCGAATGCCGCTGCCGAGGTTCATGTCTGCGACAGCTTTGGTGACCTCCTGCTGGACGGCAGCCACCTGGGCGCCGGCAGCGACGTTGGCCTGGACGACCACCGTTCGCGCGCCGTCGATGCGGTTGAGGATACCGACCGTCGGCTCCGGCTTGCGCACGACGAAGTTCGAGATCGGCACCGAGCCTTGCGCGGTCTGCACCCTGAGTTCGTCGAGCGTCGACAGCGTGCGCCGATCCTCGGGCAGGCGCAGTCTGATGTCGACGGCATCATCGGCGCCGGCGGGCCGGTACTCGCTGAGCTTCAGCCCGTTGGTCACCAATTGCACGACCGTCCCGACCGCGGTCGGGCTGATGCCGTACTGCGCCGCCTTGGCGCGATCGACTTCAAGCGCCCAGTCGACGCCGGGCGGCGCCAGACCGTCGGAAATATCGATGACGCCGGGCACCTTGGCAATGCGCGCGGCAACGGCGCGGGCCTTGTCGTCAAGGCCCTTCGGATCGACGGCCGAAAGCCTGATCTGGATCGGCTTGCCGGTGGGCGGGCCGGCTTCCGGCACGCGAACCTCGACGTCGACACCGGGAATGTCGGCCATCACGCCGCGCAGTTCGTCCAGGATTGAGTTCGCCGATTTGCGCTCGCGCCAGTCGACGAATTCGTACTGGATCACGCCGACCACGTCTTCCGGAACGTCTTGGCCGCCGCCCTGCGTCTTGCCGACACGGGTATAGACAGACTTCACGCCCGGCCAGCCGAGCAGCCGATTTTCCGCCGTCTTGGTGGCCGCGTCCATTTCGGCAAGCGAAAGATTGCCGCGGGCGTGGACATAGAGCAGGCCGTAGTCAGGCTCGACATTCGGGAAGAATTCGACGCCGGCGCCGAATTTCGAATAGGCGTAGCCGACGCCGAACAACAGCGCCACAGTGAGGACAAGCACGGTGATGGGATAATGCACCGCCTGCTTGACCACGGCCATATACCAGCCGTCGCGATTGTCGTCGGGGTGATGTGCTGGCGCCTCGGCGAATATGGCGCCCAGCGTCGGTGCGAAGACCAGCGCATAGAGCATCGAGGCCGAGAGCGTCACGATCAGCGTAATCGGCATATACTTCATGAAATCGCCGATGATGCCCGGCCAGAACAAAAGCGGCGAGAAGGCGGCAATGCGCGTCATCGTCGCCGCGATGACCGGGCCGGCCATGCGCTTTGCGGCAAGCGCGAACGCCTCTTGCTTCGGCATGCCCTCGCTCATGCGTCGCTCGGCGAATTCGGTGACGATGATGGCGTCGTCGACCAGCATGCCGACCGCCAGGATGAGACTGAACAGCACGATCATGTTGATCGTGTAGCCCATCATCGCCAGCAACAGGATGCCGATCAGGAAGGATGAGGGGATGGCCAATCCGATCAGCAGCGAGGCACGGCCAGACAGGGCATAGAGGATAACGATGAACACCAGGATGACGGCGATCATCACGTGGTTCTGCAGGTCGCCGAGCAACTGGTTCACGAAGACGGACTTGTCTTGCGTGTAGGTGACGTGCATGCCCTCCGGCATCGTCTTGATGAAGGCGTCGGACACCTCCCTGACCTTGGCAAGGGTATCGATCAGGTTGGAGCCGATGCGCTTCTTCACCTCGATGGCGATCGCCGGCTTGCCGTCGAGGCGGGTAACCGTCTCGGCGTCCTTGAAGGTCGAGCGGATGGTGGCGATATCCTTGGCCTGCACCACAGCATTGGGGCCGGCGACGACCGGAAGCGCCGCCACATCCTCTGGCGTCTCGATAAGCGACGGCACCTTGACCGCGTATTTGCCCTCGGACCCTTCGATGTTGCCGGCGGCGACAAGACTGTTGGAAGCGCCGACCGCACTGATCAACTGGTCGAGCTGCAGCCCGTAGGAAGACAGCTTCATCGGATCGATGACAACTTCGACGAGGTCGTCGCGCGCACCCTGCAGCGAGCCCTCGAGCACGCCAGGCACTTCCTCGATGCGGTCGCGCAATTCGCGGGCCGCCGCCGTCAGCACGCGCTCGGGCACCTCGCCCGAGAGCGTCACGACAAGGACGGGGAATTCGGAGATGTTGACCTCGGTAATAACCGGCTCCTCTGCCGCTTGCGGCAGGTCAGCCTTCGCGTCCTGAACCTTCGAGCGTGTATCAGTCACCGCAGTGTCGACTTTTATCGACGGCAGAAACTCAAGAAAGACAAAGGCGCCGCCCTGATAGGCGGATGATTTCATCTCCTTTAACCCCTTGAGACTCTTGAGCTTTGTCTCCAGAGGCCTAAGCAGAAGCCTTTCAGCGTCTTCGGGCGCAATGCCTTGATAGGCGACATTTATGTAAACATAAGGGGTAGGAACATCCGGTTCCGCTTCCTTTGGCGTCGACTGGTAGGCGAACGCACCGGCAACGATGAGAAAGACCAGGACCGAAATGGTCAGCCGGGCATTGCTGATTGCAAGTTTGACGATGTCCATGATTACTGCGTCCCGGTCGTCGCTTCGCCCAACAGCTTTTGAATGGTCGCCTGGTCGGCCTCGACCGGCTTGACCACTTCGCCTTCCTTCACCAGCTCCTGGCCGGCGACGATGATGCGGGCGTCGGCCGGAATGCCGCCGAGCACCAGGCCGGTCGGCGTGTCGTCGACCAGGTCGATCGGGAAGAACACGACCTTGTCGTCCTTGTCGACGGCGCGGATGCCGAGGTCGCCCTTGTCGCCGAGCGTTACCACCGAGCGCGGCAGCATCACGGCGTCGGTCGGCTGGGCGCTGAGCGCGATTTCGGCCGTCATGCCGGCTGGTACGGAACCATCAGCGTTGGGGATGGCGACTTCGACCCGGAAGGTACGGGTTGCCGAAGACGCATCCCGGCTGATGTAGCGCACGATGCCTTCGACATTCTGGCCGCTGACCAGACGCACATTTGCCTTGTCGCCGATCTTCAAATAGCCGAGATCGCGTTCGCTGACCTCGCCGCGTGCAATCACCGGATCGAGGCTGAGAATGGTAGCCACCTCGCCGCCCTGCATCACCGAACTGCCAAGCTCCACCGGCACCCGGTCGATAACGCCGTCGAAGGGCGCCTTCACCTCATTGCGGTCGAGCTCAGCTTGCGCGGCGTCCAGTTGCGACTTGGCCAGCGACAGGTTGGAGCGGGCCGTATCGAGCTGCAGCGTCGGCAGATTGCCGGTTTTCATCAACCGCAGGGCCGCAGCCAGCTCGGCCTCACGTTGCACGACAAGCTGCTTGGCGTTGTCGACCGCCGAGATTTTTTCCTCGGCGGCAAGCATCAGGATGAGGTCGCCGGTCTTGACGTGCTGACCCTGCTTGACCGGCAGCTTGTCTATGACTCCGGCGACGCGTGTCGCCAGGACGGCGCGCTTGTCGGCTTCGGTCAGTCCGGAAATGCGGATAGCGCGTGCATAGGTGCGCCGCGGCGGGGTTATGATCGCGACCGTGCGCAAGGGCGCCTTGGGCTGTTCTGCCTCGGCAGTCCCCGGCTTGGCAGCCCCCTGTTCGCCAGTTTGGGGCTTACCTGAGTCGGCGGCCTTGGGCTGCTCGACCTCTCCTGCCTTGGGCTTGTTGTCGGCGGACGCGCTGCCGACGGACGAGAATTCGCCTGTCGCCATCCAGCCGGCGAACCCGATGAGCACAACAATGGCTGCAAGCTTGTGAAACCTGAATTTCGGCATCGTCATTTTTTCCAGTGCGCGGGGTTCGGCCAGGCCGCATCTTTTACTTGGGGCGCGTCGCCGATATGGGTGCGCGCGAGGCCGTATTCAAATTGCCGTGATCGGCGAAGCGCGCTTCTACCTCAAAGTTGCATCGCAATATAGTCAGAAATGTTGATGGATTGTTGCTTTGTCCGCAAAGATGCGGCTGCAGCATCGGCTGTTGATCGCCAAAACAGCGGTTTGGCAGCAAGTGTCAGGATGATTGGACAGATTGCGATGTCATCTGCTTTGCGGAGGAGCCAGAACAATTCCAGGAAAAGTGTGAAACGGTTTTCCGTCCGGAATTGCGTCAAAAAAGATAGAGCGGTTCGGCGTTTCCGTGAAACGGTAAATCGTTCTAGGCCGGACGGCGGGCGGCCTCGGGCTGCTTGCGCGCCGCAAGAAACTCCTTGACGCGCCGGCCCGGCGCCGGCCCGCGCACCGGCTTCAAGCCGTCGTCGAGCTCGCCGGACAGATCGATCGTCGGCCGCTTGCCTACGGCGTCGTAGTTTTCTTCCAGCCAATCACTGGCTGCGGTGCGGCCCAGGTCGCGCAGATAGGCAAGGAACGCCCATTCGGCATTGACTTTGGACGATGCCGACAGATCCTTGAATGCTGCGTCGGCATCGATGCGGTGCATGCGGATGTCGCGATATTCGCCGTGCGGCAATCGGCCGGCGGCGATCAGTTCCTTGACGAAGGCGATCGAGCGGAATTCGCGCAACAGCCCGGCATTGAAGGTGATCTCGTCGATGCGGTTCTGGATCTCATTGGCGCTCTTCGGCGTCCCCTCGCGGACCACCGGATTGATCTGCACCAAGAGCACGTCCTCGGTGGCCGCGGTCTTGAAGAACGGGAACAGTGCCGGGTTGCCGCCATAGCCGCCATCCCAATAGGGCACGCCCTTGATCTCGACGGCACGGAACAATTGCGGCAGGCAGGCCGACGCCATCACCGTGTCGAGGTCGATCTCGCCGTCCGAGAAGACCCGCAACTGGCCGGTCTCGACATTGGTAGCGGAAATGAACAGTTCCATCGATTTGCAGGCGCGCACATTGTCGAAATCGATCTCACGTTCGACCACGTCGCGCAGCGGATTGATGGCGAGCGGATTGGCGACATAGGGCGAAAATACCCGAGACATCGTATCGAACAGGAAATAGCCGGGCGTGTTCTCGATCGACCAATTGCCCCAGGCGACGTCCCAAGGCATGCGCTGCACCGGGCTGAAGCGGCCCTTTGCCGCCACCGCACGCCAGAAATCGTCGAGCTTGCGCCGCGCGCCCTCGACCCCGCCGCGGACGAAACCGTCGGCCAGCGCCACGGCATTCATGGCGCCAGCGCTGGTGCCCGAAACCGCCGTTATATCGAGGCGCCCGTCCTCGAGCAGCCGATCGAGCACGCCCCAGGAAAACGCCCCGTGCGAACCGCCGCCTTGCAGCGCGATGTTGATCTTCTTTGGCTCTTCCGCCTTGCCGTTTTTCGGCATAGCGTGGCCCTTGACCGCTGGAAGGCTCACTGAGCGGTCCAGCCGCCGTCGACAGAGACGTGCGTGCCGTTGATCTGCGCCGCCGCATCCGAGCATAGGAACACCGCGGCCGCCGCAACCTGCTCGACGGTGACGAACTCCTTGGTCGGCTGCTTTTCGAGCATGACCTCGCGGACCACCGTCTCGCGGTCCATCTTGTTGGCCTTCATCTGGTCGGGGATCTGCGCCTCGACCAGCGGCGTCAGCACATAGCCGGGACAAATGGCATTGCAGGTGATCTTGTCGCGCGCCAGCTCCAGGGCAACTGTTTTGGTCAGGCCCATAATGCCATGCTTGGCCGAGACATAGGCCGACTTGAACGGCGAGGCGACAAGGCCGTGGGCCGAGGCGACGTTGACGATCCGGCCGCCACCGGCCTGTTTCATCAGCGGGATGGCGGCGGCGATGGTGTGGAAGGCCGATGACAGGTTGATGGCGATGATCGCATCCCACTTCTCGATCGGGAAGCTTTCCACCGGCGCGACATGCTGGATGCCGGCGTTGTTGATCAGGATTTCGACCGAGCCGAATGCCTCGGCTGCCTTCGCCACCAAAGCCCGGCACTCGGCCGGCTTCGACATGTCGGCCTTGATGTAGACGGTCTTCACCTTGTGGTGCTTCGCGATCGCATCGGCGATGGCGTGATCGTCGGCGATGTCGGAAAAGGAATTGACGACGACGTTGCAGCCTTCGGCCGCGAGTGCGTGGGCAATGGCCAGGCCGATGCCCGAGGTGGAACCGGTGACGATGGCGGTTTTTCTGGCGGTCAAGGCGGCTTATTCCTTTCGAGGCGGGCTCCCGTGGAACCATGCCGCACTGCAGCATATAGGCTCTCTGTCACCCAAGAACAGCGGATGTGTGGAGCAATGACATGAAATTTTTGTCATGAGGACCTCTCTCATCTCGACGAGAGAGTGTCCGGCACCGGCTGTAGCGGGCCGGTTTCCGTAAGCATTCGGGGAGAAATCCTTAGGCGACGAGGTCCGGCACCGTCCCGATATAGCGCGACTGCGGCCGGATCAGCCGTCCGCTCGTCTGCTGCTCGCGCGCATGGGCAATCCAGCCGGCGACGCGCCCGGCAGCAAAGACATTGGTGAACGCCTCTTTCGGAAAGCCCGCCGCTTCCAGCAGGAGCGCTGTGAAGAACTCGACATTGGTCTGGATCGAGCGCGACGGCTTGGCGATGCGAAGCACTTCGAGCGCCGCTTGCTCCACGCGCTCGGCAAACGCCAGCCGGTGGCCGGTTTCGCCCTTGGCGCCAAGCTGCCGCACCACCGCTTTCAGCACGTCGGCACGCGGATCGCGCACGCGGTAGATGCGATGCCCGAAGCCCATGATGCGGCGGCCGCGCCCGATCTCGTCACGCAGCCAGCCGGCGGCGTCGCCATGCGCCTCGATCGCATCCAGCATCTCGATCACCGGACCTGGCGCGCCACCATGCAGCGGCCCCTTGAGCGCTCCGAGCCCGGCCAGCACCGCCGAAGTAAGCCCGGCTTGCGTCGAAGCGACCACGCGCGTGGCGAAGGTCGATGCGTTGAGACCATGGTCGCAAACCGTCACGAGATAGGTATCGAGCGCTTTCGCCAACTTCGGCGAGACCGCCATGCCGGTCAGCATCCGCAGCATGTCGGCGGCATGATCGGCCTTGCTATCAGGCGCAATTGGGCTTTCGCCGCGCTGGAAGCGCAGCAAGGCCGGCGTCAGCACGGCGGGTGCCGCAACCAGCCGCAGCGCGTCCGGCAATTTGTCGCCGTCCCGCAGCACGGCGATGCCGGCGCGCATCGCGCTGTAGATATCGAGGGATGCGAGAAACGGCAGCAAGGGTTCGATCTGCTCGAACACTTCGCTGCGCGCCCGACCGATCGCCTTCGCCAGTTCCTTGTCGCCGGGAAGATCGTCGAAAAAGCCGTCGAACAGCAGATGAACCACCTCGGCGTATTTCCAGCGGCCTGCCAGTTCGGGCAACGAATGGCCCCGGATGGTCAGGCGGCCAGCAAGACCGTCGACATCGGAGAGCACCGTTTCCGCCGCCACCACATCATCGAGCCCATTCGCCATTGGTTTTCTCCTTGACCCTTTCTGGGCGGTAGATAAGGGTTGACGACTGGACCATCAATCTTGATCAACTGAATCAACATGCCAAGGCTGACATGACGGAGTGGCTGACGCGGGACGAAGCCTTAGAGCGTCTCAAGGTGCGCGCTCAGACGCTCTATGCCTATGTCAGCCGCGGACGCATAGGCATGCGGCCGGATCGGGCCGACCCACGCCGCAGTCAGTATCGCGCCGACGACATCGCGGCGCTGGCGAGCCGGCGGGCGCGCGGCCGAAATCCCCAGGCTATCGCCGAAAGTGCAATCGCCTGGGGTGAGCCGGCAATCGCCACCACGATCTCGACCGTTTTGCACGGCCGCCTCGTCTATCGCGGCCAGGATGCGGTTGCACTCTGCGAGACTGCCACGCTGGAGCAGACGGCAAACCTGCTTTGGGCATCCGACGCACCAGTGTCGTTCGTCTCGGCGAGCCGCCATGGCAACGGCGCAACTGGCCGGCCGGCTGCCTTCGCGGAATTGGCCGCGTTGGCGGCTAACGGCCGGCCTTCGCTCGGCCGCAGATCGGCTTCGCTCAACCACGATGCGGCCGGCGCCATCGCCGCTCTGGCTCAGGCGCTCGGCGCGATTCCCGGAACTGGTGCCGTGCACGAAAGGCTGGCGCGGGGATGGTCGCTCGATGCGGCCGGCGCAGACTTGATCCGCCGCTCACTGGTACTGTTGGCCGATCACGAATTGAACGCATCGACCTTCGCCGCGCGGGTCGCCGCGTCCACCGGCGCACCTGTTTCGGCCTGCCTGCTTGCCGGCCTCGCCACGCTCTCCGGTCCGCGCCATGGCGCCGCCGCGGAGGCGGTCATGATGTTGGCGGAGGATGCGCAGAGATTCGGGCCGGATGCGGCTGTCGGACGCTGGCTTGGTCACGACAGGCCACTGCCCGGATTTGGCCATCCGCTTTATCCCGACGGCGATCCGCGTGCGGAACCGTTGCTGGCCGCAATCGATGTCGATGATGGGCTGGTACGGCTTTGCGATGCGGCCTTTGCGGCAACGGGCATGCGCCCGAACGTCGATTTCGCCTTGGCCGCGCTGACGCGCAGCCTCCGCTTGCCGTCCGATGCGCCGTTCCGCTTGTTTGCGCTCGGCCGCAGCGTCGGCTGGGCCGCGCATGCCGTGGAGCAGGTGACAAGCAGCGGCCTGATCAGACCACGCGCCCGCTACCAGGGACCGTTGCCGGAGTTCCATTAGCTGGCGGCGCAATCTCGGCCCCTTTTTGGGTGCTGGCGAATTAAGCTTTAGATGGAATGGTCATCCGGCTCATGAAAAGTCGGAGAGCCCGCTGCGCGGCCAGGGCTGGCGGCTCGGACGGATGCCATTCCCGGAAATGACCATCGATCGCCATGCGTGCCAACCCGTAAACGAGTGCACGCGCGGCAAGCACAAGATGATCAAAGTCGGTGTCGGGAGCAAGCCGACCCTGTTGTTGCGCTTGCGTCAGCAAGTCGATCATCGTCCGCCGAATAGCCTCATTCTGATCACGAAGGCTGTCCGACCCTTCAAAATCAATCAGGGTTCGGGAACTGATGATCTGGAAATGCGTGGGGTTGGTAATTGCCCATTCCAGATAGCCTTGTCCGATTGCTTCGAAGGCCTCAATGGGATCTGCGCTGTCGATTTTCGACTGCGCCTTGGCAACAGCCTTTGTCAGCCGATCCATGGCCTGTTCGGCGACTGCGGTTAGCAGCGCTGTTTTCGATCGAAAATGCCGGAATGGTGCGCCGGGTGAAACGCCGGCACGTTTTGCGGCCTCGCGTACGGACACATGCTCGGCTCCCCGTTCCTCGATGATCTCCACGGTTGCCGTGATCAAGGCCTCGACGAGATTGCCGTGATGATATCGCTTGGCATCTCCGGCTTCGTCGGAATCAGTAGTCTTGGTCATCTCAGCCAAATAACACGAGAGCGGAATGTAATCACTGATTATTTCCCTTGTGTTCGAGCGCTGCATATGTAATCGACGTTTACATCGCAACGGAGGTTACCATGTTTCGCATCACCGCAACGACTGCCCTCGCTTTCTCCTTATTGTCGCTCGTATCTGCCGAGGCCGAGGATCGACCCACCCTGGAAGTCGTCTGGCCGACGGCAGGTTCAGTTGTCGAACTAGGCAATGCTCCTGAGAAGGCGATAGGCGTTGTCGTCAGGAGCAACTTCAGGCTGCTCCCTGCGGGTGAGTGCGGGGAAATCAAGCAATGCGGCCACGTGCATATGAAGATCGATCCCAACGGAGACACCTGCAACATCCCCGGCAAGCCGTACAACAGCATGAACAGCGACTTTGGCGGTGATCTTATCAAGGCCCGTTTCGGCCATTGCCCGGATGCCGCCGGCAGACACGTGATCGGCGTGCTTCTTGCCGATGATCATCACCGGCCCATTCTAGTAGACGGCAAACCTGTTACCGCTCTGGTGACGGTGACCACGAAATAGGGCATGCCACGAAATAGAGCATGGATGACACCTTCACCTACGAGGCGAAGATGTTTTCTGACACGGGCCTGCTGGGGAAATTTGGGCCGGCGCTTCGCCGGCCGACAGTCACGACATCGTGTCGAGCTTGCGCTGCATGGCGGCGATCTGCTCCTTCAGCTCCTGAAGGTCGTCGGGTTTTTCCGATGTTTCCTTCCTGGCCGGTTCGGCCGGTGCTGATGCCGGCGCAGACCCCCCAGGCGGGAACGGCGTGAACAGCCGCATGGCGTTCTGGAACATCTCCATGTTGCGCCGCGTCTGCTCCTCCAGCACCTTGATTGGCGTCGCGATCTTCATCATGTCCATCGGCGACTTGCCGAGGGCATCTTTCATCTGCTCGCGAAAGCGTTCCTGCTCTTTCGAGAAGGCCAGCATCGACTGCTCGAGAAAGCTCGGCACGATCATCTGCATCTGATCGCCATAATAGGCGATGAGCTGACGCAGGAACGGGATCGGCAGCATGTTCTGCCCGTCCTTGTTCTCCAGCTCGAAGATGATCTGGGTCAGCACCGGATGCGTGATGTCGTCACCGGTCTTGGCGTCCTGGACAGTAAAGTCCTCGCCTTTTTTGACCATTTCAGCGAGATCCTCGAGCGTCACATAGGTGCTGGTGCCCGTATTGTAGAGACGGCGATTGGCATATTTCTTGATAACAATAGGTTCGTCTTTTGCGGCCATCTGCATCCTCCCCGGACACCGGGCAGCTTAAGTAAGCCGCCGGTAACGATTGCGCCTTTTTAAAGGATATGCGCAAAAGCGTCATGAATCCAAGCAGTTTGTGCAGTGCGAGAACATTTTATGCTGCGCAGCACGGATGGGCTGCCGTCGCCGCGACGCGCGGCCTGCTTGCGACGGAGCAACGCCCTACCCATTTCGGGTTTGACTCGGGTTGTGGAAAGGGCAAGAAAAGTCCCCGACGGCACCCGAAATCGTTCCCCGAAAGCCTGGAGAAGAACATGTCCGCTTCCAACGCCATCGTTGTCGCCAGCGCAGCGCGCACGCCTGTCGGCTCCTTCAACGGCGCCTTCGCCAACACGCCAGCCCATGAACTGGGTGCCGTCGCCGTCAGGGAAGCGCTGGTCCGTGCCGGCGTCGACGGCAAGGAGGTGGACGAGGTCATTCTCGGCCAGATCCTGACCGCGGCTCAAGGGCAGAACCCAGCGCGGCAGGCGGCTATGGCCGCCGGCGTACCCCAGGAGGCGACCTCCTGGGGCCTGAACCAGCTCTGCGGCTCCGGCTTGCGCGCCATCGCGCTCGGCATGCAACAGATCGCCCAGGGCGACGCGAGGATCATCGTTGCCGGCGGCCAGGAATCGATGTCGATGGCTCCGCATGCTCAGCATCTGCGCGGTGGCGTCAAGATGGGCGACTTCAAGCTGATCGACACCATGATCAAGGACGGCCTGACCGATGCCTTCTATGGCTATCATATGGGCAACACCGCGGAGAACGTCGCCCGCCAGTTCCAGATCACCCGCGACGACCAGGACCAGTTCGCACTGGCTTCCCAGAACAAGGCCGAGGCTGCACAGAAAGCCGGAAAATTCAAGGACGAGATCGTTGCCTTCACAGTCAAGGGCAGGAAGGGCGACACGATAGTCGACCAGGATGAATACATCCGCCACGGCGCGACAATCGACGCCATGACCAAGCTCAAGCCCGCCTTCGACAAGGAAGGCACGGTAACCGCTGCCAATGCCTCCGGCATCAACGACGGCGCCGCCGCCGTAGTGCTGATGACCGAAGCGGAAGCCGCAAGGCGCGGCATCACACCGCTGGTGCGTATCGTTTCCTGGGCGACCGCCGGCGTCGACCCGCAGATCATGGGGACGGGACCGATCCCCTCCTCGCGCAAGGCGCTGGCCAAGGCCGGCTGGTCGGTCGGCGACCTCGATTTGGTCGAAGCCAACGAGGCCTTCGCCGCGCAGGCCTGCGCCGTCAACAAGGACATGGGCTGGGACCCGGCCATCGTCAACGTCAATGGCGGCGCCATCGCCATCGGCCATCCGGTCGGCGCCTCGGGCGCCCGCATCTTCAACACGCTGGTCTACGAAATGCGCCGCAGAAGTGCCAAGAAAGGCCTTGCCACGCTATGCATCGGCGGCGGCATGGGTGTTGCTATGTGCGTTGAAGCATTGTGATGAGATAGGCGATACGAATAGGATCTGGCGCAAAGCGAGTAGGGAATAGAGGGCAAACCCCGCCGCTTCAACGCTCAGTCATCTGCATTTCCCGGGAGGACATATGACAAAGGTTGCAATCGTCACAGGCGGGTCGCGCGGCATCGGCGCGGCGATATCGGTCGCCTTGAAAAGCGCCGGCTATTCGGTCGCCGCAAACTACGCCGGCAATGAGGAAGCGGCGGCAAAGTTCAAGGCCGCGACCGGCATCCCGGTCTATAAATGGTCGGTCGCCGACTACGAGGCCTGCGCCGCCGGCATCAAACAGGTAGAGGCCGATCTCGGTCCCGTCTCGGTGCTGGTCAACAATGCCGGCATCACTCGCGACGCGATGTTCCACAAGATGACGCGAGAGCAATGGAAGGAGGTCCTCGACACCAACCTTTCCGGCGTCTTCAACATGACGCATCCGTTGTGGGGCGGCATGCGCGACCGCAAGTTCGGTCGCATCATCACCATCTCCTCGATCAACGGCCAGAAAGGCCAGGTCGGCCAGGTCAATTATTCGGCCTCGAAGGCCGGCGATATCGGCTTCACCAAGGCGTTGGCCCAGGAAGGCGCGCGCGCCGGCATCACCGTCAACGTCATTTGCCCCGGCTACATCGCCACCGAGATGGTCAAGGCGATGGACGAGAAGGTCCTCAACGAGCGCGTTATCCCGCAGATCCCGATCGGCCGTCTCGGCGAGCCGGAGGAGATCGCGCGCTGCGTCGTCTTCCTCGCTTCCGACGATGCCGGTTTCATCACCGGTTCGACCATATCAGCCAATGGCGGGCAGTACATCGCCTGACCGTTTATCTTTACGTTGAGATAGATACGCGCTGAATGAACGGGCCCCGCAAAACGGCCCGTTCCATAGCAGCTTTCTCCGCTGCAAGATCGCGGTGCCGCACACTGCCCGAAACTGGCATGCAAAGGTTAACGGCAACTGCGCAACCTGTGCACAACCCGTCCGACAGCCTGTCGATTCTCGGTGGAAAAGCTGTTCACAACACAACATGTTGCGGTGAACAAACCAAGAAACTTTGCCTATCGCTGATTCGTCGCCGATTCGTTCCGGCTTTGAGCGGAACGTTAACGGCGAGAGCTGAAAACACCCTCGAAATGATTAAAGCGCATTAGGAAACATCAATAATTTCATAATGTTGGGCGGAGCAGATTGGCTGGCCACGATCATTCACCGGCAAAGGTTAACCGCGGTGCTCGCTTGGATGCCGCTTGCATGAATCGGGCCAGTTTCCGTGATTCAGCATGTGGTGAGACTCGCCGGCAGAAAGCCCAGATGTAGCCGTGAACAAACCCTGAATCAGCGGGAGTCAGTGATTCGTAGCTGATTCGTTCCAGACTCGTTCCAATTGTTAATCGGGAACAGATTTTCTGGCTTCGAAGCAACCAATCGCCTGCCCTCGGCACATTCCGCTTTCGCTTCGCGCCCGAAATCCCTATGTGTCGCCTGTCATACGCGGCCAATATGGGCGCGCTCCCGACAATGCGAGGCAGAGAGCCTTATTTCCAGGCCGATGAACATCCATCCGAAACACACTGAACCGCTGATCCTGTCGGGTCGAGACGTGACGGCCGTGCTCGGCCCGACCAACACCGGCAAGACCCATCTCGCCATCGAACGCATGGTGGCGCATGAAAGCGGCGTCATCGGCCTGCCGCTCAGGCTGCTTGCCCGCGAGGTCTATACGCGCGTCTGCGAGAAGGTCGGCGCCCATAAGGTTGCGCTCATCACCGGCGAGGAAAAGATCCAGCCGGCGGGCGCGAAATACTCGGTCTGCACCGTGGAAGCGATGCCGCGCGAGACCGACGCCGCCTTCGTTGCCATCGACGAGGTCCAGCTCGCCGGCGATCTCGAACGCGGCCACATCTTCACCGATCGCATCCTACATCTGCGCGGCCGCCAGGAGACGCTGCTGCTGGGCGCGGCCACCATGCACGGCATCCTGCAGCGCCTGCTGCGGGGCGTGTCGGTGGTGACCCGGCCACGGCTATCGCACCTTGCCTATGCCGGCTCGAAGAAGCTGACCCGCCTGCCGCGGCGCACCGCGATCGTCGCCTTCTCGGCCGACGAGGTCTATGCCATCGCCGAGCTGATCCGCCGCCAGCAGGGCGGTGCCGCCGTCGTGCTCGGCGCACTCAGCCCGCGCACCCGCAACGCCCAGGTGGCGCTGTTCCAGTCGGGCGACGTCGACTACCTCGTCGCCACCGACGCCATCGGCATGGGCCTCAACCTCGACCTCGACCACGTCGCCTTCGCCCAGAACCGTAAATTCGACGGCTACCAGTACCGCAACCTGACGGCGGCCGAGCTCGGCCAGATTGCCGGCCGCGCCGGCCGGCACCTGCGCGACGGCACCTTCGGCGTCACCGGCCAGGTCGATCCGCTGGACGAGGAACTTGTCAAGAAGATCGAGGCGCATGATTTCGACCAGGTGAAAGTGCTGCAGTGGCGTACCGCGCATTTCGATTTCGCCAACCTTGATGCGCTGAAGCGCTCGATCGAGACCAACGCCCCGGTCGAAGGCCTGACGCGCGCACTGCCAGCAGTAGACGCGCAAGCGCTCGAGCATCTGTCGCGCGACGAGGATGTCCGGGCACTCACCACCGATGCCAGACGCGTGGCGCTGCTGTGGGAAGCCTGCGCGCTGCCCGACTACAGGAAGATCGCGCCGGCCCAGCACGCCGACTTGATCGCCTCCATCTACATGGACCTTGCCAGGCACGGCCATGTCGACGAGAACTACATGGCCGAGCAGGTGCGCCGTGCCGACACCACCGAAGGCGACATCGACACGCTGTCGCACAGGATTGCCCAGATCCGCACATGGACCTTCGTCTCCAACCGGCCCGGCTGGCTGGCCGATCGGGCACACTGGCAGGAAAAGACGCGCGAAATCGAAGACAGATTGTCGGATGCGCTGCATGAGCGGTTGACGAAACGTTTTGTAGACCGCAGGACTTCCGTCCTCATGCGGCGCCTTAGAGAAAACACGATGCCTGAAGCCGAAATCAGCCCAACCGGAACCGTCCTCGTCGAAGGCCATCACGTCGGCGAGTTGCAGGGTTTCCGCTTCACCGCCGACCAGAGCGCCGGCGGCGAGGATGCCAAGGCAGTGCGGGCGGCGGCGCAGAAGGCGCTTGCCGCCGAGTTCGAGGCGCGGGCCGAGCGCTTCGGCGCCTCTGCCAATGGCGACATTGCGCTGGGTTCGGATGGCACGCTGCGCTGGATCGGCGCCCCGATCGGCACGCTGGTTGCCGGCGAAGACGCTTTGAAGCCGCGTCTCGTTCTGCTCGCCGACGAGCAACTCACCGGCCCGGCCCGCGACAAGGTTGCGGCGCGCGCCGAGCGCTTCGTCAACTTCCAGATCGAATCCCTGCTGAAGCCGCTGGTCGATCTCAAGAATGCCGAGCAGATCACCGGCATCGGCCGCGGCATCGCCTTCCAGCTTGTCGAACATTTCGGCCTCATCAACCGTCGCGACATTGCCGACGAGATGAAGTCGCTCGACCAGGAAGGCCGCGCGGCGCTTCGCCGCCTCGGCGTGCGCTTCGGCGCCTACCATGTCTTCGTGCCGGCGCTGATCAAGCCGGCTCCGGCCGGGTTGATAACGCTGCTATGGGCGCTGAGAAACGACGGCAAGGACAAGCCCGGCTTCGGCGATGTCGTTCACGCACTGGCCTCCGGCCGCACCTCGGTGGTCATCGATCCGACCTTCGACAAGACCTTTTACAAGCTTGCCGGCTACCGCAATCTTGGCCGGCGTGCCGTACGCGTCGATATTCTCGAGCGGCTGGCCGACCTGATCCGGCCGGCGACCAACTGGAAGCCAGGCCTCGGGCCTCGCCCTGACGGCGCCTATGACGGTCAGTCCTTCATGGTGACGCCGCCGATGATGTCGATCCTCGGCGCCACCGCCGACGACATGGAAGAAATCCTGAAGGGGCTCGGCTATCGCGCCGATGCCAAACCGGCGGCCGAGGTCAAGGCGCGGCTCGAAGCACAGGACAATGCCGCGCGTAAAGCTGCCGCTGCAAAGCAGGCGGCGGAAGAGGCAACGCGAGCCGAGCAGGCGAGGATGGCGGAAGCATCTGCCGCGGTAGAGCCGCCGGCGGAGGCTTCGGAGCCTGGGTCGGACGCGACTCCTGTTGCGGAGGCTGCAGCCGAAGCCGCAACCGAAGCGGCGGCAGAGCCTGTCGCGGAAGACCAGCCGGAAGCTCCAGCCCCCGAAGCTGCGGCAGAAGGCACGCAAGAGGCCCAGCCCGCCGCCGAGGCGACTGCTGAAGCGCCTGCGGAATCAGCGGCTGAGCCAAGGGCGGAACTTGGGGCGGAAACTGAGGCTGCGGCACCGGCAGAGCCGCCGGTTTTCGAAACTACGGAAGCATCGCCGGCCGAACCTGCAGCAACGGCGGAAGCCGTCGCCGGCGAAGCTGCTCCAGAAGCCGAGGAGCCAAAACCCATCCTGTTGTGGCGGCAGGGTCGTTTCGACCAGCGCCCGCGTCATCGCCAGCATGACAACCGCCCCCGGGACAATCATCGGGACAGTCGCGCGCGCAATGGTCAAGCTGCGCCGGACGGCCGCAGCAATGCGCCGGTGGATGCCGGCGGGCAACCGACGCCGGGCGACCGGCCCGCCCGTCAGGGGCGGCACGACCAGCGCGACGGCGCCGGCAAGCCGCGCTTCGACCGCAGCAAGTTCAAGCCTAAACTGCAAGGCGAGGCTGGAGAGCAGCGCGCCGGCAAGCCGCAAGGCGAACGCCCCGACCGGCGCGAAAACCGGCCCGACTGGAAGGCTGGCCGGCAGGACGGCAAAGGCGGCGCCCAAGGCGCAAAGCCCGCCTTCCAGCCAAAGCCGCGTGAGGAACGCCCGGTCCGCTTCGATCCGGACTCGCCCTTCGCCAAGCTCGCCGCGTTGCGCGACCAGCTGAAGAAGTAAGCTGCTCGTCCGATGGTCACTGATGCCCGCCAGCGCATCGACAAGTGGCTGTTCTTCTCGCGCGCGGTAAAATCGCGTACGCTGGCAGCCAAGCTGGTCGTCGCCGGACGCGTCCGCATCAATCGCGACAAAGCAGCGCAGGCCTCCGATACGGTCCGGCCGGGCGACGTTTTGACCATCACGCTGGAGCGGCGGATTTTCGTCTGGAAGGTCCTTGGCACCGGCGTACGGCGCGGTCCGGCCGAAGAAGCCCGCCTGCTCTACGAGGATATGTCGCCGCCCCCGGTGCCCAAGGGCGAGGCGCTTCCCGATGCGGTGCCGCCGTTGCGCGAGGCCGGCAGCGGTCGCCCGACGAAGAAGGAACGCCGCCAGACCGACCACCTGCTCGGCGACGATTGAGCAAGCTCGAACTTCCGCTTTGCCGGCCCTCTGGAATTCCATTCCGGAAACCGCGGCACCGCTGAGTAAGGGCCGCCCTTGCCACCAGCGGACAAAGGCGTTACCTCACCAAAAAAGCCCAACAAAATGGGACGTCCCGGAGCCGACCAATGACCTATGTCGTGACCGACAATTGCATAAAATGCAAATACATGGACTGCATCGAGGTCTGTCCGGTCGACTGCTTCTACGAAGGTGAGAACATGCTCGTCATCCACCCGGACGAGTGCATCGATTGCGGCGTCTGCGAACCGGAATGCCCGGCCGACGCGATCAAGCCGGACACCGAGTCGGGTCTCGACAAATGGCTGCAGATCAACACCGAATATGCCGAGAAATGGCCCAACATCACCGCCAAGAAGGAGCCGCCGGCCGACGCTAAAAACTTCGATGGCGAAACTGGCAAATTCGAGAAATATTTCTCCCCGGAGCCCGGCGAAGGCGATTGACGAGCCTGCCGGCTGCGGCGGCCTGACGCCGCGTAACAGACGTGATACATTAACTGCCTTGACAGGCGGCGACGGCGCGTGGCCTTCGCGCGTGCAGCAAAACCTTGATTCTTCCGACTTTTTGTGTTACATCAGCCAAACATGCCGGTGACACAACGTCGATTTATGGCGCAAACGCCCCAAATCACTGAAAGGTGAATTTCTCAATCCGGACCAGAGCGATCTGGGGCAGGCGGTCGCAATGTTGCGATTTGCCGGTCCTGGCCTTTCCGGTGAGTTCATCGTTGTGTGGCTAAGGACCGGTCACCCCGGTCGCACGAGTTCGGGCCGGCACGATGCCGGTACCACAACAAGGAGTTCAGGGCGTAATGGCAACGATCACCTCGCAGAAGAAGTCCACCGCAGCGCGCCACGGTTTCAAGACCGGCGAGTACATCGTCTATCCGGCGCATGGTGTCGGCCAGATCGTCTCGATCGATGAGCAGGAAGTCGCGGGCCACAAGCTGGAGCTGTTCGTCATCGACTTCCAGAAGGATAAGATGCGCCTCAAGGTGCCGGTCGCCAAGGCGACCTCGATCGGCATGCGCAAGCTGTCGGAAGAGGATTATGTCGAGCGCGCGCTGAAGGTCGTGCAGGGCCGCGCCCGCGTCAAGCGCACCATGTGGTCGCGCCGCGCCCAGGAATATGATGCCAAGATCAACTCCGGCGATCTGATCTCGATCTCGGAAGTGGTGCGCGACCTTTACCGCGCCGATAACCAGCCGGAGCAGTCCTATTCCGAACGCCAGCTCTACGAGGCGGCGCTTGACCGCATGGCCCGCGAGATCGCGGCCGTCAACCGCATGTCGGAGACCGAAGCGGTACGCCTCATCGAGGTGAACCTCAACAAGGGCCCGAAGCGCGGCGCCAAGGCCGACAACGAGGAAGCCGAGCAGGAAGAAGCTGCCTGATTTTTCTCGCCTTCGAATTCAGAAAAACCCGGCCTCGCGCCGGGTTTTTTGTTTTGGCTGACTTTTTTGTTTTGGCTGACTGGCGAATGCATATCTAACCTTCGCCGCCGCCCTCCCTTTCCGCCTCGTGCTTCAGCGTGGCGATAAACCGCTTGGTCCGCTGGCGTTCCGGGTTGCTGAACAGCACCGCGGCCGGGCCTTGTTCGACGATGTTGCCGGCATCGAGGAACACCACTTCCCGCGCGATCTTCGAGGCGAGCCGCAGATCATGCGTCGCCATCACCATGGTCGTGCCCTCGCTGGCGAGCTTGCCGAGCACATCGACCACCTCCTGCGCCAGTTCCGGATCGAGCGCCGAGGTCGGCTCGTCGCAGAGCAGGACTTTCGGCGAAGGCGCCAGCGCCCGGGCAATCGCCACGCGCTGCTGCTGGCCACCTGACAGCGTCGCCGGCCAGGCATCGGCCTTGTGCGCCATGCCGACCTTTTCGAGCAGGGCGAGCGCCCGTTCGCGCGCCCTTTCCTTGGGCCATTTCAGCACGGTCACCAGCCCCTCCATGATGTTCTCGATCGCAGTGCGATGCGGAAACAACTGAAAATTCTGGAACACCATGCCGGTCTGAAGCCGCAGCCGCTGGATATCCCTGGTCGAGACCCTGCCGCCGGGGTGGAATTCGAGTGCATCGTCGCCGATCCGCACCGTGCCTGACGTCGGCAGCTCGAGCAGGTTGATACAGCGCAAAAGCGTGCTCTTCCCGCCGCCCGATGGCCCGACCAGCGCCGTGACGCTGCCTTCCTCGATTGTGACGGTCACACCCTTCAGCACCAAATTGTCGCCGAAACGCTTTTCGATGTTGGTGAGGCCGATCATGCGCGCGCCTCCAGGAAGCCGCCATAACGGTTGAGCCGCGTTTCCAGCCGCGCCTGCAAGGCCGACAGCACGGAGCTCATGACCAGATAGAGCGCCGCCGCCTCGACATAGAGGATCAGCGGCTCATAGGTGGTGGCGACGATGCGCTGCGCTGCCTGGAACATCTCCGGCACGGTGATGGCAGCGGCGAGCGAAGTGTCCTTAACCAGCGAGATGAAGGTGTTGGACAGCGGCGGCACCGCGACGCGCCCCGCCTGTGGAAGAATGGTGCGCCGCATTGCCTGGGCCAAGGTCATGCCGATCGAATAGGCCGCTTCCCACTGGCCCTTGGGCACCGAACCGATGACGGCGCGGATGATTTCCGACGAATAGGCACCGATGTTCAAGGTGAAGCCGATCAGTGCTGCCGGAAAGGCGTCGAGCAGGATGCCGATCGATGGCAGGCCGTAGAAGATAAGGAACAGTTGCACGAGAAGCGGCGTGCCGCGGAATATCCAGACGTAGAAGCGGACCACGGCGACCAGCGGTTTGGGACCGAACAGCCGGACAAGCGCCACGACCAGGCCGAGAACAAGACCGAATGCAAACGACAGCAGCGTCAACGGCACGGTGAAGATCAGTGCAGCCCACAGCAGCGTAGGCAGGGATTCCAGCATCAATTGCAGCCAGTGCGGCACGAAGGCTCCTCCTTGCCAGATTGCCGTCGCTCATATCACGCGAAAGCGGCGGGCCGTCAAAAGACAGCTCGCCGCGATACGAACGACGCGGGCCGGCGTTCGGCCCACACGAGAAAGCCGTTTTACTTCGAAACGTCCTGGCCGAAATAGGTGTCGGCGATTTTCTGGTAGGTGCCGTCGGCCTTGATGTCGGCCAGCGCCTTATTGATGGCGGCCACCAGTTCCGGATCGCCCTTGCGCACGATGACGCCGGAATAGTCGGCGTTTTCTTCCTGGGCGGCAATCTTCACATTGGCGTCTGGCTTGTGCTTCTTGAAATCGAGGAAGGACAGGCTGTCGTTGATGGTGGCGTCGGCGCGGCCGGTTAGAAGCAGCTGGATCGACTGGTCGAAGCCGTCGGTGCCGACGAGTTCGGCGCCGTTGGTTTCAGCCAGCTTGCCGAAGTTCGAAGTCAGCGACTGCGCCGCCTTCTTGCCCTTGAGGTCGGCGAAGCTCTTGATATCGGTGTTGTCGCCGCGCACGATCAACACCGCCTTGGAGGCGATGTAGGGTTCGGAAAAGTCATATTTGGCCTTGCGCGCCTCGGTGATGCCTACCTCGTTGATGACGGCATCGTAGCGGTTGGCGTCGAGACCGGCGATCAGTCCGTCCCATTTGCCTTCGAGGAACTGGGCTTTGACGCCGAGGCGCTCGGCGATTGCCCGCGCGATCTCGACATCGAAGCCGACCAGCGCGCCGGAAGCATCATGATAGGTGAAGGGCGCATAGGTTCCTTCCGTGCCAACCTTGAAGACGCCGGACTGCTTGATCTGGTCGAGATTGGCGCCGGCATGACTTGCGGCGATGGCCAGAAGCTGGAGCGTTCCGGCGATAATGAGCGACTTGAGCCATTTCATTTTTCTGTGATCCCGTCCTTGGCCGATGTCCGGCGTCATTGCGAGTGCCGGAAAATGACAGATGCGCGATGCCAGAATAAGAAACTAAATTTCAAAAATCTCGCGCCCTTGAAATCCCATTCTCAACCAGCATCTCCCGGCGCCATCCGGCTGAGTCAAGGCCGGTGGTGAATCGCCTGGAACAGCGCAATCGACATGACAGTCCGGGGGAACATTCCCCCGCATGGCACGTTCTTGGCTGTTGTAGGGCGCGGTGCCGCCATTTCAACCATCGGCGCCAACTCACGATTCGATCGCACCGCAACGCCTGAAGCAGGAGCGCGGCATGATGCAAGACAGTGCAGGACGGACCATGGTTCGCGCGGCGATGAAAGCCCCTTATCTGGAACGTGACGAAGAGCATCTCCTGGCGCTGCGCTGGAAGGAAAACAATGACCAGCACGCGCTGCACCGCATCACCGTCGCGCATATGCGGCTGGTCATTTCCATGGCGTCGCGGTTTCGCCACTACGGCCTTCCGCTGGGCGACCTGATCCAGGAAGGCCATGTCGGACTGCTGGAGGCAGCGGCCCGTTTCGAGCCCGAGCGCGAGGTGCGGTTCTCGACCTATGCGACCTGGTGGATTCGCGCCTCGATGCAGGACTATATCCTGCGCAACTGGTCGATCGTGCGCGGCGGCACCAGCTCGGCGCAAAAGGCGCTGTTCTTCAACCTGCGGCGCCTGCGCGCCCGCCTGGCAAACGGCGCCGAGCAGACGTCGAATGCCACGCTCTACCGCGAAGTGTCGGCGGCTCTCGGGGTTTCCGAGGCCGATGTGGCGATGATGGATTCCCGGCTTTCGGCGCCGGACAGCTCGCTCAACACGCCGCTAGCCGACGATGCGGGCGCAACCGAGCGGATGGAGTTCCTGGTTTCGGATGATCCACTACCCGACGAGATCGTCGGCGATACGATCGACGTCGAACGCCGCTCGGTGTGGCTGAAGACGGCGCTCGGCGCGCTCAATGCGCGAGAACTCAGGATTATCGAGGAGCGCCGGCTGAGCGACGAGGGCGCGACGCTCGAAGCGCTCGGGGAAACACTCGGCATCTCCAAGGAACGTGTCCGCCAGATCGAGGCGCGCGCCATGGAAAAGCTCAAGGCGGCGCTGGTAAAGCAGAATCCGGAATTTCTCGCAGCCTGAATCGCGTCGGCAGCTATTTGTCGGTGACGATCTTGACCTTGTCGCCGGCCGAAACGGCGGCACCCGGCGACAACGCGTTGAGCACTCTGAACAGATCCAGCTTGCGGTCGACGCCGACCATCTGTGCGGCCAGGGAGCCCATTGTCTGGCCGGGCTGCACCGTGACGATGCGGATACGCAGCGGCTTCAGCGCCGCCTTCTCGGCAGCACTCAGGATGCGGAACGAGCCGCTGACCGAGCGCGCCACCGTGCTCAGCGAGGTGCTGGCCGAAGGCGCCGCTGTCAGCAAGCGGTAGACCTGGCCGCCGGCGCGGATCACCGCAATGTCGAATTGCCAGCCATCGGCGCCGGCATGCGCGGTTGCCGCTTCGTTGCCATTGATCGTCTCCTGGCGCACGCTGCTGTCGTCGAGGCCGGCAACCCAGCCGCTGCGGATGTAGTCGGTCAGCGAGCGGTCCTTGTCGATCGAGACGCCGTCGAAGCGGATCGCGATGTCGCCCGGGCCTGTCGCCGTCACCGCCGCCGCCGAATTGTCGATGATGAAGCCGTTGGGCACCGAGAACGACACGCCGAGGCCAGGGTGCAGGAAGGTTTCGCCGCGCACATAGCCTTCCTCCGGCGTGTCGCCGTAAAGCAGCCCGTCTATGCCAGCAAGGAATGAATCGCGGTCGCGCGACCCGACACCGGGCGCGCCGAACTGGCGGGCGTGGCGCTGTGCGAGATCGATACGCTGCGGCGTGTTGGGGTGCGTCGCCAGGAAGTCGAGGCTGGCGTCGGTGGCGCCGCTGATGGAACGGAAATCGGTATAGGCCGACATCGACTGCAAGAAGCGGCCGGCGGCGTAGGGATCGAAACCGGCCTCGCCGATCGACTTGATGCCGATGGCATCGGCCTCCAGCTCCTGATTGCGCGAGAACTGCGCCAGCCTAAGCTTGCCGCGGACCAGCGCCGCCTTGGCCGTCGGGTTGTCGCCGAGCACATCCGAAACGACCTTGGTCGCCAACCCCTCTTCCGCTTCCAGCTGCTGGCGCTGCAGACCATGATTGGCCGTAACGTGGCCCATCTCATGCGCAATGACGGCGGCAAGCTCGGCCGAATCGTTGGCCAATGCCAGCAGGCCGCGGGTGATGTAGAGATAGCCGCCCGGCAGCGCGAAGGCATTGACGTTGGGCGAGTTGAGGATGGTGATGCGGTAGGTCTGGGTCGGGTTGGCCGACACCACGGTCAGTCTGCCGACGACCTTGGCCACCATACGCTCGAGCTTGGGGTCGGAATACTCACCGCCATAGGTGGCAAGGATGCGCGGGTGCTGCGCCTTCGCCAGTTGGGCGAGCTTGCTGTTGGCGGCGACATTGTCGACCGTGATCGGCTTGTCTGAGGGCTGGAAGCCCGATTCCTGCACGTCGGGAGGCGTGAACATCTGGCAGCTTGCCAGCGCCACGGCAAGACCGGCCAGCGCCAGAAAGCGCGCCAGCGGTTTCACCCTCCGATTGTCGATGCCGGTCGGCAGATCGGCTTCCTTTCAAGTCCTGGGACGTGACCGCGAAAATCGGGCGCGATTTCCGGAAAGCATCACGCGCAAAATCAAGTGCTACGGCGTCCTTCGTGCGTCCGACAGATACGAGGCAGCAAGGGCAAATCACGGTCTAGGCCGGACCAGCTCCTGGCGGACCTAGCCACACTACCTCGACCATGGCAAGCAAGCGCCGCTTCGCCTTCCGCCGGTTTGACCATAAATTATGTCCGCTTCCGGGCAACATCTCGTGATCCGGCCGCAAACGGACCCGAGCCGATATAGCGTCGGAATGCCTCCGGTCCAGCCCCGACGAAAAAATCAGCGGCGGTGCCCGTCGCGGCAACTGTGCCACCATCCAGGAAAACCATGTTTTGGCCGATACGGCGCGCATCGTCCGGCTGGTGCGTGACGAATAGCACCGTCATGCGCTGCTCCGAATGGACGTCGGTCACCAGGTCGAGCATGTCGTCGCGCAGTGCCGGTCCGAGCGAAGCGAACGGCTCGTCGAGCAACAGCACCGGTCGGTCGCGCACCAGGACCCGGGCGAGCGCGACGCGCTGCCGCTCGCCGCCGGAGAGTTCGCGCGGCAGCCGGCTTTCCTTGCCGGCAAGGCCGACGCGCTTCAGCGCTGCGGCGATTGCGGCGCGATCGGCCTCGCTCAGCCTGAGCGAAGGCGAGCGGCCGAGCCCGACATTCTGCTCGACGGAAAGATGGGCAAACAGGTTGTTTTCCTGGAACACCATCGATACCGGCCGCGCTGAAGGCGGCGCAGTGCTGACATCGGCGCCACCGATCAGCACCCGGCCCGACCGCGGCGCCTCGAAACCGGCCACCAGATTGAGCAGCGTCGACTTTCCCGAACCGCTCGGCCCCATGATGGCGGTGATCTCCGACGCCGGGAAATCGACATCGAATGTAAGCGGCGTTTCACCATAGCTGAACGAGACATTGTCGAGCCGCACCGCCGCGCCTTTTTCCACCGAAATGGACCGTTCCGGGCTGATCGGCATCATGATTTCTCCCTCCTTCCCAGCAAGTCCGCGGTCAGCACCAGCGCCAGGCAGACAAGGCCGAGCAGCAGCGCCAGCCCGGCCGCATCCTCGGTGCGGTAACTGCCCATGCGCGCCAGCAGCAGGTAGGGCAAGGTCTGCACGGAATCGCTGCCGAACAGCGCAATGACGCCAAGATCGCCGAGCGACAGCGCCATGGCGAAAGCGAAGCCGGTGGCGAGCGGCCGCCGCAGCGACGGCCAGTCGACCAGCCGCAACCGGTTCCAGCCCGAGATGCCAAGCTGTGCGCAGAGCCGTTCGTGGCGTTCGCTCGCCGCGTCATAGGCAGGGCGGATGGCGCGGATGGCGAATGGCATCGCCATCACCGCATTGACCGCAACGACCATGACGGGGGCGATCGCAAAGACATCGCTGACGGTGCGCAGGAGCAGGAACCAGCCGGCGCCGATGACGATGGGCGGCACCACCAGGACGAACCCCGCACCGGTGTCGGCCAGATGTTCGAGCAGTGTCCGCCGGCCTGTTCGCCGGGTGAGCGCCAGCGCCCGGCGCGCCATGACCAGCGACAGCGACAACGCAACAGAGAGCAGCGCCGATAGAAGGGAGAGCACGCCACTGGTCGCCGTCGCTTGCCGCACCGCGCTGTCGCCGGCCAGGCGGCCGAGATCGGCGCCAAGCCCGGCTGCCAGCGTCGCCGCCATCGGCCCGGCGACAAACAGCAATGCCAGCCCGATCACCAGCGCGTTCAGCCCGGTCTCGGCCGCACCGGCTGAAAAATACCGGCGCGGCGCCACCGGTAGATTGGCGTCCCCGACCATATTGGCGCCGAGCCGCGTCAAGGCCAGCACGACGACGAAGGTCAGGGCAATCTGCAGCAGGGTGAGCGTCACCGCCCGCGCCGGGTCGAAGTCGAAACGCAGCGCCTGGTAGATGGCAACCTCCAGCGTCGTCGCGCTGGGTCCGCCGCCGAGTGTAAGCACGATGGTGAAGGAGGTGATGCACAGCATGAAAACGAGCCCGGCAACGCCCGGCAAGGCCGCACGCAGCGGCGGCCATTCGATCAGCCGAAAGGCCGGCGCAGCGCCCATGCCAAGCTGGCTCGCCAGCCGCCATTGGTTGGCCGGCACGGTCTGCAACGCTTCAAGGAACAGCCGCGTTGCCAGCGGCAGATTGAAAAAAACATGGGCCACGAGAATGCCCGACAGGCCGTAGATGCCGGGCCAGCTCTGGCCGCCTAGCGCGCCGAGCGTGCCGGCAAAATAGCCGGCGCGGCCATAGAGCGCCAGGACACCGAGTGCGGCAACAATGGCCGGCAGCGCCAGCGGCACGGCGAAAAGCTGCAGGATGAAGCCTCGCCCGAAAAACTGTGGATGCCGCGACAGGGCACGCGCGACGAACAGCGCCGGCGCGACGGAGAGCAGCGTCGAAAGGACCGCCTGCCAGAGCGTGAAACGGGCGACGCGCAAGAGATAGGAATCGAAAGCGGAGGCGGCGCCGGACAGGTCGCGTGTGGCTTCGACGACGAGCCCGGCGAATGCCCCGCCGATCAGCAGCGCGATGGCGGCGAGCGCGACGATGCCGGCAGTGACGCGGGAGTCAGGACGGCGAGCCTGCATTTCGCGCTACCCAGCTTAACGATGGGTGCTGAGAGGAGGAACTTGGCTGAGGTCGTGTTCCCGCCCACCCCCCTCTGGCCTACCGGCCATCTCCCCCGCAAGGGGGGAGATCGGCAGCTTCGTTGCCCCGCTCATTCCTGCCGCAGTGGAGATTGGCGAAAGCGGCTGAGAGCTCAATCTCCCCCCTTGCGGGGGAGATGGCCGGTAGGCCAGAGGGGGGTGGGCGGGAACGAACACCATATGGAATCCTACTTGCTCATCGCCGCAAGCCACTCATCGACCCAAGCCTTACGATTTGCCGCGACCTCTTCCGGGCTGAACAGCAACGTCTTGGTCGGTTTGACAAGCTTGTCGAACGCCGGATTGAGCGGCTTGTCGGTCTTGCCGGCCGGGAACATCCAGTTGGTTTCGGGAATGACATCCTGGAATTTCGGTCCGGTCATGAAGGCAACGAACTTTTCCGCCAGCGGGTTCTTCGCACCCTTGGTGGTGATCCCCGCAACCTCGATCTGCAGATATTCGCCCTCCTCGAAGGACGCCGCCTGGTAGCGCTCGGTGTTTTCGGCGACCATATGGTAGGCCGGCGAGGTGGTGTAGGACAGCACCATCGGCGCCTCGCCCTTGGTGAACAGGCTGTAGGCCTCGCTCCAGCCCGGCGTCACCGTCAGCACCTTTGACTTGAGCTTGGCCCAGGCTTCCGGCGCCTTGTCGCCATAGACCGACTTGACCCACAACAGCAGGCCAAGGCCCGGCGTCGAGGTGCGCGGATCCTGGATGACGATCTTGTCGCCGGCATCGCCCTCGACCAATTCCCTGAGGCTCTTCGGCGGGCTCTTCAGTTTTTCGGTATCGTAGACGACGGCGAAATAGCCATAGTCGAACGGCACGAAAATATCGTCGCTCCAGGCTCCCGGGACGCTGACGCCCGACACAGCGCCGTGCGGCGAAAACAGGCCGGTTGCCTTGGCGTCCGCAGTCAAATTGGTATCGAGGCCAAGCACGATATCGGCCTTGGTCGCGGCGCCTTCCAGCTTCACACGGTTGAGCAGCGCGACGCCGTCGGCGGCCGAGACGAATTCGACGACGCAGTTGCATTCGGCCTCGAAGGCCTTCTTCACCGCCGGTCCCGGACCCCAATCGGCGGTAAAGCTTTCATAGGTATAGACGGTCAGCTTATCCTGTGCCGATGCCTGCCCTGGCAAGGCCAGCGCGGATGCTGCAAGCAGGATAATCGAGACAAGAGAGTGGAAAAAACTGCGCATCGGCGCCTCCTTCGTTCGCGTTGAAAGGAATTGAGGCGTCGGGCTGTCCGAAACGTCTAATCCCTCCGCCGGTACAAACCGGATCAGGTTCAGCGGGTTGGCAGTCTTGCCTCTCAGCCGGTCCGCGAAGATCGCGTCCGGCACCCCGTTAGAGCGTTGCGACACATAGGCCCGGCCGAAGTGCTGCGCAAGCGGAAGTTTGCCGGGCATCCAAAGCCCAGCCTTCCGTTTCGTCTGCCGTTTCATCTTCCGTTTCCGGGGCAGGGCTGGTAAGGGCCACGAGATATGAGCACATTCACCATCCTGCTTGGCGGCGATCTCATCCGCACGCCGCTGCTCGACCGCCAGGTCGAAGGCTCCCGCGTTATCGCCGCCGATGCCGGCATCGGCCATGCCCGCATGCTGGGCCTGAGGCCGGAACTCTGGGTCGGCGATTTCGATTCCGTGCCTGCCGATTTGCCGGAGGATCTGGCCGCCGTGCCACGGCAGGTGTTTCCCGCCGAAAAGGACAAGACCGACGGTGAACTCGCTATCGCCGCCGCGCTCGAACGCGGTGCTACCAGCCTTGTGCTCGCAGGCGCCTTCGGCGGCAAACGCACCGACCACATCTTCCTGCATCTGGCGCTGAGCGTCCGGCTGGCGGAAGGCGGAACGGAAGTGCTTTTGACCAGCGGCGCACAGGAAGGCATTCCCTTGCTGCCCGGAAAGGTTGGCTTCGACTATGCCGACGGCACACTGTTTTCGGTGCTCGGCTTTTCGGATCTTGCCGGCCTGACAGTCACCGGCGCCAAATGGCCGCTCGCCCATGTCGAGGTTGCCTTCGGGTCGTCGCTGACCATTTCCAATGAGGTCAAGGGCCGGCTGGAAATCGCGCTGGCCAGCGGCCGCGCGCTGCTGCTCGCGCATCCTTTTCCCCTACCTGAAAGCTGATATGGCGCCGCCGCTTCTCAATCTCGACGGGATAAAGCTGACCTTTGGCGGCACGCCGCTGCTCGACGGTGCCGCCCTGACGGCTTCGGCTGGCGACAAGATCGCCCTGGTTGGCCGCAACGGCTCGGGCAAGTCGACGCTCCTCAAGATCGCTGCCGGGCTGATCGAACCGCAGGACGGCGAAGTCTTCCGCCAGCCCTCGGCGACTGTGCGCTATTTGCCGCAAATGCCCGACATGGACGGTTTTGCGACCATTCGCGCCTATGTCGAGGCGGGGCTCGGACCCGCCGACGATCCCTACCGCGCCACCTATCTGATGGAGCATCTCGGCCTGTCCGGCGAGGAACGGCCGAACGACCTCTCCGGCGGCGAGGCGCGGCGCGCGGCCCTCGCCCGCGTCATGGCGCCGGAGCCCGACATTCTCCTCCTCGATGAGCCGACCAATCATCTCGACCTTTCGGTCATCGAATGGCTGGAGGAGGAGCTTGCCCGCACCTCCTCGGCGCTGGTCGTCATCTCGCATGACCGCCGTTTTCTCGAACGCGTGTCGCGCGCCACAATCTGGCTCGACCGCGGCCAGACCCGCCGCCTCGACAAGGGCTTTGCTTATTTCGAGGAATGGCGCGACACGGTGCTGGAGGAGGAAGAGCGCGAGCAGCACAAGCTCGGCCGCCAGATCGTGCGCGAGGAGCACTGGCTGCGCTATGGCGTGACGGCAAGGCGCAAGCGCAACATGCGCCGGCTCGGTGAGTTGCAGACCATGCGACAGCGCTTTCGCGGCCATCGCGGCGCCGAGGGTGCGGCGACAATGACAGCCAGCGACGCCGCCGAATCCGGCAAGCTGGTGATCGAAGCCAAGAACATTGAGAAGAGCTTTGGCGATCTGACGGTGGTCAAGGGATTTTCGACACGCATCCAGCGCGGCGATCGCGTCGGCCTGGTCGGGCCAAACGGCGCCGGCAAGACGACGCTGTTGAAGATGCTGACCGGCGAATTGAAGCCGGACGCGGGCACGGTGCGGCTCGGCACCAATCTGGAGATCGCCACGCTCGACCAGAAGCGCGAAGCCGTCGACCCGCAGGAGACATTGGCGCAGTATCTTACCGACGGTCGCGGCGAGAACCTCGTCATCAATGGCGAGCAGCGCCACGTCGTCTCTTACATGAAGGACTTCCTGTTCAAGCCGGAACAGGCGCGGACGCCGGTGCGCGAGCTTTCGGGCGGCGAGCGGGCACGGCTGATTCTCGCACGCGTCTTGGCGCGGCCGGCAAACCTGCTTGTGCTCGACGAGCCGACCAACGACCTCGACATGGAGACGCTGGAACTGCTGCAGGAACTGGTCGCCGGCTTTGCCGGCACGGTGATCCTGGTCAGCCACGATCGCGATTTCCTCGACCGCACCGTGACCAGCATCATCGCGCCGGATGGCGACGGCCGCTGGATCGAATATGCCGGCGGCTATTCCGACATGCTGGCGCAGCGCGGCGGCACCAGGCTGGATGACCGCAAGGCGCGGCCGAAGGTAGAGACCAGCGAGGCGATGGCTGCAAGCAGGACCAACGCGGCCGCTCCCAAGGGCCCGGCAAAGAAACTGTCGTTCAAGCAGAAATTCGCGCTGGAAACCTTGCCCAAAAAGATCGAGGCGGTGTCGGCCTCGATCTCGCGGCTGGAGAACAACATCGCCGATCCGGCCTATTACGAGCGCGACCCGGCCTCGTTCCAGAAGACGATTGCCGCGCTCGACAAGGAGCGCGTCACACTGGCAGCGCTCGAGGAGGAATGGCTGGAACTCGAGATGCTACGGGAAGAAATGGAGGGGTAGTCCACTTCCTCGTTGCTGCAGCTCGGAAATGCGCATAGATTATGCGCATATTGCGGAGGCTGCCGTGCGCAAATTGGCATTGAATGCAATTCGCCAACCGGCAAACCTGTCGATAGATTCCAAACTCATGAAAGAAGCCAAAGGGCTGGACGTGAATGTCTCACGCGCGGCGGAAGCCGGCATTGCGGAGGCTGTCGCTGCGGAAAAGACCCGGCTATGGAAGCTCGAGAACCGCGCCACCATGGAAGCGTGGAACGACTATGCCGAGAAACACGGTATTCCGCTGAAAGAACATCGGCAATTCTGATGGCGCTCTACGATGTCTTCGCCGGCAGTATCGAAGGCAGCTATCTACTCGACGTCCAGTCCGACATGCTTGATCACTTCAAGACAAGGGTCGTCGTTCCGCTTCTCCCGATGGCAACAACGCCGCCGCCGATGCGCAAACTCCACCCTCTCCTTGAGATCAGCGGGCGAAAAATGGTTATGGCCACCCATCTGATCGCAACGGTTCCGGCGGACGAATTAGGCGAAAGCCGGATGAACCTGTCAAAGCATCACGAAGACATCGTGAGCGCACTCGACATGCTGTTCCAAGGCTTCTGAGCCAGAGAAGCGTTGGGCTGGCGAGCCGGCTTCAGCCCGCTGTCTTTGTCTGCCAGGCCTTCAGCGCCTCATCGAACACCTTCTCGCCGGGAATGCCCTTTTCCATGGTGAGCAGCGCCCGCCGCCCGGTCTTGTAGACGACCGGCACGTCGATCCAGTCCTGGCCCCTGAGCAAGGTCAGATTGGCGTCTTCGTCCGCCTTGGTGTCGTTGAGCGCAACCAGGAAGAAACCGTCGGCGATCTTGGCCGGGATGCCGATCAGCGGGCTGCCGGCATCCTGCTCGGACCCCTTCATGGCGACACGCAGGATGTTGTCGACGCCGCCGCCCTCGAAGCCGTCAGGCGTCAGGAAGATCATCTCGATAATATGGCTGGCCGGCAGCGTCTGGTCGGTGTTGCGACGGATCGTCATGCGCAACTGGATATCCTTGCCTGGAATGGTCGCCTCGGCGCGGATCGCCGGCTCGGGTGGCAAGTCGCCGCCGGGCGATTCCTGCACCAGTGACCAGACGATGTTGCCGGGCTCGGCCGAGCCTTGAGCGGTGCTGGTGCGCTCCTCGTAGAAGATCGCCTTCTGGCCGACGGCCAACGTGGCCTGCGGCGGAACTGCCATTGGTGCCGCCGCCGGTGCGGGCGGCGGGGCGGCCGCTGCAGGCGCTGCTGCGGCATCGGCCGGCGCTGCTGCCCCGTTGGCGGGCGGCGTTGCGGGAGTTGGTGCAGCGGAGCCATCGACCGCTGGAGGATTGGCCGTGGCTTGCGCATCGGCAGGTGCGGCCGGTGCCGGCGCGGCGGGTGCCGGGGTGGTCGGCGCTTGGGCGGCCGACGGCGGCGTGGTCAGTGCGGCGACGGATTCGCCTTCGCCGATGCCCGCCTGCCCGGCCGCGGGGCCAGGATCGACTTCGTGGCCCTCGGGCGTCAGGCGCTGCGTGAACTTCGCGCCTTCGCCGGCCTCCGTCGGAGGCGCGGCGGCCGGTACGGCCGCATCGGCCACCGGCTTGGCCGGGGCTGGCTTTACCAGCGGTTCGGTGACGACGGCTTTGGTCTCGTCGAGGCCGAGCATGCTGCCGAACGCATCCTTGTTCAGCCAGATGCCATAGCCGCCGCCGGCAATGACCAGCAAGGCAATAGCGGCGGCGATCACGCCGCCATAGCTGCGCCTGCGCTCGGCGGGATGGAGCCGCTGGAACCGGTCCTCCGCGGGGCCGCCGTCGTTGGAAAAGTCATCGCCCTGAAAAACGCCGTCTTGGTCATCGGCCGTCGGAATATCCATATTGGGCGGCGGCGGACCAGCGCGCTCCTGAGAAAGAGCGACGGGCTGCGGCTTTTGCCAGTTCGGTGCCGCCTTAGCGGGCGTAGGCTGCCATGCTGGCCCAGTCTTTGCAGGCTCCGTCTTTGCCGGCTCAGTCCTTGCCGGCTGCCATGGCGGCTCGGTCTTTGCCGGCTGCCGGACATGGCTGGACTGGTTCTTGTTGCGGTCGATGGAGGAGAAGATGTCCTCCAGTTCCGCCAGCGGGTCGGGTGGCGGCGCAGGCTTGGCGAAGTCCCGCTCGACTTTGGCGATGGCGTCTTCCAGCACACGCATCTGCCGGTCGACATCGGAAGGCGTCATCGTGGCCTTCTCTGCGAGTTGTTTCGCGATTGACGAACGGGCCTTGTCATAGACCCTGGCGCGCACTTCCGCCGACGGCTCACCGAGTTTATCGAGCGCCTTTTTCAGAATAGGAACAAAATCTACCATACGTCAGTCGACCTGCATTTGTTTCTGGGCCGGCCCCCGCAAATCAGCCGCAATGCCCGGAAAGGCTGAGAAACTAGTCTTGAAACGGATCGGTCACAAGTATCGTGTCGTCCCGTTCAGGGCTGGTGGAAAGGAGTGCGACCGGCGCGCCGATCAGCTCTTCGATGTAGCGGACGTACTTTACCGCCTGGGCCGGCAGGTCGTTCCAGCTGCGCGCGCCGGCGGTGGTGCCTTTCCACCCTTCCAGCGTCTCGTAAACCGGTTCGACGCGCGCCTGCGCGCCTTGGCTGGCCGGCAGGTAATCGATCGCCTCGCCGTCGAGGCGGTAGCCGGTACAGACCTTGATTTCGTCCAGCCCATCGAGCACATCGAGCTTGGTCAGCGCAATGCCCTTGATGCCGTTGACGGCGACAGCCTGGCGGACCAGCACGGCGTCGAACCAGCCGCAGCGGCGCTTACGGCCGGTGACGACGCCGAATTCATGGCCGCGCGTGCCCAGGAACTCGCCGATCTCGTTCTTCTGCTCGGTCGGAAACGGGCCTTCGCCAACACGCGTCGTATAGGCCTTGGTGATGCCGAGCACATAGCCGATGGCGCCCGGGCCGACACCGGACCCGGCAGCGGCCTGGCCGGCAACGGTGTTGGAGGAGGTGACGAACGGGTAGGTGCCGTGGTCGATATCGAGCAGCGTGCCTTGCGCGCCCTCGAACAGGATGCGCTCGCCGGCGCGGCGCTTGTCGTCGAGGATTTTCCAGACGCGGTCCATATAGGGCAGGATCTCGTCGGCGACCGAAATCAGCTCGCTCATGATCGCCTCATGCGTAACCTCGGCATGGCCGAGCCCGCGCCGCAGCGCATTGTGGTGCGTCAGCAGCCTGTCGACCTTCAAGGGCAGCGTTTCCAAATCCGCCAAATCCATCACCCTGACCGCGCGCCGGCCCACCTTGTCTTCATAGGCGGGACCGATGCCGCGACGGGTCGTGCCGATCTTCGTTCCAGAATTGGAAGCGGCGTCCTCGCGGAATCCGTCCAGCTCCCGGTGCAAGGACAGGATAAGCGCGGTGTTTTCGGCTATTTTCAGGCGGTCCGGCGTCACCTCGACGCCCTGCGCTTTCAATTTCGCAACCTCCGCGACGAAAGCGTGCGGATCGAAGACGACGCCATTGCCGATGATGGACAGCTTGCCTTGCCGCACCACGCCGGACGGCAGCAGCGACAGCTTGTAGACCTTGCCGTCGACGACCAGCGTGTGGCCGGCATTGTGGCCGCCCTGGAAGCGCACGACAACATCGGCGCGCTCCGACAGCCAGTCTACGATCTTGCCTTTGCCCTCATCGCCCCATTGCGAGCCGACGACCACCACATTGGCCATATTTCTTTTCCCTTGAGACGCCGCACGAGCAGCTTGAAATAGTTCGAACCGATAGGCCTCTATCGCATCGGCCCCCAAAAACGGAATCGATTTTGGGAAAGCACGACGCGAGGATTAAAGCCTTCCGACGCGTAGCGTCCAATTGCACGCACGTCGCTCTATAGCGTCAAGACCCGGCGAGCGCGACCATTCTTTGCCGCCGAAAACGCTCCGAGGCACAACAATTTTCGCCTTTGACATCATTTACTTGCGCGAGCTGCCGCAATAGGCCCGCAACGACCGCGCATTTCTCTCTGCCTGGCCGGAATGTCACGATGCATCGAGCCGCCTACCTATTCCTGCTGTTCACCACCTTGCTGTGGGGCGGCAACTCCGTGGCCGGAAAGCTGGCGGTCGGTCATATCTCGCCGATGACGCTCGTCTTCCTGCGTTGGCTGCTGGCGGTTCTGATCCTGCTGCCGATCGGCTGGGGAACGCTGCGCCAAGACTGGCCAGTGGTGCGCAGGCACTGGTTGCTGCTTGGCGGGCTCGGCGCTTGCGGCTTCGCCTTCTTCAACACGATCTTCTACACGGCGCTCAACTACACGACGGCGATCAACGTCTCGATCGAGCAGGCGGCGATCCCGATCGTCATCATCATCGCCAATTTTGTGTTCTTTCGCCTGCGCGTCAATGGCGTGCAGGTCATCGGCGTCGTGCTGACCATCGCCGGTGTCGCGGTGACGGCGAGCCATGGCGATCCACGCCAGCTTCTCAGGCTGGATCTCAATTTCGGCGACGCGATCATGCTGGTCGCCGTGCTTTGCTACTCCTTCTATTCGGTGGGGTTGCGGCTGAAGCCGGTCATCCGCTGGCAGAGCCTGATGCTGGCGCTGTCGGTTGCCGCACTCATCACATCGCTGCCTTTCTTCCTGTGGGAGATTGCCGCCGGCAAGGTCATCGTTCCCGATACCCGCGGCTGGGCGGTCGCGTTCTATACCGCCATCGGTGCTTCGGTCATGTCGCAGATCTTCTATATCAGGGGCAACGAGCTGATCGGCGCCAACCGGGCCGGCCTGTTCATCAATCTGGTGCCGATCTTCGGTACGCTGCTGTCGGTGCTGATTGTCGGTGAGACATTCCAGCTCTATCAGGCGCTTGCTCTCGCGCTGGTGCTCGGCGGCATCAGCCTCGCCGAATACAGCGGACGGAAGATGGCGGCATCCGCCGCTGAATGAAGTCGCTTGCCGCGACGTTCCACTACGGATCCATCAACGACCGTGGAAGCGCCCCGCGTGCTGCTGCACACGGGGCGACCGAGTTTCAGGCTACGCCGACATCGAAATGCAGCCGCTTGGCGGAGTCGATCGACTTGTGCGAGCGCACCTGCGCCAACACGTTTTCCGGGAATGGCGCATCGAGATAGAGCAATGCAATGGCATCGCCGCCCGGCCGGTTGCGGCCGAGCTGGAAATTGGCGATGTTGACGCCGTTCTCGCCGCAGACCGTGCCGAGCAGGCCGATGATGCCGGGCGCATCGGCATTGGTCGTGTAGAGCATGTGCTGGCCGACCTCGGCGTCGAGATTAATGCCCTTGATCTGGATGAAGCGCGGTTTGCCATCCGAGAAGCAGGTGCCGGCGATCGAGCGCGTCCTGTGCTCGGTCTTGACCGTGAGCTTGATATAGCCGTCGAACACGCCGGATTTGTCGCGCTTGACCTCGGCGACGATGATGCCGCGCTCCTTCACCATGATCGGCGCCGACACCATGTTGACGTCGGAGACCTGCGGCCGGATCAGCCCGGCAAGGGTGGCGCTGATCAGCGCGCGCGTGTTCATCGTCGCGGTCGAGCCGTCGAACAGTATCTCGACCTCCTTGATCGGATCCTCGGTGACCTGTCCGACAAAGGCGCCGAGCACTTCGGCAAGCTTGACGAAAGGTTTCAGCCGCGGCGCCTCTTCGGCGGTGATCGACGGCATGTTGATGGCGTTGGAAACGGCGCCCTTGATCAGATAGTCGGACATCTGCTCGGCGACATGCAGGGCGACATTCTCCTGCGCTTCGGTGGTCGACGCGCCGAGATGCGGCGTCGCCACGACATTCTCCAGGCCGAACAGTTCATTATACTCCGCCGGTTCGACCTCGAACACGTCGATGCCGGCGCCGGCCACCTTGCCGCTTTTCAGTGCCGCGATCAGGTCGGCCTCGACGACCAGCCCGCCACGCGCACAATTGATGATGCGCACACCGGTCTTCATTTTGGCGATCGCCGCGGCGTCGATGATGTTGCGCGTCTTGTCGGTAAGCGGTGTGTGCAGCGTGATGAAGTCGGCGCGGGCGAACAGCTCGTCGAGCTCGACCTTTTCGACGCCGAGCTCCTCGGCGCGGCTGTCCGACAGGAACGGATCGAAGGCGATGACATGCATCTTCAGGCCGACGCCGCGCGTAGCGACGATCGAGCCAATATTGCCGCAGCCGATGATGCCCAGCGTCTTGCCGGTGATCTCGACACCCATGAAGCGGTTCTTTTCCCATTTGCCGGCATGGGTCGAGGCGTTGGCCTCCGGTATCTGGCGGGCCAGCGCGAAGATCATGGCGATCGCATGCTCGGCGGTGGTGATCGAATTGCCGAAGGGCGTGTTCATCACGATGATGCCCTTGCGGCTCGCCGCCGGAATGTCGACATTGTCGACGCCGATGCCGGCGCGGCCCACGACCTTCAGCCTGGTCGCGGCGTTGATCAACTTCTCCGTGACCTTTGTCGCCGAGCGGATGGCCAGCCCATCATACTGGCCGATCACTTCGAGCAGTTTTTCCTTGTCCTTGCCGAGATCCGGCAAATAGTCGACCTCGATGCCGCGATCCCTGAAGATCTGCACGGCGGTGGTGGAAAGTTTGTCTGAGACGAGAACACGGGGCATTGCTTGTTCCTTTGCGATTGGCGCCCCTCCCCCTTGAGGGGAGGGTCGGCGCGAAGCGCCGGGGTGGGATCGGTGCGGCCGGACGTGGCCAAATCTTTCTGGATGGTGGATCGGTGAGCTGGGCGGAGGCGACCCCACCCGGCCCTTCGGGCCACCCTCCCTCGAGGGGAGGGATCAGGCCGCTGCCTTCAGCGACGCCTTTTGCGCGGCAAAGGCCCAGTCGAGCCAAGGCAGCAGCGCTTCGAGGTCGGAAGTCTCGACTGTCGCCCCACACCAGATGCGCAGGCCGGGCGGTGCATCGCGGTAGGCGCCGATGTCATAGGCGACGCCTTCCTTGTCGAGCGCCGAGACAATTGCTTTGGCGAACGCAGCCTGTCCGTCGGCGTCGAGTGCAGCGACATCCGGATCGGTGAAGGAAAGGCAGACCGATGTGTTCGAACGCGTCGCCGGGTCGACGGCAAGATGGCCGAGCCAGGAAGATTTCCGGACAAAGCGATCGAGAACAGCGGCATTGGCATCCGCTCTGGTGACCAGCGCGTCGAGGCCGCCGATCGACTTCGCCCAACGCAGCGCGTCGAGATAGTCCTCGACGCACAGCATCGACGGGGTGTTGATGGTCTCGCCCTTGAAGATGCCTTCGATCAGCTTGCCGCCCGAAGTGAGGCGGAAGATCTTCGGCAGTGGCCAGGCCGGCTTGTAGCTTTCCAGACGCTCGACGGCGCGCGGGCTGAGGATCAGCATGCCGTGCGCGCCCTCACCGCCCAGCACCTTCTGCCAGGAGAAGGTGACGACGTCGAGTTTCTGAAAATCGAGCTTTTGCGCAAAAGCCGCCGAAGTGGCGTCGCAAATGGTCAGCCCCTTGCGGGTGGCCGGGATGAAATCGCCGTTCGGCACGCGCACGCCCGACGTCGTGCCGTTCCAGGTGAAGACCACGTCGCGGTCGAAGTCGATTTTGGTCAGGTCGGGCAGTGCGCCGTAGTCGGCCTCTAACCTGCGCACATCGGCGAGCCTCAGCTGCTTGACCACATCGGTGACCCAGCCGGAGCCGAAGCTCTCCCAGGCGACCATGTCGACGCCGCGTTCGCCGAGCAGCGACCACAGCGCCATTTCGACCGCACCGGTATCCGAGGCCGGCACGATGCCGATGCGGTAATCCGCCGGAACCTGGAGGATTTCCCGCGTCAGCTCGATCGCTTGTTCGAGCTTGGTCTTGCCGATCTTGGCACGGTGCGAGCGCCCGAGCGCGGCATTTTTGAGCGCCTCGACCGACCAGCCGGGGCGTTTTGCACAAGGACCTGAGGAAAAATTGGGATTTGCCGGACGGAGTCCGGGCTTCGTATGCGTCGTCATCGTGGTCTATCCTTCCAGATAGTGGCCCCTCGTTGGGGAGGGGTGGCCCACGGACGGCGATATGCGTTCAGGCTTTCGGCGTCAAGGGGAAAGTTTTTGTCGCTGTCGGGATATTGCCGGCGGCGAAACGCAAACGGCGGGCCTACGACCCGCCATTGTTAACGCCTCGGCTTCGATCGAGCCTACCAGAGATCGTAGCGCAGTCCGACTTTGACTTGATGATTGTTGATTCCTTTGCGGATCGGAAAAGAAGTCAGGCTCTCGGCAGTCACATATTCGGCGTCTGGCGCGGAAAAATACTGATAGCCCAGATCGACTGAGACATTCTTGGACACCTGGTAGGCAAAGCCGGCATTCAGCGTGTAGGCGAAGGAGTACTGGGTCTTGTTGTCATGCCGGACGAAATCGTCGGTGGGGTCGGCGTTGTCGGTGAAGTAGCTCGCCGAGAGGCGACGCTTGCTCTGCAGGATACCGATACCAGCGCCGAGATAGGGCGTGATTCCGACATACGTGCCAAGATCGACGTAGCCATTGAGTATGCCCGAGAAGGCATGGTTCTTCAGGGATGCTGATGCCACCGTCGCCGTTGCCGGTAGCACCACAATCCCTGTATCGTCGTAACCGATGTCGATCTTGTTGCCGGGCAGATAACCGACATTGAGATCGGCGCGCAGATAGTCGTTGAAATGGTAGCCGAAGCCAATGCTGGCGAAGATGGGATCTTCCTTTTCGTCGAAGCTCGCGGGCGTGAAGGCGAAATCCTCATCCTTGAAGCTCTTCTGCACCAGATAGGAGACATCGCCGCGCAGATACCATCCCGAGCCAACCTCGACCGGCACATAATCCGGCGCCTGGTCGACATAGACCGGCGGATCGTAATCGGCGCCAAGCGCCGGCGTCAGCGGCATCAGGACGACTGCTGCAAGCGCCAGTGCTACAGGCGATTTGAATGTCATGGTCCTCGGCTCCCGAACTTGGCGCATTCGCGATCGCGCGCCGTTTCAGGGAGCATTGTTAACCATAGTGGTTAAGTGCGGGTTAAGGATAACAAGGCGTTAGCAATTGATTTGATCCGTTTGCGCCCCTCGAGCTGGACGGTGTCACAGAGCGTCGCAGCATCTTCAGGCAGCCAAACGAAACCGCCCGGCATCAGCCGGGCGATCGACAAATTCCTCGATTTCGAAGCGCTTACTTGGTGTAGACCGGCTCCGGCTCCGGAACATAGGGTTCCGGTTCGACGCAGTCCGATCTGCCGAACTGATAGCGCAGGCCGCCGCGCACCTCATGAACATTGATGCCGTCGTCATAGCCGGGGCCGACGCCGCTGCCGAAGTCGAACATCTTCCCACCGTTTATATGGCTGTAGCGGTAGCCGACGTCGAGCTTGACGCGATCGGTCAAACAGTAGGATGCACCAACCATGGCAGCATAGGCAAAACGCCAGCCCTTGCCGCCGTGGTGGAAGAATTCACCGTCTTCATCACTGTTGTGGAGTGTATCCCACTTAACCCAGGCACCGCCGATGCCGGCACCGACATAGGGCGTGATACCGTGCCATGTGCCGATATCGACATAGGCGTTGGCGAGCAGCAGCAGCGCCGTATAGGACGAGGTGTCGACCGAAGTACAGGGATCTCCATCGAGACAGATGCCGCTGGTCGAGCCGCGGAAAGTGGATTTGCTCATCCAGTCCGCGGTCAAGTCGGTGCGGAAGTGCCGGTCGATTTGATAGCCGACGCCGGCACCGGCCGAGAAGGCACTCTTCAGCTTGCCGCTGTCAAAAGTACCTGTCCCGGGAGGCGGTCCGTAGGTGATGTAGTCGGCGCCGCGAAACTTCGACCAGTGATAGTCGATGTCGCCGCGGATATACCAGCCGCCATACTCGGCCGGCGGCTCGTAGACGACCGGTGGCGGTGCCTCCTCGACCACGGGCGGCTCGGCGAAATCGGCGGCGAATGCCGGTCCGGCGCCGGCAAACAGCGCGGCCAGGAGAGCCATTCTTGCTGTGTTGAACATGCTTATCACCCCTGAGAACCCTCGAACGGCGAACGCGCCCGAAATGTGATTGATCTCAGTTGTGGATAATGAATCGGAAAGGTTAAAAGGCGTTTAACCGTATCGATTAACCACGAATCTCTAAAGTCCAAGGAATCTGGCGACCGTTGCTGTAGCAGGACTGACAGGCGATCCAACAAAAAGCCCGCCGGAAAGGCGGGCTTTTTGAACTGACGTTGGAAGGAGATCAGGCGGCGCTGCGCGTTTCTGAAATGACCTCGACGATGTCGTTGACGACGGACTCGACAAGCTGCGGGTCATCGCCCTCCGCCATGACGCGGATGAGCGGCTCCGTGCCGGATGGCCGGATGACCAGGCGCCCGGCCTTGCCGAGGCGATTGCGCGCATCTTCGATCGCTGCCTTGACCGGCGCCTCTTCCAGAGGCTTGCCGCCGGAAATATGCACATTCTTCAAAAGCTGCGGCACCGGCTCGAATTTCTTCGACAATTCGCTGACCGGCCGGTTCTGCCGCTTGATGCAGGCGAGCACCTGGAGCGCCGAGACGAGGCCGTCGCCGGTGGTCGAGAAATCGGACAGTACGATGTGGCCCGACTGTTCGCCGCCGACATTGAGCCCATGGGCACGCATGTGCTCGACGACATAGCGGTCGCCGACCTTGGTGCGATGCAACTGCAGGTTCATGTCGCCGAGGAAGCGTTCGAGGCCGAGATTGGACATCACCGTCGAGACGACGCCGCCGCCGGCCAGCCGTCCGCTCTGGTGCCACGACTCGGCGATCAGCGCCATGATCTGGTCGCCATCGACGATCGCGCCGTTCTCGTCGACGATGACGACGCGGTCGGCATCGCCGTCGAGCGCAATGCCGATGTCGGCGCGCACCTCGTGCACCTTCTTTTGCAGGCCGGCCGGATGGGTCGAGCCGCATTCCTTGTTGATGTTGAAGCCGTTGGGCTCGACATTGATGGCAACGACCTCGGCGCCGAGTTCCCATAGCGCGTCAGGCGCCACCTTGTAGGCGGCGCCATTGGCGCAATCGACGACGATGCGCAGCCCCGACAGCGACATTGAGCGCGGCAGCGTGCGCTTGGCGAATTCGATATAGCGGTCATGCACGCCGTCGACGCGTTTGGCGCGGCCGAGCCCATCGGAATCGGCGAGCGCCAGTTCGATATCCTTGTCGAGCATCCCCTCGATACGCTCCTCGATCTCATCGGACAGCTTGTAGCCATCGGGGCCGAACAGCTTGATGCCGTTGTCGTAATAGGGGTTGTGCGAGGCAGAAATCATCACGCCGATATCGGCGCGCAGCGAGCGCACCAGCATGGCAACTGCGGGCGTCGGGATCGGGCCGAGCAGGAAGACATCCATGCCGGCGGCGCACAGGCCGGATACCATCGCGTTCTCGATCATGTAGCCGGAAAGCCTGGTATCCTTGCCGAGCACGACGCGGTGGCGGTGGCTGCCGCGCTGGAACGAGAGGCCGGCGGCCATGCCGACCCGCATGGCGACCTCCGCCGTCATTGGAAACTTGTTGGCGCGCCCACGAATGCCGTCCGTACCGAAATAATGTCCTGCCATGTTCGCCAGCTTCCCGATGGTTCTTTCCGAGCATCTCATGCCATAAAATGGCCCAAGCCCCGTCATCACATTGTATGATTATGGACGACCAATCCTTAGAAAATTGTTGTTTTGTGTGTTTTGCGTCACGCTAGTGTGTTGATTTTCAAGTTTCGAGCCCTTGTTGCGGCAGCAGCATCAGAAACGTCAACCTAAAACCTCATCTGGATCCTTTGGTTAGTGGCAGTGTGGCCTTGAACCCGAATCCGCATCGTGCTGCTCCAGACAGAGGTAGGCTCAGGTCCGCCGCACCCGCCGATTTGACTGGCTGTCATGCGACGCAGTGTCTTCGCTGGGAACCAGCCATATGCGCGCTCTCCGTGCAATGCACCCGGACGAACTTGGCTGGGAGACAGTCCCGGCAACGAATTCATCACCTTAAAGAAAAGAATGCACCTCTAAATTGTCTCTACGCTACTTAGCATCTGGCGCAACCAGCCGTTGAGCGCTATTGCTGCACTGGGACATATCATGAACCGCCATAGGGAGAAAACGCATGCTCATCCACCGACTTGCCACTTTGACGGGTCTTGCCGTCGCGACCTTATTCCTGGCGGCGCCTGCCAATGCGCTGACCATGGCCGAGTGCAGCACCAAGTATAACGCGGCCAAGGATGCGGGAACGCTTGGCGGGCAGAACTGGAACCAGTTCCGCAAGGCCCAATGCGGCACCGATGCCACCGCCGCTACGACCGATCCCGCCCCAGCCAAAGCCACGGCCAAGGCCGCCGACACCACCAAGGCAGCCGCCGGCGACGATGCGGCGCCTGGCCTGACGGCGAAGGAGTGCAGCACCAAATACCAGGCGGCAAAAGCCGCCGGCACGCTGAACGGCATGAAGTGGAACGATTTCCGCAAGACCGAATGCGCCGCCGGCGCCACTGCAGCCGCACAACCCGCCGCCGCGACCAAGGCTGCGGCAGCCGCCGCCGACGACGCTGCGCCTGGGCTGACGGCCAAGGAATGCAGCACCAAATACCAGGCCGCCAAGGCTGCCGGCACGCTCAACGGCATGAAATGGAACGATTTCCGCAAGAGTGAATGCGCCGCCGGTGCAACTGCAGCGGCACAACCTGCCACGGCACCTGCCAAGGCGACGACAGCTGCCGCGACCGATACCGGCAAAGGCCTCAGCATGGCGGATTGCAGCGCCAAATATCAGGCTGCCAAGGCCGGCAACACGCTGAACGGCATGAAGTGGAACGACTTCCGCAAGAGCCAATGCGGCGCCGGCGCAGCCGACGACAACACCCTGCCGGCTCCCGATGCCAAGTACACCGGCGATCCGCAACCGCCGACCATCACCGCCCCCCAGGGCGTGAAATTCCCGACGGCGATCTCCAAGAAGTACGCAACCGAGACCCCGGCCAAGGGCCGCATGCACACCTGCCTCGACCTCTATTACGCCAACAAGGACGCCAACACGCTGGGCGGCCTCAGGTGGATCCAGAAAGGCGGCGGCTTCTACAGCCTCTGCAACGCCAAGCTGAAGAGCTGACCGCGGCATCATTCGACGATAGGAGCCCGCGAGCCGCAAGGTTCGCGGGCTTTTTTTTATTGCCGAACAAGTGCGAGGGCCTTCCGAGGTCGAACCAACTGTCAGGTCGCGTTCCTTCGCTCCCTCTGTCTCGCCGGCATCGATCTCGGCAACACCGGAACCCCTCACAGCCGGAAACAAAAAACCCGCCTCGGCGGGCGGGTCGGCGGCGCCAATTGACACCATAGCCAAATTAGTAGCACAGCTGCCGGCACAAAGCAAGAACAAAATGTGGCACCGTCGGCAAAAATACGAACTTCATCCTCCAGCGCGCTTTGTCGATCTTCCCGAAATTGTCAACGAGGACGATAGAAGGCCCATTCCTTCGCGCCCCTCTCTGGGCGAACCACCTGGCATCTCCCCACGAGGGGCGGGCTATCGCGGGTTGGAAAGCCGAGGCTTTCACTCTACGATGGACCCCCACCCCTAACCCCTCCCCACAAGGGGGAGGGAGACTTCCGTTGGCGCTAACCTCGGGCAGATTGCCTGCCTTTCGGCGCCAAAGAGGAAGGAAAGGCGCGCGGCAGCATTCCCTCCCCCTTGTGGGGAGGTTTAGGGTGGGGGTCCATCTTCGCAACAATCCAAATGCGATTGTCGTGTCGCATTCCCCAAAAGAAAACGCCGCGGTTAGAGCCGCGGCGCTTCGAAGTCGATCTGTCCTGGGCCGGAGCCTAGCTTGACGGCTGGGGTTCCATGCCGCCTTCGGGCTCGGGGCCTTTCTTGCGGCGGCCGGACTTCGGCACGGCCGAGCCGCGGCTCGGCGGTGTGTCGTCGCCAAGGTCGCGTGCGGGCTTATTGCCGGCGATCAACTGCTTGATCTCCTCGCCGGACAGCGTCTCGTATTCGAGTAGGCCTTGCGCCAGCGCGATCCATTCCTTCTTTTTCTTGGTCAGGACGGACCTTGCCGTCGAATAGGCCTCGTCGATCAGCCGGCGCACTTCGGCGTCGATGATCTGCGCCGTCTCTTCCGAGATGTTCTGCGTGCGCGCCACCGAATGGCCGAGGAACACCTCCTCCTGGTTGTCGCCATAGGCGACATGGCCGAGCTTGTCGGAGAAGCCCCAGCGCGTCACCATGGCGCGCGCCAGCTTGGTCGCCTGCTCGATATCGGAGGAGGCGCCGGAGGTGATGTTCTCCTTGCCGAATTTGAACTCCTCGGCGACACGGCCGCCCATCATGATGGCGAGGCGCGAGATCATGTATTTGTAGCTCATCGAATAGCGGTCGCCTTCCGGCAGCTGCATGACCATGCCGAGTGCCCGGCCGCGCGGGATGATGGTCGCCTTGTGCAGCGGATCGGCCGACGGCACGTTGAGCGCCAGGATGGCGTGACCGGCCTCGTGATAGGCGGTCAGCTCCTTCTCGGCCTGCGTCATCGCCGACGAGCGGCGCTCGGCGCCCATCATGATCTTGTCCTTGGCGTCCTCGAATTCGGCCATGGTGACGAGGCGCTTGTTGCGCCGCGCCGCCATCAGTGCGGACTCGTTGACCAGGTTCATCAGGTCGGCGCCGGAAAAGCCCGGCGTGCCGCGCGCGATCACCTTGAGGTCGACATTGGGCGCCAGCGGCACGTTGCGCACATGCACTTTCAGGATCTTCTCGCGGCCGACGATGTCGGGGTTCGGCACCACCACCTGGCGGTCGAAGCGGCCCGGCCTCAGCAGCGCCGGATCGAGCACGTCGGGCCGGTTGGTAGCGGCGATCAGGATGATGCTTTCGTTGGATTCGAAGCCATCCATCTCGACCAGCAGCTGGTTCAGCGTCTGCTCGCGCTCGTCATTGCCGCCGCCGAGGCCGGCACCGCGATGGCGGCCGACCGCGTCGATTTCGTCGATGAAGATGATGCAAGGCGCGTTCTTCTTGGCCTGGTCGAACATGTCGCGAACGCGGCTTGCGCCGACGCCGACGAACATCTCGACAAAGTCCGAGCCCGAAATGGTGAAGAACGGCACGTTGGCTTCACCGGCGACCGAGCGGGCGAGCAGCGTCTTGCCGGTTCCGGGAGGACCGACGAGCAGCACGCCGCGCGGGATCTTGCCGCCGAGCCGCTGGAATTTCTGCGGGTCGCGCAGGAACTCGACGATCTCTTCCAGATCTTCCTTGGCTTCGTCGACGCCGGCGACGTCCTGGAAGGTGACGCGGCCGTGCGCTTCGGTCAAAAGCTTGGCCTTCGACTTGCCGAAGCCCATGGCGCGGCCGGAACCGGACTGCATCTGGCGCATGAAGAATATCCAGACGCCGAGGATGAGGATCATCGGCAGCCAGGAGATCAGGGTGCCGAACAGCGAATTGGAGCCGTCGGATTCAGGACGCGCATTGATGGTGACGTTCTTGTCTTGCAGCCGCGAAACCAGCGACGGGTCCCCAGGAGAATAGGTCTGGAAGCCGTTGGAACTGTCAGTGTAGTTGCCGGAGATACGAGCGCCGGCAATGGTCACCGACTTGATCCGTCCCGCCGCGACTTCCTGCAGGAACTGCGAATAGGGGACATCGCTCGAGGCTCCACGCGTCTGCGGCGTCTGGAAAAGATTGAAGAGAGCGATGAGCAGGACCGCTATGATCGCCCAGAGCGCGAGGTTGCGATAATTCGGATTCATCAATTGTCCCGTTGGCGCCGCTGGGCGGACACGCGTCGTGAGAGGAAACTTGGCCCTAACATAGGGAGAGCGTCTCCCCTTGCCAAGCATAACAGCAGGTCTCGGTTAAGCTTTCGCCCGTGGTAGGCCGGCACTGTGGCCGCCGAATGGCGAGGCTGGAACCGGCGCCGCGCCAAGCAAGGCGGCGACGGCATCGGCCGGCGCCAGATCGAAAGACGGCAGGAAACGGGCGAAGGGCGCGACTGCCGGATATGCGGCGACAGCCGCCGGCATCGGACCTTCGCCAGGCAAACCAAGGCATTCGCCATCCCGCCATAGCGCCGGCTCAGCGGCCAAGGCGGCACGTACAAGGCTTGCCGGCGTGCCACGCCCGGCAATTGCCCGCTTTGCGGCAAGAGCCGCCCCGAGCGGTGCCACCAACAGCGGTGCGATCAACAATGCACCTGAACTGTCGCCCAATGTGATCCGTCTGCGGCCGTCCCAAAGGGCATTGTCGGAAAGCGCAACAGTGGGCGGCAGATCGCGCAATTCGCGATGCAGAAAGGTACCGGTACGCCGGGCATCGATCACGGTCCGCGACAATGTGGCACAAAGCGGCCCGGTGCGGAGCCGGCCGAAAAGGGCTTCGCTGCGGGCCTGGTCGGGAAGGAAGGCGGTGCCGCCGATCGCCGCCAGCAGAATGCGCAGCGCATAAATGGCCGCCCGGCTGTCGCCTTCCATCGCAAAATCCCGATCGAGGCGGACGAGGCCGGCGGCCGGCCTGGAGGCCAAGCTGCGGATCAGCATGGCCGCGCGGTGTCCCAGCTGCTCACGCTCGACCGCCGCCTTTCTGGCCAGCGCCATCGTTTCAGCCATGCGAGGCGCATCGTCGCCTTCAACAAGTGCTGCGCGGACGCGCGGCCGCTCGAAAGCGGTGTCGGCATTGGTCGGATCTTCGATCCAGGCGACCTGTTCACGCCGCAGGAATTCGCGCAGCTCAGCACGCCTTATGCCGAGCAGCGGCCGCACGATCCAGTGCCGCCACTCGTAGAGGGTTGCCGGCGCCATGCCGGCAAGGCCCCGCCCTTCATCGCGCGGCCCGTCGTCGCCTCGCCCTTCTTCACTTGGCCCTCCATCACTTGCCCGCTCGTCACGTGCCCACTCGTCACGTGCCCACTCGTTACGCGCTTGCCGCATCAGCACGGTCTCGGCCTGGTCGTCGGCGGTGTGCCCCGTCAGGATCAGGCCGATGCCTGCCGCTTCGGCGGCCTCGGCGAGCAGCCGGTAGCGCGCCTCGCGCGCGGCGGCGGGCAGGCCGGTCGATGGTTTGTGCCCCGACCAGGCGAGGATGCGATGGGCAATGCCGCGTGCTGCGCACAGCCTGGCCACGGCTTGCGCTTCCGCTGCCGCTTGCGGTCGCAATTGGTGATCGATCGTCACCGCCAGCAATTTCGTTGCCGGCGCGGTACGGTCGAGATGGGCTTTGAGGAGGAGGAGAAGGGCGGTCGAGTCGCTGCCGCCGGACACGGCCGCAACAGCGCCGTTGGAAAAGTCGATCCGCGAAAAATCCGAAAGGTCAGGCTCGGTGTCGAGCGTCATGCATGTCGCCCAAAAGTGGGCCCGGTTTTGGGGCAACGACATGCAACGGAAAAACTAGCACGCCGCGAGCGCCCTTTCCTGCTTGACCCGCTCCTTGAGCGCGCCGGAAATATCGGGGTAGCGCTTGCCGATCTCGCTGAAGGTGGCACAGGCCACGTCGCGCTGTTTCAGCCCGACCAGTGAAACGCCGAGCTTCAACAGCATGTCGGGCGCCTTCTTGGCCTTGGGATAGTCCTTGCTGGCAGCGAGGAAAATCTCGGCCGCATCGCGGTATTTCTGCTGGCCGAGCAGCGATTCACCAAGCCAGTAATGCGCGTCCGCCGCCTTGGCGTCCCGGGGAAAACGAGCGATATGGTCGCGGAAACCCTGTTCGGCGGTGCTGTAGTCGCCCGACAGGATGAACTGGTAGGAGTTTCGGTAAAGCTCCTCCGGATCGTTGGTCGAGGGGAGTGCCGCGACCACCGTATCATCGGATTTACCGGCCTTGTTGCCGGCTGCGCTGGCGCCGTTGGCTGGGGCCGTATTCTGGTCCGGCGCGTTCGCCTGCGCATTGCCGCCGGCTTCGACGACATTGCCGTTTTTGTCGACGGTGATCGTGCCGAACGTCTTGGGCGGCGCGCCGGGGATCAGCTTGCCGGGATCGCCGCTCGGCGATTCGATGATGACGTCCTCGACGCTCTTGTCGCCGGCTGGCGGCGTGTCCGCAGCAGCCGGAGCCTGCGTTGCCGGCGCCTCTGCCACGTTGCTGTCGCTGTTGGGGCTGTCGCTGCTGGGTCCGGCCTCGGACTTCTTCTGCTCGGCCGGCTGCTGCGCGCCTTGACCGCCTTCCAGCTGCTGGAAGCGGAATTCGTTGTCTTCCTGCTGCTTGCGGATCTGCTCCTGCATCTGCAGGACCTGGAAATTGAGTTCCTCGATCTTGCCGTTCATCTGCCGGAGCTGTTCCTCCAGCGCCGGAGTGCCGGTGCCATCCTGTTGCGCGAATTGAACCTGATCCGGCTTTTTCTTTTCGCCGAAAATGCCGGGCAGTTTGATCGTCGGCAGATGGAAGGAAAAACCGCTTTCCGATGACTGCCCGGTGCCGCTTGCCCCGTCAGCAACTGCCGAGATACTTGATACGAGCAGCAGCGCAAGCGTGCCGCTCAAGACCGATCTGAAATGCATGTGCCTCTCGCCGTGAAACCATTGTTGCGCGCCTCTCACTCGAAGTAGACCAGCCAACTGGGGACTAGCCAGACGCTCTCGGCTCTTAACAGGACGTGAGACTTCGGCCAAATTTTGTTTGGAGCGAGCAGATATGAAAAAGGCGGCCCTTTGGCCGCCTTTCGCACCAAGTGTTGCATTAATGCCGATCAAGAACCGGCGCCGCCCAGCGTGGTTACGGCGCGGCGGTTCTGCGACCAGCAGGAGATGTCGTCGCAAACCGCGACCGGACGCTCCTTGCCGTAAGAAATGGTCTTCAGGCGCTGCGCCGAAACGCCCTTGGCGACCAGGAAGTCTCGGGTGGCAGCAGCACGGCGGGCGCCGAGCGCCAGATTGTATTCGCGCGTGCCGCGCTCGTCGGCATGGCCTTCGATGACGATGGCATACTGCTTGTACTGGTTCAGCCACTGCGCCTGGCGCGACAGCGTCGTCTGCGCATCGGCGCGGATCGAGGACGAATCGGTATCGAAGAAGATGCGGTCGCCGATGTTGACGGTAAAGTCCTGGGCCGACCCGGGCGTTGCCGCGCCAGCGCCGTTTAGGCCGAGATCGGCGGCGCTGTTCGGCGTCTTCTTCGAGGCGCAACCGGTGATCGCGAGCATCGCGACGAGCGCGATCATGACCGGGTTTGTGGTAAGTGCTGCGATACGGCCCATGCCGCCTCTCCTTCGCAATTCGAGTGATTTCATTGATCGTCCAGTAACCACGTTTGGGTTAACCGACGCTCAAGAAACACGGTTAAAATTTGGTTTCGGCTGCCGTCCGCAGCCTTCGTTGCAGGGGGCGCCCCGACGGGTCATCCAAGGCTACACAATGAGCGCGGACCGTAGGCGGAAATGCGGCCAAAACGCGACCATCGGGTGAAAACAAGGCCGGAAACGGCGCTTTTCGGCCACCGTTGCCGACGTGCAACTGGGAGCAAAGGATGCTCGAATTGAACATCCTTGCCCGGAACTATTCGAGCAGCGGCGACCAGGCCGGATCCGAGGCGAAGTTCGCCGTCGGGATCGACTGTTCGTTGCGGCCGGTGAGATCGACCGAAACAAGTTTTGGTCCGCCATTGGAATCGCGGAAGAACATCAGCACCCGGCCGTTGGGCGCCCAGGTCGGCCCCTCCTGCTGAAAGCCGGTGGACAGGATGCGCTCACCCGAACCGTCGGTGCGCATGACGCCGATCTGGAATTCGCCGCCGGTCTGCTTGGTGAAGGCGATGAGATCGCCGCGCGGCGACCACACCGGCGTCGAATAGACGCCGTCGCCGAACGAGATGCGGGTCTGGCCCGAGCCGTCGGCGCCCATTACATAGATCTGCGCGCGGCCGCCGCGATCCGAGGTGAACACCACCTTGCTGCCGTCAGGCGAGTAGGACGGTGAGGTGTCGATGGCGGTCGAATTGGTAAGCCTGGTCGTCGAGCGGCTTCTCAGGTCCATGGCGAAGATGTTGGAATTGCCGTCATCGCGCAGCAGGCTCATGATTACTTTCTGGCCGTCCGGCGAAAAGCGCGGCGCAAAGGTCATGCCGGGGAAATTGCCGACCAGCTCGCGCTGCCCCGTCTCGATCTGCAAAAGGTACACCCGCGGCTGACCGCTCTCATAGGACATGTAGGTGATTTCCTGCCGGTTCGGCGAGAAGCGCGGCGTCAGCACGATCGATTTGCCGTTCGAGAGATAGCGGACGTTGGCGCCGTCCTGGTCCATGATGGCAAGCCGCTTCTTGCGCGCATTCTTGGCACCGGACTCGTCGATGAAGACGACGCGCGTGTCGAAATAGCCCTTCTCGCCGGTCAGCCGCTCATAGATGGCGTCGGCGATGATATGGGCGACGCGCCTGGTATTGGCGTCGTTGGCGAAGAACTGTTCCCCCGACATCTGCTGGCCGGCAAAGGTGTCCCACAGCCGGTACTGGGCGCGGACACGGCCGTCAGCCTCCTTTCCGACACTGCCGGTGACCAGCGCCTGCGCATTGATCACCTTCCAGTCTTCGAAGCGCGGCGTGGCATCCGGGTTCGAGATCTTTTCAATGAAAGCGCTTTTGTCGATCGGCGCGAACAGGCCGGAGCGTTTCAGGTCGGCACTGACGATGCCGGAAATCTCGGCGCCGAGCGCATCGCCGCCCTGGAAGTCGGTGATGGCGATCGGCAACGGCTCGACATTGCCCTTGTTGACGTTGAGCTCAACGAGCGCCCGCGCCGGCAGGGTGGCGGCGGCAGTCATGCCCAGCGCCATCGCTACGATCATCAGGAGCGGCTTGAGGATGGATTTCATGTCTTCTCGCTTCTCTTCGCTGACTCTGTGGGCGCCGGGCCTAAAGGCCGAGCATCTCCCTGGGGTCGAAAGTGACCCGAACGTCGGACCAGATGTCTTGCTTGCCCGCGGGAACTTGCAAGCCGGCCACATCGCATTTCTGAACCGCGCGCACTGCACTTTCGTCAAACGGGCGGTTTCCGCTCGACTTTTCAACGCTCGGCCGGCCATCCAACTTGCCGGAGGCGTCCAGATTGAACCGGACCACGACGACGAAATTCTCCGAACCCTCGAGCCCTGCCGGAAGTGTCCAGCAACCACCAAGCTGGGCCTCCAATGCCCCCTGCTCCGATTTCGAAAGCTTCTGGCCCTGATCCTTCTCGCCGCCGAGCGATGCCTGCTGGGTCGAGCGCTTGGCGCCGCCCCCGGCCGGCTTCCGCTTGTCGAGCAGAGCCGAAATCTCGTCGGCGTTGAATTGCTTGTCGTCCGATTTCGGCTTGGAGGAGGCTTCCTTGACCGGCTTGTCGGCGTCCTTGCGCTCCGGTGCCTTGGCGCTTTCTGCCTGGACCGGCTGCGGCTTCGGCCGAGCCTCAGGTGCCGGGGCCGAGTCCGGAAGCTGCGCCTCCTCGGTTGGCGGTTGCTTGGCAATCGCCTCGGCGACGGCATCCGGCTTGACCTCGGGCTGCGGCTCGATCGCTGCAGTCTTGTCCTGCGGCGGCGTGGGCGTCGGCTCCTTGGCCAGCGTCGGCTTGGGCTCGGTCTGCTTGACAGGCTCGGGCTTGACCTCTTCCTTCGGCTGCGGCACCGGCGCTACCTCCGTAGCGGGAATAGGCTTCGGCTCTTCCTTCGGCTTCGGCACGTCCTCGGGCTTGGGCTTTTCGACCGGCGTCGGCGCGGGTGGCGGAGCCGCCGTCATATCGACCGGCTGGGGCTTGGGCTCCGGTGTCGGCGGCTTGTCGGTGTCGACGCTGTTATCGCCGATTTTCTGGGCGTCTGGAACGATGTCGGGACGCTGCGTCGGTAGCGGCGCCGGCTTGTCGTGCATCACAGCCTTCTTGTCGCCTTGCAGGACCTGTGCCGTCGCTTCCATCGGCACGATCTCGACCGACACCGATTCCGCATCGGACGCAGGCATCGCGGGCGGCGAGGACAACGTGAACAGCCCGAAGGCAATCGCCACCGTATGCAAGATCACCGATGTGGTGAGGCCGGTCCTCATCTTGCGTCTATTGATCCTGTTCCTGCAGTGAAACCAGGCCGATATTCTTGTAGCCGGCGGCCGAGATACGAGCCATCACCTTCATGGCCATGCCGTAGTCGGTAGATTTGTCACCTCTGATGAAAATGCGCTCGTCATAGCCGGTCTTCGAGATCGCCTGCAGCTTTGCCACCAGCTCCTCGATCGGGATCTCGGTTTCCTGGAGGTAGATCTGACCGGCCGAGTTGATGGACACGGTTATAGGCTGCGTATCGGCGTTCATCGCTTTGGCCTGGGTATCCGGCAGGTCGATCGGCACGCCGACCGTCAGCAACGGCGCCGCGACCATGAAGATGATCAGCAGCACCAGCATGACGTCGACCATCGGCGTGACGTTGATCTCCGATATCAAGGCGTGATGGCGGCCGCGCCGCCTGTGGCCGCGCCCGCCGCGTCCTCCGCCACCTGCGCTTACGGACATTCCCATGATCGTTCCTCAGGCCTTCTGCGCGACTTTTTCATCGATTTGGCGCGAGAGTATGGCGGAGAACTCATCCGCGAACCCTTCCATGCGCACCGCGATCTTGCTCGCGTCCGACGACAGCTTGTTATAGGCGATGACGGCCGGGATGGCGGCGAGCAGGCCGATGGCCGTCGCCAGCAGCGCTTCGGCGATGCCGGGCGCGACCACCGACAGGCTGGTATTCTTCGAGGCGGCGATCGCCTGGAACGAGGTCATGATGCCGATCACGGTGCCGAACAGGCCGATGAACGGCGCCGCCGAGCCGGTGGTGGCGAGGAAGCCGAGCCGCCCTTCAAGCTTTTCCATCTCGCGGGTCAACGCCAGATCCATCGCCTTGTCGATGCGGGTCTGCAGGCCGAGCGGCGATTTCGCGCCCTTCTCGAAGCTCTTCTTCCATTCGCGCATGGCGGCGACGAAGATCGCGCTCATGCCGGTCGTCTTGCGGTCGGCGAGCGTGCGGTAAAGTTCTTCCAGCGACTGTCCCGACCAGAACACCTGTTCGAAGCGATTGAGCGCCAGCCGCATGCGGGCATAGGCGACGAGCTTGTCGACGATGATCGCCCAGGTCCAGATCGAGGCGCAGAGCAGCCCTATCATGACCAGCTTGACCACCCAACCGGCCTGCATGAACAAGGCCCAAATCGATAAATGCGCGCCCGGGTCGGCGAGAGCGATGTTTTCCATGTTACGTCCTTAAAGATTTTCCGGGCGTGGCTGGCGGCTGGCCCATGGGCATCCCTTGTGATCCGTTCGCGTTAGGCTGGCGGAATAACCCCAAATGCACCGTTGGCGGCCTTTTCGGGGCAAATATTGGTGAAAGGAAGGCGCTTGGATTCTCCCAATCTTAACCAATCCCTTCATGGACCGTTATGGTTAAGGATGGGTTAGGACGTACAGCGCGGCGCATTGCCGCGCCCCGACGAGCCGCCCGGCGATCCTGGCCCCGACCGGGAGCTCGGGATCGTTGCCTCTGAACCTTTATTTGCGCGTTCTGGGCATGAAGGCTGCCACCCAATCCTTGGGAAAGCGCCGCGGCCGGCCGTTCTCGCCAACGATCGCCGCTTCGACCCGCGCCTCGACCAGCACCTCGCTGCCGCGTTTCAACTGCTGCGCCATGACGATGCGCGCACCGGAAATCTCGTCGGTGCGCGTATCGATGGTCAGGATGTCGTCCATGCGGGCCGAACCGCGGAAGTCGATCTCCATGCGCCGCACCACCCAGACTATTCTCTCGCCATGCTTGCCGTCGGCAAGCTCGGTGTGGTGGACGCCGGCCAGCCGCAGATAGTCGGAACGGCCGCGCTCGAAGAATTCGAGATAGCGCGCGTGGTAGACGACGCCGGAAAAATCGGTGTCTGCATAATAGACCCGCGCCATCAATCGATGGCCGAATTCCGTCAGCGCGCCGGAAAGCCCGGCGGACAAGGCCGATTCACCATGATCGTCCATTGCTGTCCTTTTGGCCCGACGGGCCCTGTTTTAAGCAACACCTGTTTTGCGCATAGACCGGCGATGATCAAGACCTGGAGGGCGGGGCCGGGAACTGCCAGCACCGAAGCCATAAGCAGCGGAACTTACGGCTCTTCCTGGAACAGGCTGATCTGCTGCTGCGCCAGGTCCTTCGGCGCGTCGAGGCCGAGATGCCGCCAGGCATTGGCCGCCAGCACGCGGCCGCGCGGGGTGCGCATGATGAAGCCTTGCTGGATCAGAAAGGGCTCGATGATGTCCTCGATGGCATCGCGTGGTTCGGAAAGCCCGGCGGCGATGGTTTCGATGCCGACCGGCCCGCCGCCGAAATTCCGGGCGATCATCGACAGATAGCGGCGGTCGAGTGCGTCGAGGCCGAGCCCGTCGACCTCGAGCCGCGTCAGCGCCTCGTCGGCGATCTTGCGGTCGACATGGCCGTCGCCGGCAACGCTGGCAAAGTCGCGCACCCGGCGCAACAGCCGGCCGGCGATGCGCGGCGTGCCGCGCGCCCGCCGGGCGATCTCCAAAGCACCGTCGTCGCCGAGCGGCATGGCAAGGATGCGGGCGCCGCGCCGCACGATCTGTTCCAATTCCTCGACCGAGTAGAAATTGAGCCTGACCGGGATGCCGAAGCGGTCGCGCAGCGGGTTGGTCAACAGGCCGAGCCGGGTGGTGGCGGCGACGAGGGTGAAGCGGGCCAGGTCGATCTTGACCGAACGCGCCGCCGGCCCCTCGCCGATGATCAGGTCGAGCTGGAAATCCTCCATCGCCGGATAGAGGATTTCCTCGACCGCCGGGTTGAGCCGGTGGATCTCGTCGATGAACAGCACGTCGCGGTCTTCGAGGTTGGTGAGCAGCGCTGCGAGATCGCCGGCCTTGGCGATGACCGGGCCCGAGGTCGAGCGGAAATTGACGCCGAGCTCGCGCGCCATGATTTGCGCCAGCGTCGTCTTGCCGAGGCCGGGCGGGCCAACGAACAGCACATGGTCGAGCGCTTCGCTGCGCCCCTTGGCGGCTTCGATGAACACTTTGAGATTGGCCCGCACCGCCGCCTGGCCGACGAAGTCGCCGAGCGTCTGCGGCCGCAAGGTCTGCTCGGCGTCCTCGCCGCGTTTGTCGGGAGCAATGAGGCGTGGCGAAAGACTCATGCGCATACCGCTCGAAGGAAAAAGTTCGTATCGACACGGATCAAGGTCACACGGCACCCTCTCGTTCGGCGTCTTGCTGCTCGCCAACAACATGGCGGCCTACTGCATCTCTTACCACCGCGTCGATCTGTTCCAGCGTAACGGGCCCGTCAGGTGGATCACCTAGAAATCCAGCGAGGTCGGCAAATTCGAGATTGCGCGGCGTTCCTATCAGGAGACCATCCACGACCGTCCAGGCAATAATATCGCCTGACTTGAGCGACAACTCGTACCGGACTTTCTTTGGAATCGTAAGCTGCCCCCTGGAGGTCAAGCCCGCATATCCGACCATGCTCTTGTTCCTAGTCGGAATTTATTTGTCGGGCAACGTCTCACCGTGCCAGCTCCTTCAGCCCGAAGCGGATCAGCTTCGATGCGTCCGCCTCCTCGCCTGCCGTCTTCAGCGCCGCCGCCACCGCATTGGCGGCGGTGTCGCGCGAATAGCCGAGATTGACCAGCGCCGAGACGGCATCGGTGATCGGCGCCGAGGCAACGCCTTCGCCGAGCTCCTGCTTCAGGCCGATGGTGCCCGAGGCAGTGCCCGCATAGGCCGGCGCCTTGTTCTTCAGCTCGGTGACGATGCGCTCGGCCACCTTCTTGCCGACGCCGGGCGCGCGGCTGACCATGGCGATGTCGCGCAGCGCAATCGCATTGGCGAGATCGGCCGGCGCCAGCGTCGACAGGATAGCCAGCGCCACCTTGGCGCCGACGCCTTGCACATTGTTCATCAACAGCCGGAACCACTCGCGCTCCAGCACCGACTGGAACCCATAGAGCCGCAGCATATCCTCGCGCACATAGGTCTCGATGAACAACACCACCGCCTCGCCGGGCGGCGGCAATGCGGCAAGCGTGCGCGCCGAGCAATAGGCGACGTAGCCGACGCCATGCACGTCGACGATGCAGAAATCCTCGTCGATCTCGTCCAGCGTGCCTTTTAGCTTGCCGATCATTTGAGCTTGCCGATCATGCCGGGTGGGTTTCCGGAGAGATGATATCGAGGTCCGGGAAGTAGCTGCGATAGCGCGCGGCATCGCGCGTCAGTAGCCGATGTCCCGCAATGACTGCGTGGGCGCCGATAAAGAAATCCGGCAAGGTTCGTTCGCGAATGCCGCCGGCGCGGCGATAGCGCGAGTGCGTGACACCAGCGAGGAAGGCTGCTTCCCACGGCAGGAATTCACGCTCGATCTTGAGCATGTCGGCTGCTTGGCGAAGGGCCTGCTCCGTTGCAATCAGCGGCGCGAGTTCGGACCAGACGATTGTGTTGATGACAAGCGCGCCGTCGCGCCGGCATGCGGTGATTGCCGACGCCGACCACTTCTTCTCCCGTCCGGCAGGACCCCAAACGTCGATCAGGACATCTGTGTCAATCAATGTCGAGGTCTTCACGTGGGCCCCTCAGCCATTCCATATATTCGTCCGTCGTCATGCCCCCCAGATCCAGCGTACCGGCCATACGGCCGAGCATCTGGCTGAATCTGCGCGCGGCTTCCTCCTCCGACATGTTTTCGTCGACGGCTATGACACGAGCCCCGTCCTCGGTGGGGACGAACTCCACCTCCGAGCCCGGGCCGATACCCAGATGATCCCGTATTTCCTTCGGGATGGTCACTTGGCCCTTGGTGGTAACGCGCATGGTAATACCTCGTCGGTATTACTTATTATCAGCCGGAGAACAAGTCAAGAACAAACTTATCCGGCCAGCGCCGCCATCCTGTAGGCGATGCTCTGCCGGTGATGCGCGTGACAGATGGCGATAGCCAGCGCGTCGGCGGCGTCATCGCTGTCGAAAGTCGCCTTCGGCATCAGCACCTTGACCATCATGTGGATCTGCTTCTTGTCGCCATGGCCGACGCCGATCACCGCCTTTTTGACGGCGTTTGGCGCATATTCGGCAACGACAAGGCCGGCACGCGCCGGCACCAGCATGGCGATGCCGCGTGCCTGGCCGAGTTTCAGCGTCGCAGCGGCGTCCTTGTTGACGAAAGTTTGCTCGACCGCCGCCTCGTGCGGCATCGCGGCATGCAGGATCTCGGCGAGCCCGTCATGCAACTGGCAAAGACGCACCGCCAGCGCGGCCTTGTCATCGGACCGTACCGTGCCGGAGGCGACGAAGCGCAGCGAATTGCCGAGGCTCTCGACGATGCCCCAGCCGGTGCGCCTCAGCCCCGGATCGATGCCGATGATGCGAATCGCTTCCCCCATCCGCCAAGTCTACCTTCGGCGGACAGCGATGCCAGCGAAATGTGAACAAACCAGAAACGAGGTCTGGCTACGTCCCGCAGGCTGTTTGAGAGTTCGCTCTGACGAGACAGATGGCGTGGTTTTCGGGAACCGAAGCGGAGCGGACATTTGGTCCGTGAGCCCACGCATGATCCCGAAAATCGGGTTCGATTTTCCGGTTAAGATCATGCGTAATCAAAGTGCTGCAGCGTCCTTTGCGCGTCCAAAGGACGCGCGGCGCTGCAGGTAAGCGCAGAGAACCGCGCCAGGTGTCCGTCAGAGTAGAATTATCAAGCGGCCTGTCAGCCGCGGGCGAAAGCCGTGTTCAGCAGCGTGATCTGGTCTGAGACCGGATTGACGCGACGGCTCGACGGCGGCACCTCGGCGAGGCCGCCATAGATCTCCTCGTCCATGCGGCGCACCAGCGCCTGAAGGCGCAGCGAGCGGTTGACGAGGTCGACGAAATCCGTCGGCAGCTCGGCCCAGCCGGGCGCCTCCTCGTGCGCGGAGGCGGTGTCGAGACGCACCTTGGATTTTTCGGAAGCCACCTGATCGCGGGTCATCTCGCCGGAATTCGCCGCCCGCTGCAAAAGCAGCCACGAGGCGACCTGCATCAGCCTGGTGGTCAGCCGCATCGATTCGGCCGCATAAAGCGTCGCCGCCAGCCTCGACAGCTTCTTGGCCTCGGCGCGGCCCTTGCCGTCGAGATATTCGGCCGCCTGCTCGACCAGGCCCATGCCTTCCTGATAGAGCGGCTTGAAGGATTGGGAGAAAACCCGGCGCTCCGCCAGCTTGATGGTTTTCGCGCTCGCCTTCGAAGGCTCGTTCATCGCTACGCCCCTGCACTTGCCTGACAGCCGGCCGATTCGGCTCGTGGCTGCCACATTCGGCAGCCTAAACGACTGAAGCTTGAAAATGCGCTTCGCTGCCAGCGAAGGCAAGCACATGTTTAACAAACGGTTAACGGCCGCATTTAGCCGGAAGGACGCCCATGCCGGCGCACAAAAAAAGAGCCGCGGATAAGGCGGCTCTCAGGAGTTTAACAGGGAGGCGTCAAACAAAGTGGCTCCAACCACTCGGTAAGAATCCAGATCACTGGATGGACATAGTAAACGCCTGTAAAGCTTAACGAACCCTTAACGCAGGGCATATTTTTCGATCAAGCGCCCAGCATCTGTGCCGTAACAGCACAGCTGACTGGCTACGGCGCCGTTCACACCACCGGCTGGAAAGTGGGAGCGACGCGCTTGCGCAATGGTTTCCTCCAGATGGTGACCGAGATACCGAAACAAAACGGCCCTGCGCGCGACATCGTTCCGAAACAGGCGCCGCGCTAAACGCCCGTTCCTCGCAACGAGGCGGAGCAAAACCTTGCGCTCCGGCAATCATCAAAATCTCTCAAGGAGCGAACAATGGACTGGTACTCGGCCGTTAAATTTCTGCACATCGTCTCGGCGATCCTCTGGGTCGGCGGCGGCTTCACGCTGATGCTGCTCGCGGTACGCGCCGACCGCGCTGGAAACGTCGAAGGCATGCTGCAGGCGATGCGCGCCACCGGCGAGCTCGGCAACCGGTTCTTCGCGCCGATGTCGATGCTGACATTGCTCTTCGGTCTCATCATGTGCGGCTTCTGGGTCGGCTTTTCCGATCTGTGGGTGCTGATCGGCCTTGCCGGTTATGCGACGACCTTCTGCATCGGCATGTTCGTATTCAAGCCGACGGCCGACCGCATGGCGGGCATGATCGCCAAGGATGGCGTGACGCCGGCAGTGCTTGCCCAGGGCCAGCGCGTCCTCAATGCCGCGCGCTTCGACTATTCGGTGATGCTGGTGATCATCGCGGACATGGTGCTGAAGCCGACGCTGCACGACATCACCATTCTTGGCTGCATGGCGTTCGTGCTGGCTACCGGCGCCGCGCTCGCGCTTGGCAGGACGCGGCCGCTGCTGCCGAGTGCCGCCTGAGGCTTAAGGGATCCGGCGGCGGCCGACAGGGGCCGCCGTCTTACAGAAGGCCGGCTATGCCGTCCCACAGAAGCTTGACCGCGACGACCGCCACGGTCGCATAGGTAAAGGGATAGAACAGCTCCGGCCGCATCCGCCGCACCAGCCAGGCGCCGGCGATTGTCGACAGCGGCGCCAGTGGCATCAGCACCGCCGACGCGGTCAAATTGGTGGTGTCGAACTGGCCGAGCGCGAAATAAGGGATGAGCTTCAGCGCATTGGTAACGGCGAAAAAGATCGCCGCGGTGCCCGACAGCACCTTCGGATCGAGCCTGATCGGCAAGGCGTAGACCTGAAAAGGCGGTCCGCCGACATGGGCGACGAAGCTGGTGAACCCGGCAACAGTACCCCAGCAGCCGGCGGCGACGCGGTTGGGCTCCGCCGCGTGGCCGGCACCGTGGCGGAGTTGCAAATAGAGCCAGCGCAGCACGAAGATCAAGGCAACCGCGCCGACGATCAGCCGCACCATCTCTTCGGTTACAAGTGCCGCCGTCAGCCAGCCAAGGGCAATGCCGATCACGGCACCCGGCATCATGTCGGCCAGCATCTTGCGGTCGAAGATGCCCCACCATGTCCACACCGAGACAATGTCCATCAGGCACAGAATTGGCAAAAGGATTGCGGCAGCCTGAACCGGCGGCATGGTCAGCGCCATCAATGGCACGCCGACAAAGCCGACGGCGCCGCCGAAGCCGCCTTTCGACAGGCCGACGAGGATGACGGCCGGAATGGCCGCGGCATAGAACCAGGGATCGACGAGCAGACCTGACATGGGGAAGGGACGCTGGAGGGAAAGCTGAACTCTGGAATAGACCAGAAATGGCCAGACCGCGACCGCAAATATGTGGGCCAGGCCACCGAAACCCGTCACATGTTTGGCATGTCGAGCGGCGGCGGGCGTCTCCGGATCGGCTGCGCCTTGATGATGGCGGTGCTGGTTTCGGCCTTGTCGGCGATGCGGTCGAGAACCCCGTCGAGCTCGCCGATCGAGCGGACGAACAGCCGGGCAACGAAGCAGTCATCGCCCGTCACCTTGTCGCATTCGCCGAATTCCGGGATTTCCTCGATCAGCTTCTGGACGATGTGCAGCTTGCCCGGCAATGGCCGGATGCGAACGATCGCCTGCAAGGCGTAGCCGAGCGCTTGCGGATCGATATCGATGGTGAAAGCGCGGATGACGCCGCGATCCTCAAGCCGCCGAAGCCGCTCCGAAACGCTTGGCGACGACAACCCGACCTGCAGCGCCAGTTCCTTCAGCGAAGTCCGTGAATCCTTGACCAGGATATCGAGGAGCTTTCTGTCGAGCTCGTCCAGCATTTTACAATTCCAAGAAAAAGCCGATGTTTACCTAATTTAATGAGGTTGGTTCTGCATATCACCGGCAACAAGTCATGGAAAGGCCCGATCCGCCATGGGATTATAAAATCTCAACAGAGTTTCGGGAGCATCCATGGACAATACGGTACGCGGCACGATCGAAATGACGGCGGCGATGGCGATCCTCGGCACGATCGGCTGGTTCGTCGTCCTTTCCGGCCAGCCCATCATGGACGTGGTGTTCTGGCGCTGCGCCTTCGGTGCGGTAACGCTGCTGGTCATCTGCACGGCGCTGGGACTGCTGCGCGGCAGGCTGTCGCTTCGCATCGTCGCGATCGCGGCTCTCGGCGGTGCTGCCATCGTTATCAACTGGCTGCTGCTGTTCAGCGCGTTTTCGCGTGCCTCGATCTCGATCGCCACGGCTGTCTACAACACGCAGCCCTTCATGCTGGTCGGGTTTGGCGCGCTCTTCTTCTCCGAACGGCTGACGATGACCAAGCTGACCTGGCTCGGCATCGCCTTCGCCGGCATGCTGCTGATCGTGCAGGCCGCGCCCGATGCAGGCGATCATGGTACGGATTACTTTACCGGCATTGCGATGGCGCTGGCCGCGGCTTTCTTCTGGGCCGTTGCGGCTATCGTCACCAAGAAACTCAAAGGCACGCCGCCGCACCTGATCGCCCTGATCCAGGTCTGCATCGGCGTCGTCATGCTGGCACCCTTCGCCAATCTCACCCACCTTCCCGTCGATGCGCGGAGCTGGGTAATGCTGGCGACGCTCGGCATCGTCCATACCGGTCTGATGTACATCCTCATGTACGGCGCCATCCAGAAGCTGCCGACGCATCTGCAGGGATCGCTGTCCTTCATCTACCCCGTCGTCGCCATCCTCGTCGACGTCGTCGCCTTCGGCCATCGGCTGCATCCGGCGCAGATCGTCGGCGGCGCCGCGATCCTGGTCGCCGCTGCCGGCATGAATCTCGGCTGGTCGCTGTGGAAATCGAAGGTGCCTGCGTAGGGCCGCAAGCGGCCAGGCGAGGAGAATTTCGGCCAGCGGCAGCCATACGCCGAGCCCCGATAGAATGTTGACGGCAATCGTGATCCCCCTGCCGCCTGTTCAATCCCCGCACTTTGCTCTATGCCGCAATGCAACCATCTTCGCCCGGCATAGGCGATAACCGGGATCGAATTCAATGAATGACGCAACGCCGCCCAACCGCTGCCGTATCGTGCTGATCGCGCCGCCGAACGTGCCTGCCGAGCGCATCGCCGCGGCCTTCGACGGCGGTGACGTCGCCTCGCTCATCCTGCCGGAAAACGGTATGGACGAGGCCGCCTTCCAGGCCTTTGCCGAACAGATCGTGCCGGTGGCGCAAGCGGCCGGCATTGCCGTCATCATTGCTGGCGACACCCGCATCGCCGGCCGCGTCCAGGCCGATGGCATCCATGTCGAGGTCGGCAAGGACGAGCTCGCTGAAACGATCGAACACTTCCAGGCCAGGATGATGGTCGGCACCGGCGGCGCCAAGACCCGCGACGATGCGCTGGAACTCGGCGAGGTCAGGCCTGATTACATTTTCTTCGGCCGCTTCGGTTACGACAACAAGCCTGAGCCGCACCCCCGCAACCTGTCGCTCGGGCAATGGTGGGCGGACGTGATCCAGATCCCTTGCATCGTCATGGCCGGATCCGATCTTGCCTCGGTGGAAGCGGTCGCCGCCACCGGCGCCGAATTCGTGGCGCTGTCCAGCGCCGTCTTCGCCGACGGCGCCGATCCGAAGATGGCGGTCGCCGCCGCCAACGCGCTGCTCGACGAAACCGCGCCGCGCTTCGAGGACTGACGTGCGCTCGCGGACAATCCTTTTCAGCGCCTTTCTTGCAACGGCCGTGACGCAGGCGATAGCGGCGGAACCCGTTCCGCTGCCGCAGCCCAGGCCGGATTCCAGCGAACCTGCCGATAAGCCGATCGCCGCACAATTGCCGCAGCCCGCCACCACCGCCCCGTTGCCGTCGGCCGACACCATCAACCCCGACCGCTTCGGCGCAAAGCCGTCCGACGCCGCCTACGGCGCCTTTCAGCGCGGGCTCTACAAGACGGCCTACAATCTTGCGCTTTCCCGCGCTCAAAACGGCGATCCGGCGGCACAGACGCTGGTGGCCGAGATACTGTCGCGCGGCCTCGGCGTGCCGGTCGACGCGGCAGGGGCGGCGAAGTGGTATGCGCTTGCCGCCGAGCAGGGCGTCCCGGAATCGCAATTCCAGTATGCGCTGATGCTGCTCGACGGCCGCTACGTCAAAAAGGACGAGAAGGAAGCCTATGCGCTGATGCAGGCCGCCGCCGAGGCCGGCAACCGCCTGGCGCAGTTCAATTTTGCGCAGCTGATGGTCGAACAGGAGCCCGGCGATGCCGGTATTGCCAAAGCCGTATCCTATTACGAGCGCGCTGCCGCGACCGGGCTTGCCGACGCACAATATGCGATGGCACAGGTCTACGCCAATGGCGCCGGCGGCAAGCCGCGCGACGATGTCCGCGCCCGCGGCCTGCTGGCACAGGCCGCGCGGCAGAACTACGACACGGCACAGATCGATCTCGCCACCTGGATGATCGAGGGACGCGGCGGCGTCCGCGACCTGAAATCCGGCTTCAACTGGATGAAACAGGCCGCAGAAGGCGGCAATGTCGCCGCCCAGAACCGTCTCGCCAAGCTCTACATGAACGGCATCGGCACCGATCCGGATCTGATCCTCGCCGGCGCCTGGTATGTTGTCGCCCGCCGCGCCGGGCTCATCGACCAAGAGATGGACGATTTCCTGCAGGGCCTGACCGACGAGCAGACGCAGCAGGCGCTGCAACGGGCCAACCGCCTGCCCTGATCGCGATCTCGCGATTCATTGCGCCCCGGGCTCGTCAGACGGGCTCATTGCGTATGATCGAGCACGACCTTGCCGAAGGGCGAGCCGTGCTCAAGGTACCGAAAGGCTTCGGCGGCCTGGCTCCACGGCACGACCCGGTCGATCACCGGTCTCAATCGGTTGACGACAATGGCGCGGTTCATCGCCTCGAAGGATTCGCGTGAGCCCACCGGTATGCCTCGCGCCCTAACCTGCCGGCGGAAGATGTCGAGCGGGTTGATGGCGCCGTCACTGCCGCCGAGATAGCCGATGACGTTGATCTGGGCGCCGCGAGCCGCTGCCCCCAGCGATTGTGCAAAACTCTGCGGTCCGCCAACCTCGATGATATGGTCGGCGCCGCGGCCATCCGTCAATCCCAGCACGGCCGATGCCCAATCGGGGACGCTGCGATAGTTCACGCCATCCTGCGCGCCAAGTTGCTTTGCCCGCGCGAGCTTCTCGTCGCTGCTCGACGTCACGATGACGCGCGCCCCGGCAGCGGCGGCGAACTGCACCGCAAACAGTGAAACGCCGCCGGTGCCGAGGCAAAGCACGGTGTCGCCGGGTTTGACGCTGCCCTCAGTAAACAGCGCGTGCCATGCCGTCACGCCGGCGCATGGCAGGGTCGCCGCCTCGAGGTCGCTCAGATTGGCCGGCGCCAGCACCGCCGCCTGTTCGTCAAGCCGGGCAAATTCGCTGAGCAGCCCGTCGATCGGGCCGCCACGTTGATAGGAGGGCTCGGCCATGGCGAAACTGCCACCGACCCAGCGCTGCCAGAACGTGCCGCAGACCCGGTCGCCGATCTTGAACCGGCTGACCTCGGCGCCGATGGCAATGACTTCGCCGACGCCGTCCGACAGCGGCACCAGCGGGAATGCAAACTTCGTGTGATAGCTGCCGCGGACGATCTCGGCATCGCGGTAGTTCAGCGCCGTCGCCTTGACCTTCACAATCATCTCCTGGCGCCCTGGTTCAGGCATCGGCCGCTCGACCATTCTGAGGTTCTCGAGGCCGCCCGGGCTCTGCAATTCGATCGCTTTCATCGTCGTTCCTTTCCGGCTGGGTCCTGCCGGAGGAAAATCGCTTGCCATCCACCGAATTTCAAATTCATAATGTTCAGGATAATTATGCTTCTATGACATGTTCGGGGGTGTCGTGCTTGAAGAATTGAAAACACTGGCCCTCTTTGCCGAGGAGGGTTCGATTCAGAAGGTGGCGCAACGCCTGCCGTTGACGCAGCCGGCCGTCACCCGCCAGATTCAGCGGCTGGAGGAGATGCTCGGCACGGAATTGCTCGACCGCCGGCTAAAGCCGTCGCGACTGACCCCGGCCGGCGTAGAGGTGCTGGCACGCGGCAAGGACATTCTCGCCGCCGTCGACGCGCTGAAATCATTCGCCAAGGGCGACGAGCCGGAGGGCCTGCTGCGGCTCGGCCTCGCGCATGGACTTTGCGACAAAGCCGTGGCCGCCGCTATTGCTGATGCCGTGGCGCGGTTTCCGAAGATCTCGCTACGTCTGAAGAGCGGCTGGAGTCTTGAGCTGGCCGACCAGCACAAGCGCGGACAGCTCGACCTCGCCTTCATCCTGGACGGAGGCAATTCCAAAACTGGCGACGGCGTTGTCGGAACCGAGCCCCTCGGCATCATCGCTGCCGAAAACACCGGCCGGCAAGCCGACGTCAAGACCATGCCCTGGGTCCTCAGCCCTGAGCCTTGCGACGCGCGCGGGCGGCTGGCGGCTGCCCTTGCCGAGGGCGGCCACAGGTTGATGGTGGGGGCCGAGATTCAGGACAGCGCGCTGCAGATCGACTGGGTTCGTCGAGGCCAAGGCCTTGGTCTGCTACCCACGCGGCTGCTGCGGGAAAAGCTGCCGGAGGGCATTGCCCTGGTCGACGCTCCCGGCCTCGAGCTGGCGCTGCGAATTGTCGTCCTGCGTTCGCCGCACCTGCATCTTTTGACAGAGGTCGCCGACGCAGTGACCGAGGCCGTCACCGCGACTGTCAGGACGGACTAAAGCTGCCGCGCCGCGCTGCCGGGCCAGCTTCGTTCCCGCTTCATCGGAAGGCGCTCCTTGCCTCTGCTGGCGATTTGTGGTCTTGGAGGCGCCAAATTGCCCTTTGCGGCGATCATCTCATTTCCGGATCACCTCACCATGGCCAAGATCAATGGCAACGAAATCCGTCCCGGCAACGTCATCGAGCATGATGGCGGCCTTTGGGTGGCGGTCAGGACCAACACCGTCAAGCCCGGCAAGGGCGGCGCCTACAACCAGGTCGAACTCAAGAACCTGATCAACGGCACCAAGCTCAACGAGCGCTTCCGTTCGGCCGAGACGGTCGAGCAGATCCGACTCGATCTGAAGGATTTTTCCTTCCTCTACGAGCAGGGCGACGCGCTGGTGTTCATGGACACCGAAAGCTACGAGCAGCTCGAATTGCAAAAGGAGTTCGTCGGCGATCGCGCCGCCTTCCTGCAGGACGGCATGATGGTGACGGTCCAGCTCTATGATGAAAGGCCGATCGGCATTTCGCTGCCCGACCAGGTGACGCTGACCATCACCGAGGCCGACCCGGTGGTGAAGGGCCAGACGGCAGCCTCGTCCTACAAGCCGGCGATACTCGAAAACGGCATCCGCGTGCTGGTGCCGCCGTTCATCGGCTCGGGCGAGCGCATCATCGTCGATACCAACGAAATCACTTACGTACGCCGCGCCGACTAAGGCATGATCCCAAAGAGTGGCAGACTTTTTGGATAAGATCATGGGTCAAGGCAAATAGGCGCAGCGACAGGAAGAACAGCAATGGCGCGTTCCGCGATCCTCAATGTCATGGTCCAGGCCGCAATGAAGGCCGGCCGCTCGCTGTCGCGTGACTTCGGCGAAGTGCAGAACCTGCAGGTCTCGATGAAAGGGCCGGGCGACTATGTCAGCCAGGCCGACCGCAAGGCCGAAGACATCGTCTTTGCCGAACTGTCCAAGGCGCGGCCCGGCTACGCGTTCCTGATGGAGGAACGCGGCGTGATCGAGGGCGACGACGGCCAGCACCGCTGGATCGTCGACCCGCTCGACGGCACCACCAATTTCCTGCACGGCATTCCGCTCTTTGCCGTTTCGATCGCGCTGGAGCGCCAAGGCCAGATCGTCGCCGGCGTCGTCTACAATCCGGCGATGGATGAACTCTATACCGCCGAGCGCGGCGGCGGCGCTTTCATGAACGACCGCCGGCTGCGCGTTGCCGGCCGCACCAAGCTGGTCGACGCGGTGATCGGCTGCGGCATGCCGCATCTCGGGCGTGGCCAGCACGGCAATTTCCTTGTCGAGTTGCGCAATGTCATGGCCGAGGTCTCGGGCGTGCGCAGCCTCGGCTCCGCCTCGCTCGATCTCGCCTACGTCGCTGCCGGCCGCATGGACGGCTTTTGGGAAATCGGCCTGTCGGCCTGGGACATTGCCGCCGGCATTTTGCTGATCCGCGAGGCGGGCGGCTTCGTCTCCGATTTCGCCGGCGGCCAGGAGATGCTGACCGCCGGTTCGGTCGTTGCCGGCAACGAACTCATGCAGCGCGCGCTGTTGAAGACGGTGAAGAAGCCACTCCCAGTGCGCTGATGTAGTCGCGCCGCGCTGAAGCGCCGCAGTCGCAAAACCGCAACCAAAGCTTGAAATACTATCCCGCGGCCGCCCAGATAAGGCGACGCAGGATCATCGATGACGAACAGCCGGCCCACGTCCCAGAGCGAATTACCCCAGTTCGACATCCCCTTCATGGGGCGCTGGCATTACTCGCGCGCCGAGATCATCGCCGACGGTATCGTCCACGCCGTGGGCATCGTGCTGGCGATCGCTGCCGGCTCGACGCTGCTGGCACTGGCCGCCTATCGAACCGGCCCCGGCGAATATGTCGCCGCCGCATTCTATGTGGTCTCGCTGCTCACCGTGCTGTCGATTTCGCTGGCCTATAATCTCTGGCCGGTATCGTCGCCGGCGAAATGGATATTGCGGCGCTTCGACCATGCGGCGATCTACCTGCTGATCGCGGCGACCTACACGCCTTTCCTGGCCCAGCTCGGCGGCTCGCCGCTGGCCGTTTCGATGATCGTCCTGGTCTGGATCGCCGCGGCGGTCGGCATCGCCATCAAGGTCTTTCTTCCCGGCCGTTTCGACCGACTGGCGATCGTCTTCTATCTAGCTATCGGCTGGAGCGGCATCGTTCTGGTGGAGCCGCTCGTGCGGACGCTGCCGGCGACATCGATCGCGCTCATCGTTGCCGGCGGCATCGTCTATTCCTGCGGCGTGATCTTCTTCGCCTGGAAGGGCCTGCGCTTCCACAATGCGCTGTGGCATGGCTTTGTCGTCACCGGCGCCGGCCTGCATCTGGCCGCCATGGTCGACTGCCTGGTCATCAACCGGCTTTGACCTCCGGTCGCGGACAGTGGCAATATTGCCAAGCGCCATTCAATTTCGTCACAATTCCGTTTAGAGTCGCAAACACAAATTGATCGGCGGCGACGGCATCGGAAACGGGGCACGGATGACTCTTCTCAGATCCTTCGGCATGGGCAGGCGCTCCGACGTTCTGATCTACGATCCGCACAAATTGTCGAGCCCGCAGGTGTTTCTGCTGACCATGGTGATCTTTCTATTCATCGTGGCCTTTATCGCCGCCATCCTGACCCGCCAGATCTCGACGGCCTTCATCACCAATCCCGGCCTCAACGGCCTGATCATCGGCGTGCTGGCGGTCGGCATCCTGTTGGCCTTCGTCCAGGTCGGCCGGCTGTTCCGCGAGGTGCGCTGGGTCAACTCGTTCCGCGCCGGTTCCGAAACCACCGAACCGGTGCTGCTGGCGCCGATGAAGGCGATGATCGGTCGCTCGTCGACGATTGCCTTCTCGACCAGTTCGATGCGCACCATGCTGGATTCGATCGCCACCCGCCTCGACGAAAGCCGCGACACGTCGCGCTACCTTGTCGGACTGCTGGTGTTCCTCGGCCTGCTCGGCACCTTCTGGGGCCTGCTCAACACGATCGGCTCGATCCGCGAAACCATCGAGTCGCTCGATCCCGGCACCGGCGATGCCGCCGCCGTGCTCGAATCCCTGAAGCAGGGGCTTTCCGCTCCGTTGGCCGGCATGGGCACCGCCTTCTCGTCCTCGCTGTTCGGCCTGTCCGGCTCGCTGGTGCTCGGCTTCCTCGACCTGCAGGCCGGCCGCGCCCAGACGCGCTTCTATACCGAACTCGAAAACTGGCTGTCCTCGGTCACCGACCTGTCCTCCGACATCGTCGTTGCCGACGCGGCCAAGACCGAACCCTCCGAGGAAATCCGGCTGTTGTCGGAAAAGCTGCGCACCCTGCAGGAGAATGGCGGCGGCTCCAATCCGCGCGTCGCCACCGCCATGGCCAATCTCGCCGACGGCATTTCCGGCCTGGTCAAGAACATGCGCTCGGAACAGCAGATCATGCGCGACTGGGTCGAGGCCCAGTCCGACGAGCAGAGGGCGATGCGCAACACCTTGGAGAAGATCGCCGACGCCTTGAAGAAGACTGGAGTGCATTGACGTGGCGTTGGCACGAGGCCGGCGCTCCGACCGCCGCATCGATTACTGGCCGGGCTTCGTCGATGCGCTGTCGACGCTGCTGTTGTCGATCATGTTCCTGCTCACGGTTTTCGTGCTGGCGCAGTTCCTGCTCGGCCGCGAGATCTCCGGCAAGGACACGGTGCTCAACCGCCTCAACTCGCAGATCAACGAGTTGACCCAGCTTCTGGCGCTGGAGCGCTCGACGACGCAGGACAAGGAAGACACCCTTGCCAATTTGCAGGCATCGCTGTCTGCGTCGGAGGCGGAAAAGAGCCGGCTCGAGCAATTGCTGGCGCAAGGCGCCGGTGCCGGCGATGCCGCCAACCAGCGCGCAACGGCCCTTTCCGGCGAGCTCGACAGCCAGCGCCAGATCAGCCAGCAGGCGCTGAGCCAGGTCGAGATCCTCAACCAGCAGATTTCGGCGCTGCGCAAGCAGATCGCAGCGCTCGAACAAGCGCTCGACGTGTCCGAAACGCGCGACCGCGAATCCAACACCAAGATCGCCGATCTCGGCCGCCGCCTCAACGTCGCACTGGCGCAACGCGTGCAGGAGCTGAACCGTTACCGCTCCGATTTCTTCGGCCGCTTGCGTGAAATTCTCGCCGACCGCGAGAACATCCGCATCGTCGGCGACCGCTTCGTCTTCCAGTCGGAAGTGCTTTTCCCGACCGGCTCCGAAGTGATCAACGATGCCGGCAAGGTCGAGATGAAGAAGCTCGCCGATGCCATCATCGAATTGCAAAAGGAGATCCCGCCGGAGATCAACTGGGTGCTGCGCGTCGACGGCCACACCGACAACAAGCCGCTCTCCGGCACCGGCCGCTACCGCGACAATTGGGAATTGTCGACGGCGCGCTCGACATCGGTGGTCAAGTTCCTGATCGAGAACGGTGTGCCGGCCAACCGGCTGGTCGCGGCCGGCTTCGGCGAATTCCAGCCGCTCGACCCCGCCGATACCGAAGAGGCGCGCAACAAGAACCGCCGCATCGAGTTGAAGCTGACCGAGCGGTGATCCGCAAGCCTTTGGCTTGCGCCATGCTCCGGATCGGGGCCGGCCGGAGCGGCGGGGCCATCTAGGGCACCGGCGCGGCGCCGGCAAGGCCCGAAGAAATTACCTTTTTTTGATTACAATTTGCCGCGACGCGTCACTAGCTGTTGGCAAGGGGCCGGGAACCGCCGGCGATGCCTCCCTCATCGCGACGCGACGGAACCTGACGGCCCGCGGCCGGAAGGCAGGGCCCTCCCAACCACCGCCTTCCCCAGTAAAGGAGACGCAACCATGCGCTTCTTCGCTCCCAGGAATCTCAGGACTGCTACGCTCGCCACACTTCTCCTCGCCGTTCCGTTTGCTGGCGCTTACGCCGGCCCGCGTGAGACGGCCTTGATCAATCAGATCCAGAGCGTGGAGACGGGTATCCAGGGCGCCATCCGGGCGAACAAGCTCGAGCCGGGCGAGGCACGTGACTTGCGCACGCAGGTCGCTCAACTCGATCGGGCCGCCCAGAGGGCCGCGCGCGATGGAACGATGCCGAGCACGCAATATCAGGGGTTGCTGGCGCAGCTCGACGATGTCAGCCAAAAGCTGCGCGCTGCTACCGGCAGTGCCTTCCTCATCGGCAACGGCGGCGATGGCGGATACTATCCCAACGGCTACGGCCCAAACTATCCGGGCGGCTGAAATCGGCCGCAGCGCCCGGCGCTGTAGCAATTGATTTTGCGCATGATCCTTTTCCAGCTTTCGGTTCAGGGATCATGCGCTAGCCCAACGCCAGCGCAATCAGCGCCAGCACTGCCGGCACTGTCTGGATGAACAGGATTTTACGGTCCGCCCTAGCCGCCCCGGAATGGGCGGGGCCCGCGACGCAGATCAGGAAGAAGACTTTGAACTAGAAACCGGCGCACGCCACCGCTTCCGCAAGATGCCTTTCGGCCGTTGCGGCCGGCAGTCAATGCATCGGTCGCGGAGGGCTTCAGGGGTTGCCAACAGTTTTGCATTGGTATCTTTTCCCGCCGTCAAATCAGCGGAACCCACAATGTCCTTTCAAAAACTCGACGACCTCGGCCACAAGCTCGAAGCGCTGGAACATGCGCTCGCCATCCTCGGCGCCGACGAGGCGACCCATATGGCGGTCGGCGGCGGCGAGAAGCGCGCGGAGGCAATGTCGGCGCTTGCCGGCATGCACCATGCCCGGGCGACTGCGCCGGAGATTGCCGACTGGATCGCGGCGGCCGAGCAGGAAACGCTGAACGAAGAGCAGCAGGCCGCGGTCAGGGAATCCCGCCGGCAATACACCAACCTGACCTGCCTGCCGGTCGAGTTCGTCGAGCGTCAGACGACCGCGCGCATGCGCTCCGAGCAGCTCTGGCGCGACCTGCGCGCCAAGAACGACTGGGCCGGCTTCCTGCCGGCGCTGGAAGGCGTCGTGGCGCTGGTCCGCGAGGAGGCGGCACTTCGCGCCGAGGTGCTCGGGCTCGAGCCTTACGACGCGCTGATGGAGCAATATGACCCGGGTAATCGCACCGCCGACATCACGCCTGTGTTTGACGAGTTGAAGGCCTTCCTGAAAGGCTTCGTGCCGGAGGCACTGGCCGTGCAGGAAGAGCGGCTGGCGAAACATCCGCTGAAGCCGCTTTCCGGCAGCTACCCCTTGGACAAGCAGCGCGAGCTTGGCCTCGCCATGATGGCGGCAGTCGGCTTCGACCTCACCCACGGCTCGCTGTCGGTTTCGCACCATCCGTTCTGCGGCGGCGTGCCGAGCGACGTGCGCATCACCACCCGCTACAAGACCTCGGATTTCCTGTCGGCGCTGATGGGCGTGCTGCACGAGACCGGCCATGCGCTGTACGAGCAGAACCTGCCGAAGGCGTGGGCGCACTGGCCGCTCGGCAAAGCGCGCGGCATGGCGGTGCATGAAAGCCAGAGCCTGTTCGTCGAAAAGCAGATCGGCCGCAATCCAGAATTCTGGCGCTGGGCGCTGCCGGTGGTCGAAAGGCACCTCGGCGAGAGCTGGACGATCGACGACATCCTGCCGCATGTGCACCGGGTCGAGCGTGGCCTGATCCGCGTCGATGCCGACGAGGTCACCTATCCGCTGCATGTCATCCTGCGCTACGAGCTGGAGCAGGAGCTTGTCTCGGGACGGCTTGAGGCAGCCGACCTGCCCGAAGCCTGGGATGCCAAGATGCGCGATTATCTCGGCCTGTCGACATCAGACAATCCGGCTGATGGTCCGATGCAGGACGTCCACTGGCCGGGTGCCGCCTTCGGCTATTTCCCCTCCTACACGCTCGGCGCCATGATGGCGGCGCAGCAATGGGCGGCGCTGACCAGGGATCATCCGTCAGCCGACGAAGACCTCGCCAAGGGAGATTTCGCCGCGATCAACGACTGGCGCCGCAAAAGGATCTGGTCGCAAGGCTCGCGCTGGTCGACGCCTGAACTGCTCGAACGCGCCACCGGCGAAAAGCTCAATGCCGTGCATTTCACCGACCATCTGAAGAAGCGGTACGGGAACTGAGGCGCTTCATCTATTTCTGGTCTTTGCCGCAGTGACCGCAGAAATCCGCGAGACTGGCCTTTACTTTGGTGGGAAAGCCTCTGAAAAAGGAGTTCTTCCAAGTTGGGCGAGCGTAGATGTCTGCCTGTTACAGTTTTCATGGGATGAAGTCCTTCTGGCCCCGCTTGGTACTTTTCATCTTATTGATCGGCCTGAGTTCTCCCGCCATGTCCGACGACATGGTTCTCAAGGGTCCGGCAGAAAGCTGGGTAAAGCAGCTTGATATTCCGGCTGCCGATCCCACCCGATCGGATCAAATCAAGAATGGCGTTTCATGGCTGCTCTCGGACGACCAGATCAAGCATCGCGCCGGCGGCTATGTCGAGTACTCGCGCACCGTCTATAAGATCGTCGACCGTCCCGGCCTGGATCGTGGCGCGAGTATCGATCTGCAGTTCGATCCGTCCCGGCACAAGGTCACGCTCAACCATCTTCACATCATCCGCGATGGCGCCGTTTTGGACCGGCTGGAAGGCGTCGAATTCGACATCTTCCGCAGGGAAAGAGATGCCGAGAAAGGCGTCTTCGACGGCTGGCTGACAGCACATGTCAACATCGATGATGTGCGTACCGGCGACATCGTCGATTACGGGTCGACCTATGAAATAACACCGCTGGTCGGCAAGGATCTCTTCTTCAAGAATTTCTCCACCGAATGGGAAGAGCCGGTAGCGCTTATCCGCACAAGCATCATTTGGCCTTCGGGCCAGCCGCTCGAGATCAAGACCAGGGGAACCCGACTCAGGCCCTCGATCTCCCCGACTGGGCCGGACACCACCTATCTGTGGGAAATTCCAAACCCGAAACCGGTCAATGTCGAGGATAACCTGCCCGTGACCTATCCAGGCTGGGGCTCCATCGATGTCGCGTCTACCGCGAATTGGCAAAGTGTGGTCGAGGCCGTTGCGCCCTATTACAAGCCAGCGACCGTTTTTCCCTCGGCTTTTGCCGCAAAGCTCGACGACATCGCTCTGCGGCATCCGGTGCCCGAAGACCGGATGGTCGAGGCAATGCGGTTGGTGCAGGACCAGATCCGCTATGTAAGCCTGTCGATGGGTGCCGGTTCCTACGTTCCGCGTGATCCCGCGACGGTCATCCTGAGCGGGTTTGGTGACTGCAAGGACAAGGCACTGCTGCTGGTTTCGTCGCTTGTGCGGCTTGGCATTGCTGCAGAGGTCGCCTTGGCCGATCTCGACGAGGGACGGGCCCTGGACCAGCATCTGCCGGCGCTTCGCGATTTCGACCATGCCATCGTCAAGGCAAGGATCGGAGCAAAGACATATTGGCTGGACGCCACGAACTATCTTCAGGGCGGCAAGGCGCACAATCTCGCACAGCCGGACTACGGCTTCGCGCTGCCGCTTTCCAGCACCGGGGGGTTGGAGAAGATGCCGAGTCCTGTGCTTACCAGCCCATCGATCCAGATCGTCGAGGACTTCGACTTTCCGCGGAAACCGGGCGATCCCCTCGTGCTGACGGTCTTCTCGACATATGAGGACGCCGATGCCGATTGGATGCGCGGCAACTTGGCCAGCCGGTCGCTGAGCGAGGTGTCGGACGCCTACCTGAAATATTACAACAAGCAATATCCGGGCATCCAAACCGTCGCCAAGCCGGAAATCGTGGATCGCCGCGACGGCAACATAGTGAGCGTGAAGGAAAGTTATCGCTTGCCGGCGGAGGCGCTGGCGGCCAACGATCTGGCAAAGAATTTCCCGATCCGCGCGGCCGATCTCGGCAACAACTCTCTTCCAACCCCGACAATCGTCGACCGAACCGGGCCCGTCTCCCTCGGCCCCCAGTTCTACCGGCGTCACAAGGTGACCGTGCGCAACCTCAAGGCGAGGTTTTCCGGCGAGTCGATGAAAAACGTCGTGACGCCCTATCTGTCTCTCAAGGCGTCCTGGTCCAACACGCCCACCGAATTTCAAGTTGAATGGAACTTTCAGACGCTGGCAACCGAAGTGCCGGCCAAGGCGATTGCCGACTATCTGAAAACCGTCGATGACGTCGCAGACGAAATTCGGTGGCAGTACGATTTTACCTATGAAGAGCCGCCTGCCGATGTGCAGCTCAGCGATCCGGCAAAGGAGCAGCGACAGACCGTCGCCAGCATGCTTTTGTTGTCGCTGCTTGTCGGCGTTCCCCTGTTCATCGCCTATCGACGCGGCAAACGCCGAGCTTTCGGTGGCTGAAGAATCCCAGCGGCCGCGGGCGGACAATGATGCCGAAAAGCGGATGCCGGTTTTCGGAAAAGATCACGGTCAAATGAGAAGATAGAGCCCGACCCCGATGTCATCGGTATGGAACAGGCTCTGGCTCGGTAGCCGATGCTACTCGGCCGCGCCCCTGAAAGCATTCGCCCCGGTATCGAACTGCAGCTTGGCCAGCCGCGCATAGATGCCGCCCTTGGCGACCAGGCTCTGATGCGTGCCTTCCTCGACGATGCGGCCGCCATCCATGACCAGGATGCGATCGGCCTTCAGCACGGTTGCCAGCCGATGGGCGATGACGATCGTGGTGCGGCCCTGCATCAGCCGGTCCAGCGCCGTCTGCACCAGCGTCTCGCTTTCGGCATCTAGTGCCGAGGTCGCCTCGTCGAGCAGCAGGATCGGCGCATCGCGCAAAATGGCGCGGGCGATGGCCACGCGCTGGCGCTGGCCGCCCGACAGCGTCACACCGCGCTCGCCGACCTGGCTGTCATAGCCCTTTTCGAGTTTTAGGATGAACTCGTCGGCAAGCGCGTCCTTCGCCGCCGCCTCGATCTCGGCCTGGGCGGCCCCCGGCCGGCCAAAGCCGATATTGTCGCGCGCGCTTGCGGCAAAGATGGTGACGTCCTGCGGCACGATGGCGATGCGCGCGCGGATCGCGGCCGGATCGGCCTCGCGCAGATCGACCCCGTCGATGACGATCCTGCCGGCCTCCGGATCGTAGAAGCGCAGAAGCAGCGAAAAGACGGTGCTTTTGCCGGCGCCGGATGGCCCGACGATCGCCACCGTCTCGCCGGGTTTGACCTGAAAGCTGAGGCCGTGGACGGCGGCGCGGTCGGGCCGGGCCGGATAGGAGAAGGAGACATCGTCGAAGCTGATCGCGCCTCTCGCCTTTGCCGGCAGCGGCTTCGGATCGGCGGGCGCCTGGATCGCGGGTTTCTCGGCCAGGATCTCGGTCAGCCGTTCGGCAGCGCCGGCTGCCTGGGCAAGTTCACCCCAGACTTCCGACAGGGCGCCGAGCGCGCCGGCGGCGAACACCGAATAGAGCAGGAATTGGCCAAGCGTCCCTGGCGACAGCGTGCCGTCGAGCACGTCGCGCGAACCGAACCACAGCACCGCCACCACCGAAGAAAAAATCATGAAAATGGCGAAGAAGGTGAGAAAGGAGCGGGCAAGGATCGAGGCCCGCGCCGCTTCGAACGCTGCTTCCACGGCGGATGAAAAATACCCGGTTACAAGCTTCTCGTTGGTGAAGGCCTGCAGCGTGCGCACCGCGCCGATCTGCTCGCTGGCGTAGGCGGTGGCATTGGCCAGAGTATCCTGCGCCAGCCGTGACTTGCGCCGCACCGAGCGGCCGAAGGCGACCAGCGGCAGCACGATTACCGGAATGGCCGCGATGACCAGGCCGGACAGTTTTGGGCTGGTGAAGACCATCATCGCCACGGCGCCAAGGCCGAGGATGACGTTGCGCAGCGCCACCGAGGCGGTAGCACCGACGGCCGATTTGACCTGTGTCGTGTCGGCGGCGAGCCGCGAGACGATCTCGCCCGACTGGGCCGTGTCGAAGAAGGAGGGCGACAGCGTGGTGACGTGGGCAAAGACATCGCGGCGGATATCGGCAACGACGCGCTCGCCAAGCGTGATGACGAAATAGTAGCGGCTGGCTGATGCCGCCGCCAGCACGGCGGCCATCACCACCAGCATGGCGAAATATTCGGCAATGAAGCTGGAGTCGGAAGCGGAAAAGCCGTGATCTATCATCCGCCGCACGGCCAGCGGCAGCGCAAGCGTCGTCGCCGCCGCGACGGCCAACGAGACGATCGCGCCAATGACCATTTTGCGGTAATGGGTGATGTAGGGAAACAGGCGCTGCAGCGGCCTCAGCGAGCGCCTGCGCTCGTCTGCATCGCCGCTGATGTTCGCCATGACCGTTTCCTTTGGCCCTTTGAGGTTTGCGCCATCAATATGCGCTTGCCGCGGCTTGTGATTCAATTCCGGCTGATGTATAGGCTCGCCGACCGTTTTAGAAGCCGTGGCTCCTCAATAGCTGCGGCTTCGAGTTTTAAAAAGGGGCGCATCGACGCAGGCTTCAGCCCGTCGGCAGCACCCGGCAAGCCAGGAACAGAACCATGAAGACCGACATCCATCCCGACTATCACACCATCAAGGTCGTCATGACCGACGGCACCGAATACATGACCCGTTCGACCTGGGGTAAGGAAGGCGATACGATGAACCTCGATATCGACCCGACCACCCATCCGGCCTGGACCGGCGGCCAGCAGACCCTGCTCGACCGCGGTGGCCGCCTGTCGAAGTTCAAGAAGCGCTTCGAAGGTTTCGGCCTCTAAGCCAACGACCTTTCGTACATCGAAAACCCGCCCCTCGTGGCGGGTTTTTTGTTGCCTAGGTGCGGTCCTACCGATCGAGCAACTCCCTGAGCGCCATCCGCTTGTAGGCGGCAACCAGCCTGTCGCCTTCCTGCCGCCCGACCGAGATCGCCAGCCGCATTGCGGCCTCGCCCATCTGCCAGATGAGAAACGCCGTCGTTTCCAGCGCTTCCGGATCGGCGGACGGCCGCAACCGCTTCAGCACCGCAGTGAGGAATTCGGCGTTGGCCCGGCTGTCGGCAAGCTCAAGCTCGCGCAATGCCTTGTCGGCCTGTGTCCCCGACCAGATGTCGCGCATCACCGGCTCGGCCAGGAATAACCGGTAGTAGATATCCACCAGCTCCGAAAATGCGTGGCGCAAGCCGTCGGCGTCACTGACGTCGGCAAGTGCTGCCGCAATGCAGGCCTGGCTTTCGGCGGTGTGGCGTTCGGCCAGCGCCCAGATGATCGCCCGCTTGTCCGGGAAGAACTGGTAGAGCGAGCCGATCGACACGCCGGCCCTCTCGGCCACCTCGCCCATGCGCATCGCATCGCTGCCTTGCTCGGCGATCAGCGCCGACGCGGCGGCCAACATGCGCTCGACCCGCTCGCGGCTGCGCTGCTGGCTCGGTGCCCGGCGCGGCGATGCGATCTGGCCATCCTGTGAATCCGATACGGCAGAGCCTTCCATCACTGTCTCCAGACGAACAATCAACAAATTGGCTTGACTCGCAAAATACGAGGGTTTATCACGTTTTGCAAATGTGAGGATTACTCACATTTGTAAACTGAGGAAAATCGACATGAACCCTACTGTAACGAAACCAACTTTGATCCTCGGCGGCACCGGCAAGACCGGCCGCCGTCCCGCCGAGCGGCTGACGGCGCGGGGCCTGCCGGTGCAGATCGGCTCGCGCTCGGGTACGCCGCCCTTCGACTGGGAAAATAACACGACCTGGGAACCCGCGCTTGATGGTGTCGGCGCCGTCTACATCAGCTACTATCCTGATCTTGCCGTTCCCGGCGCGGCGGAAACGGTCGGCGCCTTCGCTAATCTTGCCGTGGAGTGTGGTGTGCGCCGGCTGGTACTGCTGTCGGGGCGCGGCGAAACGGAAGCACAGCGCGCCGAAGAGATGCTCAAAGGTTCAGGCGCCGATTGGACGATCCTGCGCTGCGCCTGGTTTTCCCAGAACTTCAGTGAAGGCTTCCTCGTCGAATCTTTGCAGGAGGGCGAGGTGGCGTTGCCGGTCGGCAGTGTGGGCGAACCATTTGTGGATGCCGACGATATCGCGGAGGCCGCCTTTGCCGTACTAACCCAGCAAGGACATGTCGGAGAGCTCTATGAGCTGACCGGACCGCGGCTGCTGAGCTTTGCCGACGCGGTCGCCGAGATCGGCAGGGCGGCCGGCCGCGACATCCGTTTTATCAGGATTTCGCATGCCGAATTCACCGCCACCACAGCGGAGCACGAATTGCCGGCCGAATTCGCGTGGCTGCTTAACGAGCTGTTCACCGAAGTGCTTGACGGCCGCAACGAGTCGCTGACCGACGGCGTCCAGCGCGTGCTCGGCCGCGCCCCAAAAGACTTTTCCGCCTACGCAACCGAAACCGCCGCCACGGGCATCTGGAGGAACTGACATGATCATGAAGCTGCTTCCCACCCTCACCTTCGTCGCTGCCATTGGCTCAGGCGTTGTCGGCGGCGTTTTCTTCGCCTTCTCCAACTTTATCATGCCGGCGCTCGCCCGCTTGCCCGCCGGAGGCGGCATCGCCGCCATGAATTCGATCAACATCACCGTGATTACGCCTGCATTCATGACCGCGCTTTTCGGCACCGGGCTGGTCTGCCTTGTCCTTGCCGCCGGCGCTCTTATCGGCTGGAGCCAACCGGGTGCATTCTGGCTCCTCGCCGGTGCCCTAATCTATGTCGTCGGCAACCCGATCGTGACGATGATGTTCAACGTGCCGCTCAACAACGCCCTGGCGGCCATCGATCCGGCAAGCGCCAACGGCACCGCGGTATGGGCCACTTATCTCAGGGACTGGGTGATGTGGAACCACGTCCGCACCATCACCGCCATCGTGGCGCTGGGCTGCTTCATCTTCGCATGGCGGTGAATGCAGGACGGAAGTGTAAAAGGCCGGTCAGGCAGGGTCTTTTGACTTATGGCCCTTGCGGTCGGCGTGGCCGAGATCGCGATCCGGATCGATGACGTCGCGAACCAGTTGCTTGAGCTTTGCGGCGTCGGGAAAACCGCCGTCACGCTTGCGGTCCCAGACCAGCGTGTCATTGCAGGAAATGGTGAAGATGCCGCCGGTGCCGGGCACCAGCGTCACTTCGCCGAGATCGGTACCGAAGGTGGACAACAACTCCTGCGCCATCCAGCCGGCCCTGAGCAGCCATTGGCACTGGGTGCAATAGGTGATGCGGACGGTGGGCAGCGCGTGTTGGGTCATGCCGCGCTGAGCTTCGCCAAGGTCTCCTCGTCGACCTCGAAATTGGCGTAGACGCTCTGCACGTCGTCGTCGTCTTCGAGCGTCGCGACCAGCTTCATCAGCGATTGTGCCCGCTCCTCGTCGACCGCGATATTGGTCTGCGGCTTCCAGATCGGCTTCACCGATTCAGCCTCGCCGAGTGCGCCTTCCAGCGCCTTCGACACTTCGCCAAGATTCTCGAAGGCGCAATAGATCGTGTGGCCTTCCTCGTCCGACTGGACGTCGTCGGCGCCGGCCTCGATCGCTGCGTCCATCACCTTCTCGGCGCTGCCGGCCGATGCCGGATAGTAGATCTCGCCGACGCGGTCCCACATGAACGAAACCGAGCCGGTTTCGCCCATCGCCCCGCCGGCCTTGGTGAAGGCAGCGCGCACATTCGACGCCGAGCGGTTGCGGTTGTCGGTCAGCGCCTCGACGATCAGCGCGACGCCGCCTGGCCCGTAACCTTCGTAGCGAACGGCTTCGTAGGTCTCGGCATCGCCCATCGAGGCCTTGTTGATGGCGCGCTGGATATTGTCCTTTGGCATCGACACCGCCTTGGCGTTCTGCACCGCAAGGCGCAGGCGCGGGTTCATCGATGGATCGGGCGTGCCGCTCTTGGCGGCGACGGTGATTTCGCGCGCCAGCTTGGAAAACATTTTCGACCGCACCGCATCCTGGCGGCCCTTGCGGTGCATGATGTTCTTGAACTGTGAATGGCCAGCCATGGCACCCCTGTCGTCTTCTCGGCTAGAGCATCTGCCGCCTGGTGAACCACCCGGCATCTTGCAAAATGCTCGAATTCAAAATTTCAGAACGTCCTGCTGCGTCCGGACGGACGTACGGCGCTCTCTGTCGGAATGGCCGGCTTATAGATAAATCGGCTCAATTCGTCCAGCCGCGCCATTGCGTCGGCACGCAAGGGTTTCAAGACCCGAAAATCGGCAGGCCTCGGCAACCTTTCATCCCTCAAGATCGGATTTCAGCCGGTCGAGGATGCTGATCGCGTGCGTGGCATATTGGCTGATCCAGCGGTCGTGGATGTGCTTGATCGGCAGCGCGTTGAGATGGTTCCAGCGTTCGCGGCCCTCGCGCCGCGCCACCACCAAGTCGGCCTCCTCCAGCACCTTCAGATGCAGCATGACGGTGCAGCGGTCCATGTCTGGAAAGGCGTCGCACAACATGCCGGTGGTCTGCGGCGCATCCTTCAGCCGGTCCAGCAACGCACGCCGGCGCGGATGCGCCAGCGCCTTGAAAACATTGTCGTCTCGCGAATGGCTTGACATGTTATGTTTCTATAACATATCGTTGAGCCATTCAAGGAAGGAGCTGTGGATATGTCTCTTGGATTCAGGGTTTCTGGCCGTATCGGCAAACCGATCGCAGAAGTCTTCGACGCGGTCGTCAATCCGAAGAAGCTTAGCGGCTACTTCACCACGATCGGCGGCGCCAGCGCACCGCTGGTGGCGGGCGCCACCGTCATCTGGTGGGGCAAGGTTCCCGTGGAGGTCGACAAGGTGGAGAAAGACAGCCGCATCGTGCTGCGCTGGGATGCCACCGACGCCGACGGCAAGCCAGCCTACAAGACCCGCATCGAGATGGATTTCGAACCGCTCGACGATGGCGGCACCTTCGTCACCATCGCCGAGACCGGCTGGCACGAGGACGCGGTCGGCCTGAAGAAATCCTACCTCAATTGCGAGGGCTGGTCGCAGATGCTGGCCTGCATGAAGGCCTATGTCGAATACGGCATCAATCTGCGCGACGGCTATTACCGCAGCGAGATGAAGGGCGAGCCGGCCAATGAGAACAACATCTGAAAAACCACCAAGATGACGGAGGCCTGCGATGAAGCAAGTGACGCCATTTCTGATGTTTGAGGGCAAGGCCGAAGAGGCAATGACCTTCTATTGCGAGACGATCCCCGACAGCAGCGTCCTTGACGTCACACGTTACGGCTCCGGCGAAGACGGGCCGGAAGGAACGGTCAAGCTGGCGCGCGTGTCCATAAGCGGTCTGGAAGTGATGGTCTACAACAGCCCCGTGCACCATGCCTTCACGTTCACGCCGTCGGTCTCGCTGTATGTGGATTGCTCCACGGAGGCAGAGCTGAACGGCATTGTCGAGGCGCTGGCCAAGGACGGCAAATTTCTGATGCCGCTGGACAATTATGGTTTCAGCCGCCGGTTTGCATGGCTCAACGACAGGTTCGGAGTCTCCTGGCAAATCAATTTGGCATAGCGAGTTCTGGACCGAACCGGCCAATCGAACCTGAACACGGGAATGGAGCCAGCAAATGACCCCGAAGATCGCCGGCGGCATCAACATCGCCATGAAGGTGCCGCCACATCAATACCAGGCGACGATCGCCTTCTATCGCGACGTCGTCGGCCTGAAGCCATTCACGGCCAAGCCGCCGGCCGTCGGCTTCGAACTCGGTCCCAATCGGCTGTGGATCGACGAGGCGCCGATGATGAGCCAGGCCGAGATCTGGCTGGAACTGTTCACCGATGATTTTCCGGCCGCTGCGGAGCATCTCGCCAAGGCCGGTGTCGTGCGCTGCGACGCCATCGAGGCACTGGGTGAAGGCTTTCGCGGCGGCTGGATCACCAACCCGGCCAACATCATTCACCTGGTGCGCGAACCCGATGCCTGGTGAAAAGGCGTCGGTGCCGTGAAAGGAGGACGCTATGGAAATCTGTGAAACACCGACCGCCGAAGCCGGCATGCTGATAAGGCGGCCGGTCGCCGACGTATTCGAAGCCTTCATCGATCCGGCGATCACGACGAAGTTCTGGTTCACCCATGGCAGCAACAGGTTAGACAGCGGCAAGGAAATCCGTTGGGAATGGCGCATGTATGGCGTCTCGACGACGGTCAATGTCAGTGAGATCGTCGAAAACAAGAAGATCGTCATGCAATGGAGCGATCCGCCGACCACGGTGGTGTGGACTTTTACCGAAATGCCGGGCGGCACGACCTTTGTCGAGGTCCGCAATTTCGGCTTTGTCGGCAGCCCCGATGAGCAGGTCAAGCAGGCGATCGACTCGACCGGCGGTTTTGCGCTGGTGCTCGCCGGCGCCAAGGCGTGGCTCGAGCAAGGCCTGACGCTTGGCCTGACCGGCGACCGCCATCCGAAAGGCGTGCCGGGGCATTAGGTCAGCCGCGGTGGGCCATCCTCAGTGGCCGCCGCCTTTGCCTTCTTCCGCCGCCGCGCCAGCATGTTGAGCCCTTCGACCAGTGCCGAAAAGCCCATGGCAGCGTAGATATAGCCTTTCGGCACATGGTAACCCATGCCGTCGGCGATCAGCGTCATGCCGATCATCAGCAGGAAGCCGAGCGCCAGCATGACGATGCTGGGGTTCTTGGCGATAAAATCCGCCAGCGGCCCGGCCGCCAGCATCATCACGCTCACCGCCACGATCACCGCGATGTACATGATCGCGATTTCGTCGGTCATGCCGACGGCGGTGATGATCGAGTCGATCGAGAAGACGAGGTCGAGCAGCAATATCTGGAAAATGGCGCCGGCCAGCGACAGCTGCAGTGTCTCGCCCATCATCGTGTCCTGGTGATCATCGAGATCGACCGTGTGGTGGATCTCCTTGGTCGCCTTCCAGACGAGAAACAGGCCGCCGGCAATCAGGATCAGGTCGCGCCAGGAAAAGCCATGGCCGAAGGCCGTGAATATCGGCGTCGTCAACTGGACGATGATCGAGATGGTGGCCAATAGGATCAGCCGCATCACCAGCGCGGCGGAGATGCCGAGCCGCCGGGCGCGGGCCCGCTGCGCTACCGGCAATTTGTTGGTCAAAATCGAGATGAAGATCAGATTGTCGATGCCGAGCACGACCTCCAGCACGATCAGTGTCAGCAGCGCGACCCATGCCGTCGGATCGGAGACAAAGGCGAAATGCGGCGCCAGGAATTCGACTAGCTGCATGGAGGTCGTCCCCTCTACGATCTAGAGCAGTTTCGCCGGCAATTGGGTATTGCAAGCGTCTATATCAATGTCATGACCAGAAGGATGGAGCCGTTTCCTCCAGCCGCGGGCCGCGGCGAAACGGCGCGATCCGTTCGGTCAGGCCGCTACGGTCGGAAATGTCGACGCCGACGCCGCACAATGTCGCCGGTCCGGTCGACGCCTCGAAGCGGCCTTTCGGCACTTTGGATAAGAACCGGTTGAGCGGCTCCTCCTTGTCCATGCCCAGCGAGGAATCGTAATCGCCGCACATGCCGGCATCGGAAATATAACCGGTGCCGCCATTGAGGATCTGGTGATCGCCGGTCGGCTGATGCGTATGAGTGCCGACAACAAGGCTGGCACGGCCGTCGACGAAATGGGCGAAGCACATTTTTTCCGAGGTCGCCTCGGCATGGAAATCGATGACGATCGCATCGGCCTGCTCGCCAAGCGGACAAGCGGCAAGTTCGCGCTCGCCGGCCTGGAACGGATCGTCGAGCTCGGGATGCATGAACACCCGGCCCATGATATTGGCGACCAGCACGCGCGCGCCGTTCCTGGCAATGTAGACGCCTGACCCGCGCCCCGGCGTACCCTTGGGGAAATTGGACGGACGCAGGAAGCGCTCTTCGCGCGGCGCGAAAACCAGCGCATCGCGCTGGTCCCAGACATGGTTGCCGGTGGTGACGACATCGGCGCCGGCCGAGATCGTCTCGCGAAAAATCTCCTCGGTGATGCCGAAGCCGCCAGCGGCGTTCTCGCCATTGACGATGACGAAGTCGAGTTTGAAATCCGAGATCAGGCCGGGCAGTTGATCCCATACCGCCGTACGTCCTGTCTTGCCGACCATGTCGCCGAGAAAGAGAAGTCTCATATAAGCGTGATCCTGAACTGAAGGTCAGCGAAGCAAAAAGCTGCATGACTTTCGGAAAAGACCATGCGTCCAGGAACTTATCTACAATTTCGACGCGAACCGGCGCAACCCGCTCTCGGTGAGTATTTCCGGAATGATCATGTCATGCGGCTCGTCCGGCACCAGGGCCACCTCCTGGCAGTCGAAGGCAATGCCGATCAGCCGCGGCTGCTGTCCCTTGTCGACCAGCCGCGCGATAGCCCGGTCGTAATAGCCTGCGCCGTAACCGATACGGTGGCCGCGCGCATCGAAGGCGGCAAGCGGCACCAGCATAACCTGCGGATCGAGCACCTCGGCTTCCTCATGCGGCCCGACGGTGCCGAAGCCCATGTCGATCATCGGGGCGCCGCGCACCAGTTCGCGAAAAACGATGGTGGTCTTGTCCAGGATGGCCGGCAGGCAGAGCCTTGCCCCCTTCTCGCGCAAGGCGAACATCAGCGGCCGGACGTCGACTTCCGAGCGCATCGGCCAGAAACCGGAGACGATCTGGCCCGGCTCGACCGTGATCTGGTCGCGCGTCGTCTCGGCCATTTCGAGTGCTGCCTCCACCCGCCAGAACGGATCGAGCGCGTCGCGGCGCCCGAGGGCTTGGTTGCGGAGATTTTTTTTCAGGTCTTTTGGGGAGGTCATGCGCCGACGGTAGAAAAGGTCAGATTTGGATGGAGTTTTACGAGCGACGTTTTGGAGGAGCGGAGCGAACTTTTCGTTCGTGAGAGCACCGCACAAAGCGGCGCGACGACAAGATCCGCCAGATATGGCCTTTTCGATAGGTGACGATCCACACAACCGGTGGAGAGAGCGATCCCGGGAACCTACAAAGTAGGTGGGCGCCGTATGAGAAAACCCACGGGTCTTCCCAGGGACAGCTCCCTAGGGATCATTAAGGCCCCGGGGAAAATGTTCTCCTGCCGGGAAGCGCAGACCGTCATACCCAATATAGGCTGACGCCAGACCATGCGCCAGAGAGACGACATGTTTCGACGCTTAATTCGACGCAGAACCCCTCGACGAGGTCAGCGCCCGCAAGATCCCCGTTTCGCCAGCGGCGCCTTGCACAGCGAAGGCCGCGTCCTTAGGGTCGCGCGATGAACCCGGGAGCAAAAATGCGTTTCGAAGGCACGGCAGCCTATGTTGCCGACAAGGATCTGATGGTGGCGGTCAACGCGGCGATCGCGCTGGAGCGGCCGTTGCTGGTCAAGGGCGAGCCCGGCACCGGCAAGACCGAACTTGCCTGCCAGGTGGCGGCGGCGCTCGACCTGGATCTGATCGAATGGCACGTCAAATCAACGACACGGGCGCAGCAGGGCCTCTATGAATATGACGCCGTCTCGCGGTTGCGCGACAGCCAGCTCGGCGACGAGCGCTTCAACGACATTCGCAATTACATCAAGCGCGGCAAGCTGTGGGATGCCTTTGCTGCCGGCAAGAAAGTCGTGCTTCTGATCGACGAGATCGACAAGGCCGATATCGAGTTCCCCAACGATCTGTTGCAGGAACTGGATCGGATGGAGTTCTTCGTCTACGAGACCGGCGAGACCATCCGCGCCACCGTCCGGCCGATCGTCATCATCACCTCCAACAACGAAAAAGAGCTGCCGGACGCCTTCCTGCGCCGCTGCTTCTTCCATTACATCCGCTTTCCCAACGTCGAGACGCTGCACAAAATCGTCGACGTGCACTATCCCGGCATCAAGCAGAACCTGGTGCGCGCCGCACTCACGCAATTCTATGAAATCCGCGACGTGCCGGGCCTGAAGAAGAAGCCGTCGACCTCCGAGGCACTCGACTGGATCCGCCTCTTGGTCGCCGACGACATCGCGCCCGAGGACCTGCGCGCCGACCCGAAGAATGCGCTGCCGAAATTGCATGGCGCGTTGCTGAAGAACGAACAGGACGTGCATCTGTTCGAGCGCCTAGCCTTCATGGCGAGACGGCAAGGGTGAAGGGCCGGTCAGTCGGAAGCCGACGAAAGCCCCCGGACAGCGCTTTCCCGTCGCTGGACCGTTGCCCTTGGCCAGGCACGGAGGCAGCTTCGGGTTGCCGACTTCAGAGGGAAACGAAATGACCGAGATCACCGTCCGCCCATTGGCGCAATCCGACCATGCCGACTGGCGACGTCTGTGGACCGCCTATCTCACCTTCTACGAAACCAAGCTGCCGGAAGAGGTTTACGCCGTCACCTGGAAACGGCTGTTCACGGCGGGCGAGTTCGAGCCAAAGGGTTTCATCGCCACCCTCGACGGCAAGGCCGTCGGCCTGACGCACTATCTCTACCATCGCTCCTGCTGGTCGGAGATAAACAACTGTTACCTGCAGGACCTGTTCGCCGACCCCGATGTGCGCGGCAAGGGCGTCGGCGCCGCCCTGATCGAAGCGGTCAAGCAGAAAGCCGGCAAGATCGGCGTCAAGAACGTCTACTGGATGACCCACGAGACCAACACCACCGCACGCAAGCTCTACGACCACGTGGCGCGCAGGACCGGCTTCATCGAGTATGATCTGCTGTAGACCGTGAGATGTTCATCCCCTTCTTCCTCGAACTGAAGGCAGCGCGGGTTCCGGTCTCGCTCCGCGAATATCTGTCGCTGCTGGAGGGGCTGGAGGCCGGGCTGGTCGACTATGATGTCGAGGGCTTTTACTATCTCGCCCGCGCCGCTCTGGTGAAGGACGAGCGCCACATCGACCGCTTCGACCAGGTCTTTTCGCACATCTTCAAAGGTGTCGAGGCGCTGGCCGGCGAAGACCCGGTCGATGTCGCAAACATCCCGGAGGAATGGCTGCGGAGGCTCGCCGAAAAGCACCTGACCGATGAGGAGAAGAAGCTGGTCGAGGCGCTGGGCGGCTTCGAAAAGCTGATGGAGACGCTGAAGAAGCGGTTGGAGGAGCAAAAGGGCCGGCATCAGGGCGGTTCGAAATGGATCGGCACCGGCGGCACTTCGCCCTTTGGCGCCTATGGCTACAATCCCGAAGGTGTGCGCATCGGCCAGCACGAAAGCCGCAACCGCCGCGCGGTAAAAGTCTGGGACAGGCGCGAGTTCAGGAATTTCGATGACGCCGTCGAACTCGGTACCCGCAACATCAAGGTCGCGCTGAAGCGCTTGCGCCGCTGGGTGCGCGAAGGCGCCGAAGAGGAATTCGACCTGCCTGGCACCATCCACGCCACCGCCGAGCACGGTTATCTTGATGTTAAGACACAACCCGAACGTCGCAATGCCGTGAAGCTGCTGATGTTCTTCGATGTCGGCGGCTCGATGGACGACCATATCAGGAGTGTCGAGGAGCTGTTTTCGGCCGCCCGCGCCGAATTCCGCCAGCTCGAGTATTTCTACTTCCACAACTGTCTCTACGAAGGGGTGTGGAGGGACAATCGCCGCCGCCATGCCGAGGTGATTCCGACCTTCGATCTCCTCCATAAATATGGCCCCGACTACAAGGTGATCGTCGTCGGCGACGCCTCGATGAGCCCTTATGAGATCGCCCAACCCGGCGGCTCGGTCGAGCACTGGAACCAGGAGGCCGGCGCCGTCTGGCTCGGCCGGTTGCTGCAGCAATGGCCAAACGCGGTATGGCTCAACCCCGAAGCCGAGAAGAATTGGGGTTTTACCCATTCGATCGCCATGATCCGCGATATCTTTGGCGGCCGCATGTTTCCGCTGACGCTCGCCGGCCTCGAAGCCGCGACGAAGCAACTTTCAAGGAAGCACTGAATGGATCCGCGCAAAACAGGACGGTCGACCTGTTTCCTTTGCCTGCAATGCGGTGTCCAGTTCGCGGCGACAGCGGCGCCGCCGCGACATTGCCCGATCTGCGAGGACGAGCGGCAATATGTGCGCTGGGAGGGCCAGGCCTGGATCACGCCGGAAGAGCTCGCCGCCGGGCATCGGGTCGTGATCAAGGATGATGCCGGCGTGCTCGCCTTCGGCATCGAGCCGCGCTTCGCCATCGGCCAGCGGGCGTTGCTGGCGCAAACGCCGCATGGCAATATGCTGTGGGACTGCATCTCGATGGTCAGCGACGAGGCGGTGGCCGAGATCAACCACCGGGGCGGCCTTGCCGCCATCGCCATTTCGCATTGCCATTATTATTCGGCAATGGTCGAGTGGAGCGAGGCGTTTGGCGGCGTGCCGATTTATCTGCACGCCGATGATCGTCAGTGGATCATGCGGCCGCATCCGGCGATCATCAGCTGGGAAGGCGAGACGCGCGCCATAAACCCGTCGCTGACGCTCATCCGCTGCGGCGGCCACTTTGCCGGTGGCCAGGTGCTGCACTGGAAGCGCGACGGCGGCAATGCCATCCTGGCCGGCGATATCCTGCAGGTGACGCCGACTCGCCGTCATGTCAGCTTCATGTACAGCTATCCGAACTATATCCCGCTCAACGCGACGAAAGTGCACGGCATCAAGGCCGCGCTGGAGCCTTTCGCGTTCGACCATATCTACGGCGCGTGGTGGAACCAGAACGTCATCGGAGATGCAAAGGCGGCATTTTCAGCATCGGTTGCGCGCTATCTCGCTGCCATCGTCTGAGGAATTCTTCGCAGCAGGAATTGGAAATACGGGCAAACGCCGTAACAAATGCCTATTTCAGGCGAAGTTGGGAAGGCAACCCAAATAGCGACATAAGCTAAGAGGAAAAAATGGACAGCCACACCTACCCCGTTACCCGCACCGATGCCGAATGGCGCGCCCGCCTGACGCCTGAGCAATATGCGGTGATGCGCAACCACGGCACCGAGCGGCCGGGAAGCTGCGCACTGCTGCACGAGAAGCGCCCCGGCACCTTCTCCTGCGTCGGCTGCGACCAGCCCTTGTTTGAATCCAAGCTGAAATTCGAGAGCGGCACCGGCTGGCCGAGCTTCAACGATCCCGTGCCGGGCTCGGTCGAGACCACCGTCGACCGCAGCTACGGCATGGTCCGTACCGAGTGCCATTGCGCCTGCTGCGGCAGCCATCTCGGCCACGTCTTCGACGACGGCCCGCCGCCGACCGGTCTGCGCTATTGCATCAACGGCGTGGCGCTCAAATTCGAGCCGGCCGCCTGATCGTCAGGCCACAACCACCAGAATCAGCCACAACGTGGCGCCAAGCGTCATCAGCGGGGCCTTGACACCACTCGATTTTCCGGCAGTTCGCCAAACGGCAAAGGTCAGGAAGATATTGTAGGGCACCGGCGCGAAATGCACCGCCAGGACGAGCGCAAGCGGCAGCTTCAGCCCAAGCAGAATGAGCGCCGCCACCGACGACGCGACGTTGATCGCTGTGCCGACAACGACCAGGTCGCGCCAGAACAGCCGATCGAGCGGCACGCCGCCCAGCCAGCGTGAGCGGAAGAAGGCGGCAACGCGCGACATGATCGTCATCGATCCACCGGCTCCCTCGCTCTGCTCACCAGAGCAATCCTTCCACAAGGATTGCGTCTGGAAACTCTGCTTTATTCCTGACCCAGAACTTCGGCAATCGCACGCTCGAAACGTGAGGCTTCCGTCACCAGCCAGTCGGTCATCGCCGGCCAATTGTCCTCGGCGAAACAATTCACCCGCCACATCGAATTGATGCCGAGGCCGTCGCAACTTTGTTCTGGCCTGAGCTTCAGCCTGTCTTCGATGGCCGGCTGGAACGGCTTCAACCGCGACCAGGCTTGCGTGGCACCGAACTTCTCGTTGCGGCCGAAGAAAACGCCGACATGATTGTGCGCAGGCGCGACATACATTGAAAGGACCAATGCGAAGTCGGGCAGCCCACGCTGCCAGAACCACGGTCCGCGCCTCGCCAGCAGAGCCCTTTCATCCGGATGCCGTTCCGCGAACAGCGTCCAGAAGCTGCGTTGGCGGAATTCAGAGGCGCGGCGGGCGCCAAAATCGAATTCGCTCATGGTTCGATGCCCGCTCCAGCATCAGGCCGAGACTGTTGTCTCTACACCATTCCAAGCGCGGCCTTGTACAGATCGAGAATGGATTCCTCTTCCTGCCGCTCGGCCTGGTCCTTCTTTCGCAGCCGGATGATCGACCGCATCGCCTTGGTGTCGAAGCCGGTGCCCTTGGCCTCAGCGAACACTTCCTTGATGTCGTCGGCAATCGTCTTCTTCTCTTCCTCGAGCCGCTCGATGCGTTCGATGAAGGCGCGCAGCTGGCCGGCGGCAACAGTCTGGCTGGTCTCGGTGATGTCGTCGGCCATAGTCTTCTCTCCGCGTCGTTTCTCGCCGCGACTCGGGGTGACCCGAGCGGCGAATTGCAGCGGTTCGATGCCCGACCGGGCGCGGCGGGTCAAGGTGCTATCGATGCGGCATGAAGGGCTGCTGCCAGGCGCCGACAAGACTCCCTGATGCCGGCCTATTTCACCCGAACGCGATCAGCAGATCCTTGGCATCGATCTGGTCGCCGGCCTTGACCAGCACTTCGGCTATGGTGCCGTCGCGTTCGGCATGCAACGCCGTTTCCATCTTCATCGCTTCGATCGACAGCAGCACGTCACCAGCCTTCACCGCCTGGCCGGCAGCGACCGCAAGCGCCGAGACGACGCCAGGCATCGGCGCGCCGACATGCGCCTCGTTGCCCGGCTCCGCCTTGCGCCGCGCCTTGGCGGCGGATACGCCATGCGCCCGGTCCGGCACCTTCACGCGGCGCGGCTGGCCATTGAGCTCGAAGAACACGGTGACCATGCCCTTTTCGTCGACATCGCCCAGGGCAAGGCAGCGCACCACCAGCGTCTTGCCTTTTTCGATGTCGACGAAAATTTCATCTTCCGGCTTCATGCCGTAGAAATAGGTCGGCGTCGGCAGCACGCTGACCGGCCCGTAGGTCTCCTGCGCGGCGGCAAAATCGGAAAACACCTTCGGATACATCAGCCACGACGCGAACTCGAACTCACTGAGCTTGCGCTCGAGCTTTTCCTCGACCTCCGCGCGGCTGGCCTTGAGATCCGCCGGCTTGAGCAGCGAACCCGGCCGCACCGTGATCGGCTTTTCGCCCTTCAGCACCTTCTTCTGCAATGGCTTTGGCCAGCCGCCCGGCGACTGGCCGAGATCGCCGCGCAACATCGACACCACCGAATCCGGGAAGGCGATGTCCCTCGCCGGATTCTCGACATCGGCGACGGTCAGGTCCTGGCTCACCATCATCAGAGCCATGTCGCCGACGACCTTGGATGACGGCGTCACCTTGACGATGTCGCCGAACATCAGATTGACGTCGTGATAGGTCTGCGCCACTTCGTGCCAGCGTGTCTCCAGCCCGAGCGAGCGCGCCTGTTCCTTGAGGTTGGTGAACTGCCCGCCCGGCATTTCGTGCAGATAGACCTCCGATGCCGGCCCCTTCAGGTCGCTCTCGAAGGCGGCGTATTGGTTGCGCACCGCCTCCCAGTAGAACGAGATGTTCCTGATCCATTGCGGGTCGAGGCCCGGGTCGCGCTCGGTGCCCTTCAGCGCCTCGACGATCGAACCCAGGCACGGCTGCGAGGTGTTGCCCGATAGCGAATCCATCGCCGCGTCGATGGCGTCGACGCCGCTCTCCACCGCCGCCAGCACGGTTGCCGCCGACAGGCCGGATGTGTCGTGGGTGTGGAAGTGGATCGGCAGGTCCGTCGCCTCGCGCAGTGCCTTGAACAGCACGCGGGCCGCCGCCGGTTTCAAAAGCCCGGCCATATCCTTGACGGCGATGATATGGGCGCCTGCCGCCTGCAATTCCCCGGCCAGGCCGACATAATATTTCAGATCGTATTTGGCCCGCGCCGGATCGAGTATGTCGCCGGTATAACAGATAGCCGCTTCGATCAGTCTGCCCTCGGCGCCGACCGCATCCATGGCGACGCGCATGTTCTCGACCCAGTTCAGGCAGTCGAAGACGCGGAACAGGTCGATGCCGCCGGCCGCAGCCTGCTTGACGAAATGCTGCACGACATTGTCGGGATAGTTGGTATAGCCAACGCCATTGGCACCGCGCAGGAGCATCTGCAGCAGAAGGTTGGGTGCTGCCTCGCGCACCAGCGACAGCCGCTCCCATGGGTCTTCGGTGAGAAAGCGCATGGCGACGTCGAATGTGGCGCCGCCCCAGCATTCGAGCGACAAAAGCTGCGGCAACGCACGCGCATAGGTGCCGGCAATGGCCGCGATGTCATGCGTGCGCATACGCGTCGCGAGCAGCGACTGATGGCCGTCGCGCATCGTCGTGTCGGTGACCAGCACCTGCTTCTGCTCGCGCATCCAGCCGGCGAATTTCTGCGGCCCCAGCACGTCGAGCTTCTGCTTGCTGCCGCCCGGCACGTTGCCGTTGAGATACGGCACCACCGGTGCCGCCGCATCCGCCTTCGACTGCGGCCGCCCGCGCGTCTCGGGATGACCGTTCACCGAGACGTCGGCAAGATAGTTGAGCAGCTTGGTCGCGCGGTCCTGCCGCTTCACACTGGCGAACAGTTCCGGCGTCGTGTCGATGAACTTGGTGGTGTAGGAATTGTCGGCGAAGCTCGGGTGATTGATGATCGCCTCGAGGAAGGTGAGATTGGTCGCCACGCCGCGGATCCGGAATTCGCGCAGCGCCCGGTTCATGCGGGCGATGGTCTCGGCCGGCGTCGGCGCCCACGCCGTCACCTTTTCCAGCAGCGGATCGTAGAAGCGGGTGATGACCGCGCCCGAATAGGCGGTGCCGCCATCAAGGCGGATACCGAAGCCGGTGGCACCGCGATAGGCGGTGATGCGGCCATAGTCGGGGATGAAATTATGCTCGGGATCTTCAGTGGTGATGCGGCACTGCAGTGCGTGACCGTTGAGCCTGATGTCCTTCTGCGCCGGAACGCCCGATTCCGCCGTGCCGATGGCAAAGCCGTCGAGGATATGGATCTGCGCCTTGACGATGTCGATGCCGGTCACCTGTTCGGTGACGGTGTGCTCGACCTGGATACGCGGATTGACCTCGATGAAATAGAATTTTCCGGTATCGGCATCCTGCAAGAACTCGACCGTGCCGGCGCCGATATAGCTGGTTTCGCGCGCGATCCTCAGCGCGTAGCCGCAAAGCTCCTCGCGCTGTGGCATTTCAAGATACGGCGCCGGCGCCCGCTCGACCACTTTCTGGTTGCGGCGCTGGATCGAACAATCGCGCTCGAACAGGTGCACGGCGTTGCCTTGGCGGTCGCCCAGCACCTGCACCTCGACATGGCGTGCGCGCTCGATCAGCTTCTCGAGATAGACCTCGTCCTTGCCGAAAGCCGCCTTCGCCTCACGCTTGCCTTCCATCACCTCGCGGGCGAGATCGGCCTCGGAGCGGATGGCGCGCATGCCGCGGCCGCCGCCGCCCCACGACGCCTTGAGCATCACCGGGTAGCCGATCGTCTTGGCGAGTTCCTTTACCGCCGCCATGTCGTCCGGCAAGGGATCGGTAGCGGGAATTACCGGCACACCGACTTCGATTGCGAGATTGCGGGCGGCGACCTTGTTGCCCAGCCGGCGCATCGTATCGGGCTTTGGTCCGATGAAGATGATGCCGGCCTTGGCACAGGCCTCGGCGAATTCCGGGCTCTCCGACAGCAGCCCGTAACCCGGATGGATGGCATCGGCGCCCGAAAGCCTGGCGACGCGGATAACCTCCTCGATCGACAGATAGCTTTCGATCGGCCCCATATCCCTGGTCAGGTGCGGCCCGCGGCCGACCTGGTAGCTTTCGTCGGCCTTGAAGCGATGCAGCGAGTATTTGTCCTCCTCTGCCCAGATCGCCACAGTTTTGAGGCCGAGCTCATTGGCCGCGCGGAAGACGCGGATGGCTATTTCGGAGCGGTTGGCGACAAGAATCTTCGAGATTGCCAAGGACAAGGCTCCGGACGCGGAGGGTAAGGAAACTGACGACATGATTAACGCGAAAATGCTGCAGTGCAAACAAAATCGAAAAGAGGATTAAATCGATTTAGTTTGATCTATCGCGTCGACGCATTGCGTGTCGATCCGGAGAACGCCTGGGCAGTTCCGATCCAAGCGTTCGGGAAACCCCCATGAAAAATGCCCGGCGCGAGGCGCCGGGCATTTTCATGTAGCAACGTCCGGTTATTTGCCGGGTGCGTTCTCGACATAGGTGTACTTGCCGTCGTCACCCTTCTTCCAGGTGTACATGACGTAGTCCGGACGGGTGATATCGCCCTTTGCGTCGTAGCCGATCTCGCCGATCGCGGTCTTCCAGGGGCCGGCCGACTTGATGGTCTCGGCTACCTTCTGAGCGTCGTCGGCTGAACCGGTCTTGGTGATGGCGGCCGCGATGATTTCCATCGCGGCGTAGGAGTAGAGGGTATAGGCCTCAGGCTCGAAGCCGGCCGCACGGAACTTCTCGACGAGTTCCTTGGCGTTCGGATTCTTGCGCGGATCCGGAGCGAACGTCATCAGCGTGCCCTCGACGGCGTCGCCGGCGATGGAGGCCAATTCGTTCGACACGATGCCGTCGCCGGACATGAAGGTTGCCTTGAGGCCCTGGTCAGCGAGCTGGCGTATGATCAGGCCGGCTTCGGTGTGCAGGCCGCCATAGTAGACGACCGAGACGCCCGCGTCCTTCATCTTGGCGATGAGGGCCGAGAAATCCTTGTCGCCGACATTGATGCCTTCATACATGGCCTCAGTCACGCCGTTGGCTGCGAGCGCCTTCTTGGTTTCGTCGGCGAGGCCCTGGCCATAAGGCGTCTTGTCATGGATGACAGCGATCTTGGCATCCTTGAAGTTCGCGGCGAGATAGTCGCCAGCGACCTTGCCCTGCTGATCGTCGCGTCCGCAGGTGCGGAAGGTGTTCCACATGCCACGTTCGGTGAGCTTCGGATTGGTCGCGGCCGGCGTGATCTCAAGGATGCCGTTCTCGGCGTAGACTTCCGACGCCGGAATCGAGACGCCGGAGTTGAAGTGGCCATCGACGTACTTGACGCCGTCGGCGACGAACTTGTTGGCGACCGAGATGCCTTGCTTGGGATCGGAGACGTCGTCGCCGACTTCAAGCTTCAGCTGCTGGCCAAGAACGCCGCCCGCCGCATTGATATCGGCGACTGCCTGTTCGGCACCCTTCTGAAGCTGGGCGCCGAACGCTGCGTTCGGACCGGTGATCGGACCGGCAACGCCGATCAGGATGTCAGCCCACGCGTTGCCGCTGAACGCGACAAGCGCGGCCAGGGCGACGGCGGACAAAAGTGACTTTTTCATTGAAACGCTCCCATTTACCGAGTGGGCGTGGATGTTGCTTTCATGCGATGCCCACTCTTGCTCGCAGAAAGAGTACTTTGCCGATTTTCAGGCACTTGTCACGCCGATTCATCCCTGAAACGCCGTTAATGATAAATGTCAACCTTTTGGTTTCCAGCTCAAAAGAGAGGCTCTTTCGTAAAGCCAATTATACTGCGTTACCATCTGGTTGGTGCGCGTGTATTGGTAGCCAATGAAGCCCAATATCATCAGCACGATGGTGTCGACCACGTAGTAATGCAGCGAAAACATCGTTCCGCCGAACAGCGCATGATGGATGAATCTTACGCCGATGCCGAGCCCCAGCATATAGGCGAATAGCTGGGCGAAGCTGCGCCATGTTTGGGCACACGCCTTGCCCGTCATCCAGGCCGCCCAGCCACCGAGCAGGCAGGTGACGAAAAAGAACTGCCAAATCGAGGGTTCCTCATAAAGAATGCCCTGCATGATGAAGACTCCTGAAACTCAGTGATGGCCGCCCTCGAGGTAGGCGGCGCGCACTTCCGGATTGGCGAGCAGTTCCTTGCCGGTGCCGCTCATCGTCACATTGCCGTTGACCATGACATAGCCGCGCGTGGCGAGCTTCAGTGCGCCGAAGGCGTTCTGCTCGACCAGGAACACGGTCAGTCCCTGCGTGCGGTTTAGCTCGCGAATGGCGTCGAAGATCTGCTTGACGATCAGCGGCGCCAGGCCTAGCGACGGCTCATCCAGCAAGAGCAGCTTCGGCCTTGCCATCAGCGCGCGGCCGATCGACAGCATCTGCTGCTCGCCGCCCGAAAGCGTGCCGCCACGTTGGCCGACGCGTTCCTTGAGCCGCGGGAACAGCGTGAAGACCCTTTCGACGTCCTCGTCGTAATGCTTGAGACCGTCGAGGCTGGCGCCCATCTGCAGGTTTTCCATCACCGTCATGCGCGGAAAGATGCGCCGGCCCTCCGGCGACTGCGCGATACGCATGCGCGCGATCTCGTGGGTCGGCATCTGGGTGATATCGGTGCCGGCGAAAGTGATAGTGCCGGCACGAGCGCGCGGAGCACCGAAAATGGTCATCATCAGTGTCGACTTGCCGGCGCCGTTGGCGCCGATCAGCGCCACGATCTCGCCCTGTTTGACGGTGACGTCGACGCCGTTCAGCGCCCTGATGTTGCCGTAGTAGGTCTGGACGCCCTTGATATCGAGCAGCGTTGTGCCGGCCATTATTTCCGCCCCCCACGCCGATTAGAGGTGCCGGGAGTTTTCGACTTCGCCGGAGCCTTGCCCGGCTTTGCCGTGGAAGATTTCGCGGCCGATTTGGCTTTGGCCGGCGATCCGGACTTTGCAGCAGCGCTCGACCTTGCATCGATCTGCCCGGCCTTCGAAGCGCCCTTTGACACTGTGACGCGTTCGCCCTCGCTATGGCCGACCGTATCGGCCACCGGTCCGGCAAGATAGGAAGACGATGTGCCCGGTCCATGCGCGGCATCCGGACCGGTATCCAATTGCTCGATGACGTCCTCGTCGCCGACTTCGGTCAGTACCGTCTCGACGTCCTCGTCTTCAACGCCGAGATAGGCGGCGATGACGCGCGGGTCGGTTCGTACCGATTGCGGGTTGCCGTCGGAGATCTTGCGCCCGTATTCGAGCACGACGACATGGTCTGAAATCTGCATAACCACCGCCATGTCGTGCTCGATCAACAGGATCGACGTACCGGTGTTGTCCTTGATGTCCATCAACAGCGCATTGAGCGCCGCCGATTCCTTCGGATTAAGGCCGGCAGCCGGCTCGTCGAGGCACAGAAGCTCAGGGCCGGTGCACATGGCGCGAGCAATTTCGAGCCGTCGCTGCGCGCCATATGGCAGATCGCCGGCAGGATCGTCGGCGCGGTCGACGAGATCGGCCTTCTCCAGCCAGTGCTCGGCCAGTTCAACCGATTCCGCCGAAGCCTGTCTGTATCCGCTATAGCCGAACAGGCCGAGAATAGTATAGCCGGACGCCTTCATCAGCTTGTTGTGCTGGGCGACCAGAAGGTTCTCCAGCAGCGTCATGCCCGAGAACAGGCGGATATTCTGGAAGGTGCGCGCCACCTTGGCACGCGCCGGGATCTCATGGTTCGGCAAGCGTTCGAGCAGGAAGGTCGAGCCGTCGCGCCGGTTGAGCGTGATCATGCCTTCCGACGGCTTGTAGAAACCGGTGATGCAATTGAACACGGTGGTCTTGCCGGCGCCGTTGGGACCGATCAGAGCGGTGATCTCGCCACGTTTGGCCTGGAATGACAAATCGCCGATGGCGACGAGACCGCCGAACTTCATCGACAGATGCTCGACCTGCAGGATGGCATTGTTCACGGAGGGGCTCGCGTTCATCAGCCGTGTCCCTCCTTGGTGAAGGACCCGGACACCGCCCTGCGCACCTTGAGGAAGGCCGTCGGCTCGCGGCTGCCGACGAAGCCACGCGGCTTCCACAGCATGACGATGACCATGGCCATGCCGAACAACAGCATGCGATAAAGTTCCGGCGTGAAGTCGGGGCCAAACCCGGGTATGACCTTGATGTTGCCCCAACTCAGGCCGGTCTTGAGGAAATCCAGTTCGCGCAGGATTTCGGTGCCGCCGATCATCACCATGGCCGCGACGGCAATGCCGACCAGCGAGCCCATGCCGCCAAGCACGACGATGGCAAGGATGATCGCCGATTCCAGGAAGACGAAGGATTCCGGGCTGACGAAGCCTTGCCGCGCGGCGAAGAACGAGCCGGCGAAGCCGCCGAACATCGCGCCCGTGGCAAAGGCCGTGAGCTTGGTGGTGGTGGTGTTGATGCCGAGCGAGCGGCAGGCGATCTCGTCTTCGCGCAGCGCTTCCCAGGCGCGGCCGACCGGCAGCCGCCTGAGCCTCACCGTGACGAAGGCGGTCAGCAGGCAGAGTCCAAGGATTAGGTAGTAGAGGAAGATCTTGTAGTAGGCGCCGGACTGCGCGATGCCGAGCACCTTGGAGATGTAGTTCGGGTCGGAGACGTTGAACGACATCAGGCCGAAGAACGAGACCTTCGGGATGCCGGAAATCCCGGCCGAGCCGTTGGTCAATTCGCGCCAGTTGATGATCACTAGCCTTATGATCTCGCCGAAAGCGAGCGTCACGATCGCCAGATAGTCACCGCGCAGGCGCAGCACCGGGAAGCCCAGCATGACGCCCCAGAATGCAGCCATCATGCCGGCGGCGGGCAGCAGGATCCAGAAGGAAAGGCCGTAATGCGTGCCGAGCAGCGCATAGGCATAGGCACCGACAGCGTAGAAGGCGACATAGCCGAGGTCGAGCAGGCCGGCCAAGCCAATAACGATATTCAACCCCCAGGCCAGCATCACGTAGATCAGGATCTGGATGCCGAAATTGTCGACATACTTCAGCGAACCCTGGAAACCGACCGCCATGGACCCGGCATATAGCGCCAGCACCAACACCACGACGATCGGGTAGAGCGCCAGTGCGGTTATGCCCAATGCCGAGAAATGAGCATGAATGAAGGCCCGGAAACGATAAATCAGCCAGGCCAGCGCATAGATGATTGCAAGCGCCCGCAGGAACCGCACAAAATCGGAAAGTTCCGGCCCTAAGGCCTCGGTCAGGAAGCCGCTGAGCGCCAGCAGAATAACGGCGACGGCGACCGCCACGATGAACGCGGGAAGGCGGAAGAATCGCGAAGCCAGGCTGACCGGCAGCAGGCCGGTGGCGACGTCGATGATCTTCTGGTTCGCCAGGAAAGGTTGGCCATAGGCGACGTAAAGGAAGCGTCCGGCCATAGTGGCGATCACGACGCCGGCGAGCAAGCCCCAGCGCTGCAACAGGATCAGTTCGTTGGAGATGTTCTGGTCGGTCTTCAGGCCGATGAACAGCACGAACAGGCCAAGCGAGATGGCGCCGGCATAGAGCGCTTCGCGAAAAGCGCGCTGGACCGGGGTGGCGACGACGGTGTTTTCCGGAGATACGGTGACCGCCATGAACTCAGACCTTTTCGACTTCTGGCCGGCCGAGAATGCCGGAAGGCAGGAAGATCAGCACGATCGCCAGGATGGAGAAGGCGGCGACGTCCTTGTAATCGATCGAGAAATAAGCCGACCACATGCTTTCGATGAAGCCAATCATCAGCCCGCCGAGCACGGCGCCGGGCAGTGAGCCGATGCCGCCGAGCACCGCGGCAGTAAATGCCTTCACACCGGGCGTAAAGCCGTCGGAAAACACCACCACACCGTAGTACATCAGGAACAACGTGCCGGCGACGGCGGCAAGGGCGGCGCCCATGATGAAGGTGATCGAGATGGTGCGGTCGACGTCGATGCCAAGCAGCGCCGCCATCTTGCGGTCCTGCTCGCAAGCGCGCTGCGCCCGGCCGAGCGAGGTCTTGTTGACCAGGTACCAGAACAGCGCCAGCAGGACTATGGTGACCAGGACGATGATGATCTGCTTCAGCGAGACGCTGATGCCTTCGATGTTGTAGACCTTGGACACCATTGGCGGGACCGGCTTGTTGCGCGGCCCTTGCGTCACCTGAACGAAATTGGACAGCGCAATCGACATGCCAATCGCGGTGATCAGCGGCGCCAGCCGGAATGAACCGCGCAAAGGCCGGTAGGCGACCTTCTCGATCGTCCAATTATACAGGCTGGTCAGCAGCATCGCGACGATCATCATGATCAGCAGCGCAACGACGATCGGCAACGAATAGAACAACGCACCGAGGATAAGGAAAACGATGAGCGCGGTGAAAGCGCCGATCATGAAAATGTCGCCATGGGCGAAATTGATCATGCCGATGATGCCGTAGACCATCGTATAGCCGATCGCGATCAGCCCATAGATCGATCCCAGCGTCAGCCCATTGATAAGCTGCTGGACAAAATACTGCATGCTGTCGTGGCTCCCCTGGAATGTCGCCCATGCAGACGCATTCCTTTTCGTATTTCCCCTAGTCGTAAAGTTTCGAGCCCGGATTGCAACGTGATTTTTCGATGGTTATGCGTGTTTTCGCCGCACGCCATCCGATTGCCCGTTTTGTTCCCGTCCGACCCCTGGACTATCGAGGACCCTACCATTGGCCTAACGCAATGTCTTTGACGATTCAATCGCAGCATGCACTCCATTTCGAAGAAATCGCCGTCAAAATAAGTTGATGAGCGGGATCGTTGCGCCGTTGACGTCAATCCGCTTGCGCTCTCTTTCTTTCCCCTGCGTCAGCGATTTTCCTTATTTGACGACGAAGCCGTGCGCGAACGGGTCGCGGTCGTCGATGAAGATCGTGTTCAATCCGGTCATTCGTGCCCAGCCGCCAATCGACGGAATGATTGCCGGCTTGCCGGCGACGGTGACCTCTTTCTCCACCCTGCCCTTGAACAGCGAACCGATGATCGATTCATGGACGAAGTCGTCGCCTACCCCAAGCTTGCCCTTGGCGTGAAGCTGCGCCATCCGCGCCGAGGTGCCGGTTCCGCAGGGCGAGCGGTCGATTGCCTTGTCGCCGTAGAACACGGCGTTGCGGGCATCGGCTTGCGGGTTGGTCGGCGCACCGGTCCACAATATGTGCGACAGCTTGTCGATGCCGGGATTCTCCGGGTGGACGAAGGAATATTTCTCGTTGAGCCGCTGCCGCACCACCGGGCTCCAGGCGATCAGGTCGCCGGCCGAATGATCGGCCATGTCGCGATAGTTCTTTTGCGGTTCGACGATGGCATAGAAATTGCCGCCATAGGCGACATCGACGCTGATCTCGCCGAGCCCGGGGCATTCGACCGTCAGTCCCTCGGCATAGAGGAACGACGGCACATTGGTGATGCGCACCTCCTCGACATAGTCGCCGACCTGCTTGTACTCGGCGACGACCAGGCCCGCCGGCGTATCCAGCCTGAGCACGCCCGGCGTCTTCGGCTTGATCAATCCATTTTCGACGGCAAAGGTCACAGTGCCGATGGTGCCGTGGCCGCACATCGGCAGACAGCCCGAGGTCTCGATGAACAGGATGGCGATGTCGCAATCTTCACGCGTCGGCGGATAGAGGATCGAGCCGGACATCACGTCATGGCCGCGCGGCTCAAACATCAGGCCGGTGCGGATCCAGTCATATTCGGCCAGGAAATGCGCTCGCCGCTCCATCATCGTCGAGCCGTTGAGCAGCGGTCCGCCGCCGGCGACCAGCCGCACCGGATTGCCGCAGGTGTGGCCGTCTATGCAGAAGAAGGAATTCTTGGCCATGCCGGCTCCCAACTGAATATCGTCGAACTCAAAACCGTTGCGGGCTGAACGGGCCGAGATCGAGCGATGGATTCTGCCCGAGAACGAGCTCGCGGATCAAGCGCCCGGTCGCCGCAGCCTGGGTCAGCCCGAGGTGACCATGGCCGAAACCGTACACCACCGACGGCGTTTGTTGCGAACGTCCGACCACCGGCAGCGAATCCGGCAGCGACGGCCGGAACCCCATCCATTCGCGGCCATTGGCCGGATCCAGTCCCGGCAGGAATTTCTGCGCCTTTTCGAGCAGCGCTTTCGAGCGCGCATAATTGGGCGGCCTCTCAAGGCCGCCGAGTTCGACCGCACCACCGACCCGCAGGCCCGTATCGAGCGGCGTGATGACGAAGCCATGCCCGGAGAAGATCAATTGTCGCTTTACGTCGAAGGCAGTCTTCGACAACGTCGTGTTGTAGCCACGCTCGGTCTCCAGCGGGATTCCGTCGCCGAGATGTCTCGCCAGCAGATGCGACCAGGCCCCGGCAGCGATGACGAGATGCTTCGCCCCTCGCCGCGTGCCGTCGGCCGTGGTCAGGATCGCGCCGTCCTGTCCCGCCTCGACACGCTCGATCCGGGCCTTTTCGAACCCCGCGCCCAACCCCTCGGCATAGGCCCACAAGGCCTTTCCAAGCAGCTTGGGATCGGCGACGGTTTTCCACCCCGGCACGAACGTTCCCTTGACGAAGCGCGGCGACAGACCGGGCTGCAAGGCGGCGAGAGCGCTGCCCTCGACATGGCTGAAGCCGATGCCGAAGCGCTGTCTTGCCGCCCAGCCGGGCAGCGACGCCTTGAACTCGGCCTCGCTGTCATAGAGTTCGAGCGAGCCGTCCTCGTGCAGCATCGGCCGTGTGCCGGAACGGTCGAGCAAGCCCATCCATTCCGCCTCGGCGAGCTTCATCATCCCGGCCTGCGCAGCAAGGCCGGCTTCATAGCGGTCGCTTCGGCCGGCGCGCCAGAAGCGGACCAGCCAGGGCAACAGCTTCAGCAAATAGGCGGGCGGAATGCTGAGCGGGCCGAGCGGGTCGGCGAGCCATTTCGGCAACTGCCTGATCATGCCCTTGTGAGCCAGCGGCAGCACATCGGAGAAGGCAAAGGCAGCGGCATTGCCGGAGCTGGTTTCCTCGCAGATCCCCGTCCGATCGAAGATCGTGACGTTTCGGCCCGCCTCGGCCAGAAAGGCGGCGGCGCAGATGCCGATAATGCCGCCACCAATGATGGCAACATCGAGCGTAGCATTATCATTCATTGCCATGCGCCGCGCTGCACATCTGCAAATACCCTCGAAGGGACTGGATCAGAATGTCGGCAGCTCTGGCCGCACCGCCAGCGCGTCCCTGACGATCTTTTCGACAGCCTTGCGCCGCTCGCCCGCCAACGGCTGGCGCGGCATGCGCACGCGGTCGTTGGTGTTGATCGCCAAGACTTCGGCGAGCTTGATGTTCTGCACCAGATAGGTCGATACGTCGAGATCGAGCAGCGGCCGGAACCAGCGGTAGATCTTCAGCGCCTCCTCGCGGCGGCCCTGTCTCATCAGCTGGTAGATGGCGACCGTCTCGCGCGGGAACGCGGTGACCAGGCCCGCCACCCAGCCAATGGCGCCGACCGACAGCGCCTCGAAGGCGAGATTGTCGACGCCGGTGAACAGATCGTAGCGGTCGCCGAGGCGGTTGATGATCTCGGTCGAGCGACGGATGTCGTCGGAGGACTCCTTGATGGCAGCGAAGCGCTGGTCCTTCGCCAGCTCCTCCATCTGGTCGACAGTGACGTCGACGCGGTAGGCAAGCCGGTTGGAGTAGATCATCACCGGCAGGTCGCCGGCCGCGGCGACGGCGCTGAGTGCCGCGACTGTCTCCTCGGCATTGGTATGATAGATCGGGCTCGGCACCACCATCAAACCGTTGGCGCCTTCTTTTGCGGCGCGGCGTGCGATCGCCGCCGCCTCGCGTGTGCCGGCTTCGTTGACCGTCAACAGCACCGGTTTGTTGCCGGCGATCTTCTGCGCGGTCTTCAGCACCGCGATCTTTTCGTCATGCGACAGCATCGGTCCTTCGCCAAGCGAGCCACAGACGATGATGCCGTCGCAGCCGGCCTCCATCTGCAGCGCAAAGCAGCGCTCCATCTCGGCATGGTCGAGGCGGTCATCCTCGGTGAACTTGGTCGTAACGGCGGGGAAGACTCCGGCCCACATGTCGGTCGCTCCATCTGATATATCAGCTGTATATTTCTTAAGAAGCCGGCTGTCAACATTGAATCTGATATGATATATCAACAATATATCAGGAGACGCCGCATTGGTATATGACAACCCAGGCTCCGAGCCGGCGACTGCAAAGGCCTACCGCAGGCTCGAGCACATGATCGTAACGCTCGAACTGGCGCCCGCGAGCTTCATCACCGAGGGGGCGCTGATCGACAGGCTCGGCCTCGGCCGCACGCCCGTTCGCGAAGCAATCCAGCGGCTGGCATGGGAGGGGCTGCTTGAGGTCCGGCCGCGTGCCGGCATCGCCATTGCGCCGCTTCACCCTGGCGACTGGCTACGCGTCCTCAACGCCCGCCGTGGCGTCGAGGTCGTGCTTGCCCGCTCGGCCGCCCGCTTCGTCACCCGCGAGGCCGCCGACCTGTTTCATGACGCTGCCCTTGCCATGCAAAAGGCGGTGATTTCGGAAAATGTGTTTTACTTCATCCAGGCCGACAAGGCGCTCGACGAAGCGCTGGCGCTGGCTGCCGACAACCCGTTCGCCGCGCGCCTGGCGGCACCCTTGCAAACCCACAGCCGTCGCTTCTGGTTCCGCTACAAGGCCGACACCGGCTTGGCCGAATCCGCCGAGCACCATGTTGCGCTGATCCGCTCGATCCTCGCCGGCGACGAAGAGGCCGCGGCCAAGGACGCCAAGCGGCTGATGACACTGCTGCGCGGCCATGCCGAGGCGGCCGCGACGCGCTGACGCCGCCCGCTCCCTCATGAGTTTTGGCCGGGCAGGGCCTCCACGCTTTCCCAATTTTCGCCGGCTGCGACAATGCAGCTTCTGCCGGCGACGTCGGTCACGATGACCGTCCAGCTTCCGCTATCGGCGACAAAAACTTCCATGACCGCCTCCTGACCGATCAGTCCGAGAGCAAACTGTTTTTCCTGGAAATTCTCAGTCAGGTGGGCGACGAGGTCGGCATGTTCAACGCAGTATTGATATTGGGCGCTCGCGGCATTCGTACCCACCGCGAATAAGCCAGCAAAAGCTACGGTCTTCACCCATCCTAACAGCGATTTGCGTGCCATAGGGCACCTCCTTTGCCATCACGATCCGGCAAAGGGAGGTGATTGACGGCCTCATTTTGCCGGAGCGATCCAGGCCGGTTCCGACGTCATCATCGCGTCGCTCCTTTCCGTGTTCCGGTCTGCCGTCAGCGATCAATTCTAGATGTTCTCGCTATGTTCCCATATATGGTATCGCTATCGAAAAATAGCAAGCCGTGCGCGCCTCAAGCGGGCGCGGGGAGATCCGTTTCAAAGTCGCCGAGAATAAGGCCGCAGCCCGGCTGCCGTGCCGAGGCTGCGGCCAGGTGAATAGGAAAGGCCTACTTCAGATACCGGGCAGCGCCGCTATCGTCATCGCGCTCTCCCAGCCTTCGCCGACTGAAATCACGCAGCTTTGACCTTTTGTATCGCTGGCGAGGATGGTCCAGGTGCCCTTGTCGGAAACGAAAACTTCAAGCACCACATTCGGATTGACGACGCCGACCGCGCTCGGGTTTTCATGAAACTTCTCGCCGAGCGCCTTGACCATATCGGCGCGTGCCGCACATTGCTCGGCAGCCGTTGCCGGGGCGGCGGAAAGGGCCATTGCCGCGCAAGCTATAGTCGCCATGAGACGTGTCATCTGACACCTCCTTTGCGCCGGACGATATGCCCCGGAGCCGTCACCAGCGCCGTTGGTTGATCTGCCAGCGTCTCCTTCGCGGCAGGACTGGAACCTAAGAAGATTGCTGCCTTCTTGGTTCCATCACATTAGTGTTCATGCCGATGAAGACCGCGACAAAAAAGGCCCGGGTCGAGCCCAGGCCTTCTTTTGCTTTCCGCGATCTGGATCAGTTCATCGTCGGGATGACGAACTCGGCGCCATCCTTCACGCCGGCCCGCGCGCGCGCCGCCGAAGGCGAGGACGCGCAGACAGAAAACCGTCCGGCTAATTCATCGTCGGAATGACGAACTCGGCGCCATCCTTCACGCCGGACGGCCAGCGCGACGTCACCGTCTTGGTCTTGGTGTAGAAGCGGAACGCGTCCGGCCCGTGCTGGTTGAGGTCGCCGAAGGAGGACGCCTTCCAGCCGCCAAAGGTGTAGTAGGCGATCGGCACCGGGATCGGCACGTTGATGCCGACCATGCCGACCTGGGCCCGCGAGGCGAAGTCGCGCGCCGCGTCGCCGTCGCGGGTGAAGATGGCGACGCCATTGCCCATCTCGTGCTCGTTGGCGAGCTTGATGGCGTTCTCGTAGGTCGGTGCGCGCACCACCGATAGCACCGGCCCGAAAATCTCTTCCTTGTAGATGCGCATGTCGGCGGTCACATTGTCGAACAGGCAGCCGCCCATATAGTAGCCGTTCTCGTAGCCCTGCATGGAAAAGCCGCGGCCGTCGACGACCAGCTTGGCGCCTTCCTTGACGCCGGTGTCGACATAGGACTTGACCCGCTCCAGCGCCTGCGCCGTGACCAACGGGCCGAAATCGGCGGAAGAATCCGTCGACGGACCGACCTTCAGGCTCTCGACGCGCGGCACCAGTTTTTCCATTAGCCGGTTGGCGGTGTCGTTGCCGACCGGGACGGCCACCGAGATCGCCATGCAGCGCTCGCCGGCCGAGCCGTAGCCGGCGCCGATCAGCGCGTCGACGGTCTGGTCCATGTCGGCATCGGGCATGATGATCATGTGGTTCTTGGCGCCGCCGAAGCACTGCACGCGCTTGCCGGCCGCGCAGCCGCGCGAATAGATGTACTGGGCGATCGGTGTCGAGCCGACGAAACCGATAGCCTTGATGTCGGGATCGTCGAGGATGGCGTCGACCACTTCCTTGTCGCCGTTGACGACATTAAGGATGCCGGCCGGCAGGCCGGCCTCTATGAACAGTTCGGCAATCCGCATCGGCACGCCCGGATCGCGCTCCGACGGCTTGAGGATGTAGGCATTGCCGCAGGCGATGGCCGGCGCGATCTTCCACAACGGGATCATCGCCGGAAAATTGAATGGTGTGATGCCGGCGACGACGCCGAGCGGCTGGCGCATCGAATAGACGTCGATGCCGGGGCCGGCGCCATCGGTGAACTCGCCCTTCATCATATGCGGCGCACCGATGCAGACCTCGACCACTTCGAGGCCACGCTGGATGTCGCCCTTGGCGTCGGCGATGGTCTTGCCGTGTTCGCGCGCCAATATCTCGGCCAGCGCGTCATACTCCTTGGCGACCAGCTCGAGGAATCGCATCAAGACGCGCACGCGCCGCTGCGGGTTGGTCGCCGCCCAGCCGGGCTGTGCCGCCTTGGCGTTTTCGACCGCCGCGCGCAATTCCGCCTGCGAAGCCAACGCCACCGTGCCGCGCACCGTGCCGTCCATCGGCTGCATGACGTCCTGCTTGCGGCCGCTGGTTCCTGCGACACGCTTGCCGCCGATGAAATGACCATATTCGATCATGATCTCTCTCCCTGGTTCGTGATGAGGCATTGTCCGCCTTTGCGGGAGCGATGGCAACGCGAGCGAAAACGCAACCGTTGTGCATAAAATAGAGTGCGAGAGGTGCCTGTGCATCAAATGGCGCAAATGGTAGGGAGTGTACTCCTATCGCTTGGATTGCTGAGTTGAGTTTCTTCACACCCCCCTCTGTCCTGCCGGACATCTCCCCCGCAAGGGGGGAGATTGGCGGCTTCGGCCTTACCGCCCTTTTTGCGACGTTGGAGATTGGCGAAAGCCGACCCGGCATCCGATCTCCCCCCTTGCGGGGGAGATGGCCGGCAGGCCAGAGGGGGGTGGGCGGGAACGCGGCGCTCCCTATCGAAACGGACCATCCCCATGAACTGGGATGACGCTCGCATCTTCCTTGCCGTGGCGCGGGCCGGCCAGATCCTCGGCGCCGCCAGGCGGCTGGAGCTCAATCACGCCACCGTCTCGCGCCGCATTGCCGCCCTCGAGGATGCGCTCAGGACAAAACTGTTTCGCCGGCTTACCACCGGCAGCGAGCTGACGCCGGCGGGCGAGCGTTTCCTCGAGATCGCCGAACGCATGGAGGGCGACATGATCGCCGCGCGCTCGACTGTTTCAGGCGAAGGCGACGACGTCTCGGGCACCGTGCGGATCGGCGCGCCGGACGGTTTTGGCGTCGCCTTCCTGGCCAGGCGCCTCGGCGCGCTGACCGCTCTGCACCGTGAACTCACCATCCAGTTGGTGCCGGTACCGCGCTCCTTCTCGTTATCCCGGCGCGAGGCCGACATTGCCATCACCGTCGAACGGCCGACGGAAGGCCGCCTGGTGGCGGGAAAGCTAGTCGACTACACGCTCGGCCTGTTCGCGTCGCGGGCCTACGCCGACACGCATGGCCTGCCCGGAACCGCCGCCGAGCTAGGGCAGCACACGCTGATCGGCTACGTGCCGGACCTGATCGTCAGTCCCTCGCTCGACTACGCGGCCGAATTCAGCGCCGACTGGCGCACCAGCTTCGCCATTTCCTCAGCGCTCGGCCAGGCCGAAGCGGTGCGTTCCGGCGCCGGCATCGGCATCCTGCACACCTTCGTTGCCCGCTCGATGCCGGAGTTAGTGCCTCTCGATATCGTCGCACCCATCCGCCGCGCCTACTGGCTGGTCTATCATGAATCGGTCAGACCGCTGCGCCGCGTCCAGATCGTCTCAAGCTTCATCACCAAGGCCGTCGAACGGGACAGGGGTTTGTTCGCGTGAAGCGTATCGGCCGTTGGCTGTCTTAAGCTGCTGGGGGTCTTACTTGGCGTATCGTCCCGGCCCGAGATCGCCGACGTCTGGCACCCGGCTGGAGATGATGTCGGCTAGAACCTTGGCCGAGCCGCAGGCCATGGTCCAGCCGAGTGTCCCATGGCCGGTGTTGAGATAGAGATTGGAGAAATCGGTGCGGCCGATCAGCGGCGGCCCGTCCGGTGTCATTGGCCGCAGCCCGCACCAGAAGGTCGCCGATCGCATGTCGCCGCTGCCCGGAAACAGGTCGCCGACCGAATGTTCGAGCGTGCGCCGCCGCGATTCGTGCAGCCGCAGGTCGAAGCCGGAAATCTCCGCCGTGCCGCCGACCCGGATACGGTCGCCGAGCCGGGTGATCGCTACCTTGTAGCTCTCGTCCATGACGGTCGAGACCGGTGCCGCGGCGGCGTCCTTGATCGGCAGGGTGATCGAATAGCCCTTGACCGGATAGACCGGGATGGGCCGCTTCAGCATGCGCATGAACCGCGCCGAATAGCTGCCCATCGCCATCACATAGGCATCAGCGACCATCCAGCCCTTGCTGGTGCTGATGTTGGTGATGCGATCACGCTTCTTGACGACGCGCCGTATCTCCGTGTCGTATTCGAAGGTGACGCCGCGTGCCGCGCAAAGCTCGGCAAGCCTGTCGGTGAACATCTTGCAGTCGCCGGTTTCGTCGCCGGGCAACCGCAGGCCACCGACGAATTTTTCGCGCACGCCGGCCAGCCCAGGCTCGGCCGCAATGCAGCCGTCGGGGTCGAGGACCTCGTAGGGGACGCCATAGGCCTTCAGCACCTCGACATCGCCGCCGACGCCGTCGAGCTGCTTTTGCGTTCGGAAGAGCTGCAGCGTGCCCTTGGCGCGCTCGTCGTAGGCGATGCCGGTCGCCTCGCGCAGCGCCTTCAGCGTGTCGCGGCTGTACTCGGCCAGCGGCACCATGCGCGCCTTGTTCAGCGCGTAGCGTTCAGCCGTGCAATTGCGCAGCATCTTGACCAGCCATATCCACATATGCGGATCGAGCGCCGGCCGCACCACCAGCGGACCGTGCTTCATCAAAAGCCATTTGATGGCCTTCAGCGGAACGCCGGGCCCGGCCCAGGGCGAGGCATACCCGGGCGAGATCTCGCCGGCATTGGCAAAGCTGGTTTCCAGCGCCGGGCCTTTCTGGCGATCGATCACCGTCACCTGATGGCCGGCCTCGGCAAGAAAATAGGCGGAGGTGACCCCGATCACGCCGCCGCCCAGCACGAAGATCTTCATCGTTTGGTTCTCCGCAACGACGTCTCGTCAGGGTCCGAGACCGGGATCATCGCCGCCTTCTGTCTGCCGGATTCTGCGGCGTCAGCCAAGTGCCGATGCTTAGGGAAAAGACATGCGTAAGGACAACAAGCTTGCGTCCTAGCCATTCACATAGCGCCGATGGAAACGGTGGCCGAGGCTGGTCAAGACCTCGTAGCCGATGGTGCCGGCATGGCCGGCTACCTGGTCCACCGTCTGCGACGACGGCCCGATGAGTTCGACGAGGTCGCCGGCCTTCAGCCTGCCGGGCGGCAGCGCGGAAATGTCGAGGATGATCGTATCCATCGAAATCCGGCCGACGAAGGGCAGCCGCACATTTTCGAACCAGGCGGAGGAAGCGGCGCGTCGATGCCAGCCATCGCCATAGCCGAGCGAAATCGTCGCCGCGGCAAGCGGAGCCTTGGCATGGAAAGTGTGACCGTAGCCGACACCGGCGCCGGCCTCCAATATCCGCGTCTGGATGACCTTGGCTTGCAATCGCACCACCGGCAGCATCGGATTGTCCTTCGCCGGCGTCGGATTGATGCCGTAGAGAGCGGCACCCGGACGGACGAGGTCGTAGTGATAGCGCTGCCCGAGAAAAATGCCTGATGAATTGGCAAGGGAAGCCGGCGCTTCCGGCAGCATCCGGCGCAGCCGTTCGAATTCCAGCCGTTGCCGTTCGTTGGCCGGTTGCTCGGGTTCGTCGGCGCAGGCGAGATGGCTCATCACGAAGGTCAGTTCGACACCGTCGAAGGCCTGCGGATCCCGCGCCACCGCTTTCACCTCCGCCGGCGTCATGCCGAGCCGCGACATGCCGCTGTCGACCTGGACGGCGGCCGGCAACTTACGCCCCACCCGCCCGGCCATCTCGCGCCATGCCGCGAGTTGGCTGGCGCTGTTGAGTACGGTGCAAAGCCCTGCCGCAACCGCTTCCCTTTCCGCACCCGGCGGAATGCCGTTCAGCACATAGATGGCCGGGTCTGAGCTGAGCGCCTTGCGCAGCAAGATGCCGCCGGCCAAATGCGCGACAAAGAAAATGTCACAGCCTTCAGCCATCAGCGCCGCCGCCACCGGCGCCGCGCCAATCCCGTAGCCGTCGGCCTTGACCACTCCAGCACAGCTGACGCCGCCCAGCCGCGCCTTCAGCCGCCGGTAATTCTCACGGACGGCGCCGAGATCGATGGTCAGGATCGCCCCCGCCGCCGCTTCGCTGATCGGCTCGCTCGGGGCGCCAGCCTGCGGTACAGAGACGGTCTGCGGAAGAGATTTGCTGGAGATATCGTTCATGCCGACCTGTTTTAGCGGAAGGCCGACGGCTACGCCACCAGGTGCCGGAACGCTGCCACCACGTCTTCGTAAACCTTGCGCTTGAACGGCACGATCAGGCCCGGCAATTCCAGCATCGGCCGCCACGCCCACCGGTCGAACTCGGCCTTGTGGCCACCCGGCGGCGGATTGATCTCGATCTCGCTTTCGTCGCCGTGGAAGCGGAAGGCAAACCATTTCTGCGTCTGGCCGCGATATCGTCCCTTGAAGGCGACACCGACCAGATGGGCCGGCAGGTCGTAGTTGATCCAGTGCGGCGCCTCGGCCAGCAGCGACACCGAGCGCATGCCGGTCTCTTCGTAGAGTTCACGCGCCGCCGCGGGCAGCGGCTCCTCGCCATCGTCGATGCCGCCCTGCGGCATCTGCCAGAGCTGTGTCGTTCCGGCGAACTCGCTGTCCGGCTCGGCAATGCGGTGACCAACCCAGACCAGGCCGTCGCCATTGAGGACCATCACCCCTACGCAGGGCCGGTAGGGCAGTGTCTCGGCGTCAACGAGCTTGTTCTTTGCCATCTCAGCCTTTTTCCGGATCTATCGCCACCGCCGAAACCGGCACGATCTCGATGCCGCGCTTCTTGGCCTCGGTCACCCAGGAAGACACGGTATCCACCGTCAGGTCGAAGGCCGAGCCGATGCCGACGGCAAAGCCTTTCGCTCGCGCCGTCGCTTCCAGCCCATCCAGTTTCTTCAAAATGGCGCCGCGGTCCTGCACCGCGTCGATCGCCGTATCGCCGCCGACGAACGGCACGCCGTCCTTCAGTGCCAGTTCGGGTGCCAAGCTGCGCGCCGAGGAACCGTCATCGACATAGGCGAGACCACGCTTGCCAAGCTCGGCCATCAATGGCCCCATCGCCGTCGCGTCCGCTGAAAAGCGGGCGCCCATATAGTTCATGACGCCGGTGTAGTTGGTCGTTCGCGACAGCGCCCAGCGTAGATTCTTCAAATTCTCGTCCGGCGTCGCAGCCACGGTCAGCGTGTTGCGGCCGGGATTGACGTTCGGATAGTCGAACGGCTCGAGCGGCACCTGCATGATGACCTCATGGCCGCTCTGCCGCGCCATCTGCATCCAGCGGCCAATGCTGTTGCCTTGCGGCGCGAAGGCCAGCGTCACTTCCGCCGGCAGCTTGGCGATGGCTGCCTGCGTGCCGGTCTGCGACACGGCAAGCCCGCCGATGACGAGGGCCACGCGTGCACCGCGTGCGCCCGACCACGGCCGCGCATAGACATCGAACGGGCGCCGGCCGTCGGCGGCGCGGATCGGCAACAAACCGGTTTCGCTGGCCTCGATCAGCGCCTTGTCGGGAATGTGCGCGATCCTGAGGTTCTGGCCGATCGTCGAAGGGTCGCGGATGACGATGGCCGCATTGGGCGGACCGTCGCCCTCTTCGGTCTGGACATGGATGATCTGCGGACCGCCCGTCTTCCCGCTTGTCGTTTGTTCGCTTGCGTTGCTTGGCGCTTCCGTTGCGGGCGTCGCCTTGGCCGGCGCCGCGGCGGTTTCGGCCGCTGCCGGCATCTTCGGCGCCGAAACGGCGACTTCTTGCGGCTTGCGGAATGGCTTGTCGCGCAAAGCGATCGCGCTGGAAACGCCGACCACGGACAGCACGACAAGCGCGGCCGCGACCGCACCGGCGCTGATCCCGCTGCCTGAGCGCGGCGGCCGGATCGCCTGTCCGAGAGGTCGTTCTATGTCCTTGCCGATATCAGCCAAGCCCGCACCCCCGGCGTGCATCCCCGAAGTAAACCTTCTCCGGAGGCGCAAAATCCAAAATGTCGGCGCGTCCCCTTGCTTCACTGACGCGCAGCATGCCGGCCGCAGCCCCGAATCAAACTGCCGGAGCCTCGCGGCCCCGGCAGCATCGCATCGCTTCGCTCAGGCAGCCAGACCTGTTTGGCCCGGCTTGCCGCCCTTACTGGTTCAACACGGCCTTTTGCGGATTCGGCGGGAACGCCGGATCCGTCTTCTGGCCGCGCAGCAGCTGCTCGGCATAGATGAGCTGCAAATCGTCCTTCGGTTCCGGCGGCACATAGGCTGCCGAACCCGAACCGGTCGTGCCTTCGTCGGCGCCCTTGATGTGGCCCTTGAGGTCGGATTCGCCGCGCGTCAGGTCCCTGCCCTGCAGTTCCGCCGGCAGCGGTTGGTCGACCTTGATGTCGGGCGTGATACCCTTGCCCTGGATCGACTTGCCGGACGGCGTGTAATAGAGCGCCGTCGTCAACCGCAGCGCCCCGTTCTCACCAAGTGGGATGATGGTCTGCACTGAACCCTTGCCGAAGGATTGCGTGCCGACCACCGTGGCGCGGCGCAGATCCTGCAGCGCGCCGGCAACGATTTCCGATGCACTGGCCGAGCCGCCATTGACGAGCACGATCAGCGGCTTGCCGCCGATGTCATCGCCGGCGCGCGCGTCGAAGCGGGTGACGTCCTTCGGATCGCGGCCGCGCGTCGAGACGATCTCGCCACGGTCGAGGAAGGCATCCGAAACGCTCACCGCCTGGTCGAGCAAACCGCCCGGATTGAGGCGCAGGTCGAGCACATAGCCCTTGAGCTTGTCGTTCGGCACCTGCTTCTTGATGGTGTCGATGGCATTCTCGAGATCGTCATAGGTCTTTTCGGTAAAGGAGGTGATCTTCATGTATCCGATGTCGTTTTCGACCCGGAACTTGACCGCCTTGACCTTGATGATGTCGCGCACCACCGTCAGTTCGATCGGCTTGTCGGCGCCCTGGCGCAGGATAGTGAGCTTGATCGGCGTGTTGACCAGCCCGCGCATCTTCTCGACGGCGTCGTTGAGCGTCAGGCCGCGGACCTCCTCGCCGTCGATCTTGGCGATATAGTCGCCGGCGAGTACACCAGCCTTGGCGGCCGGCGTATCGTCAATCGGCGTGATCACCTTGACCAGATCGTTTTCCATGGTGACCTCGATGCCGAGGCCGCCGAACTCGCCCTTGGTTTGCACGCGCATGTCCTGCGCTTCTTCGGCGTTCATGTAGGAGGAGTGCGGGTCGAGCGAGGACAGCATGCCGTTAATGGCATTTTCAACCAGCGACTTGTCGTCGGGCGGCGTCACATAATTCGCCCGCACCCGTTCGAAGATATCGCCGAAGATCGCCAGTTGCTTATAGGTCTCGGAGCCCGCAGCCTTCGCCGTCGAGCCGGGCGCGCCATAGACCAGGCTCATCGCCGATGCACCCATCAGCGCACCGGCAAACAGAAGCGACAGTTTCCGCATCATTCACGTCCTTCCAGAAAAACGGTCCGCCCACCATGGGGCCGGATCGACGGGTTTTCCATCCTTGCGGAACTCGACATAGAGCTCCGGCGTGGCATTTCCATTCTTCGATGCCGAGGTGCTCGCCACCCGGGCCTCTCCCATCGCGCCGACCGGCTCTCCTGCGAGCACCGACTGGCCAGACGCGACGCTGATTCTGCTCATCCCCGCCAGGACGACATGATAGCCGTCACCCGCATTCAGGATCAAGAGTTGACCGTAAGAGCGGAAAGGCCCCGCATAAAGCACATTTCCATCCGCCGGCGCTGTGACGATGGCTCCCGATTGTGTCGCAACCATGTCACCGAGCATCACCGCGCCGTTACCGTCGTTGGCGCCGAAGCGCCGCTTGATCCTGCCGGTGACCGGCAGCGCGATCTGCCCTTGAAGCGCGGAAAACGGCGCGGCAGCGGTGAGCCTGTTGCTCTCCGGCACCGGCAGCGAGGCCAATTCCGTCGGGGCCGGGGTTGATGCCGGGCCCTTGTCGGCGTCCGCCGTCTTTTGCTCGGCTGCCTTGGCCGCATCCGCCGCCTTGCGGGCCCTATCGGCCTCGAGCGAGGCGATCAGTTCTTTCAGGCTGCCGGCCTTGGCCGCCAGCGTCGCGGACCGCTGCTTTTCGGCGGCCAGCGCGGTTTGCGTATCGGCGGCGAGCTTCTGCTTGGCTTCGAGCAGCATGCCGAGCCGCTTTTTTTCCGCCGCCTGCTCGCCGACCGCTGCCGTCAGCCGCGCCCGCTCGGCCTCGATCGAGCCCGTCACCCGCGACTGCTCTTTGAGGTCGGCCAGCAACATGTCGGTCTGCTGGCGCAGTTCCGGCACCACGGCACCGAGCAGGATGGCGCTGCGCACCGACGACAATGCGTCCTCCGGCTTGACCAGGATCGCCGGCGGCGGGTTAAGCCCCATGCGCTGCAGAGCGCCGAGCACTTCGGCCAGAACATCGCGTCTAGCCGCCAGTGAGGCGCGGATCTTCTGCTCCTGCGCCTTCAGCCCCTCGAGCTTGCCGCCAATGTCCTCGATGTCCTGGCCGAGCTTCTGCTCGGTCATCGCCGACTGGATCAGCGCGGCTGTGATCGAGGCGTGGTCCTTCTTGACCGCCGCTATGTCGGCGGCGAGCTTGGCCAGCCGCTCGGACGACAGCGTGATCTCTTTCGATACTTTTTCGTATTCGGCGCGGCTCTGGTCCGGGTCGGGCGCCAGGTCGAGCGTGTTCTCGGCCCGCGCGACGCCGAGCGAAAGCGCGATCGTCGCCACGGCGATGCCGCAGCGCACGCGCCAGGAGCCCGTTCGTGATTTCCAGTCTTCAGACATTGAAGCCTAACTCTATGCGCGGCTTCGTTAACGAACCATCAACCATGTTCGAGCCCCGGCCGCCATCCGCAAACCCCGTGAGCCCAAACTGTCGATGAGCATTGGGGCAAAAATCCGGGCGACTGGCGTCAATTCGCCGACCGAGTCGACTTCATGAACGATGGTAGGGGTGGCCGGAAAGGATCGTGGCCGCCCTGTAAAGCTGCTCGCCCAGCATCACGCGGACCAGTTGATGCGGCCAGGTCTGTGCGCCGAGCGACACCGTCAGATCAGCCAGGTCGCGCAGCGACTGGTCATGGCCGTCGGCGCCGCCAATGGCGATCACCAGCGCCTTGCGCCCGCCATCGCGCAGCGAGCCCATGCGGCCGGCGAAATCCTCGGAGGAAAGGTTCTTGCCGCGCTCATCCAGCAGCATCAGCGCCGTGCCCGGTTGCAAGTGCGTCTGCAGCTTCTGGCCTTCCTCGCGCCGGCGCTCATTGGCCGTCTGCGCGCGGCCTTCGGAAATCTCGACGATCCCGGCGAATTCGAGGCCTACGGCAGGGCCGCTCTTGGCAAAACGCTCGAAATAGCGGTCGGCCAACTGCTTCTCGGGGCCGGCTTTCATTCGGCCCACGGCATGAACGGTAATCTTCATCCCTGCCTCGAAGAGCCGCTGATGCATGTCGGACAACGACATGCATCAAGACGAATACGGCTCAGTGGAGGGTCTCCTCCTCGAGATCAGGCGCCTGCCACATCTTTTCGAGATTGTAGAAGTCGCGGACCTCGGGGCGGAAGACATGGACGATGATGTCGCCCGAATCGATCAGGACCCAGTCGGCGCCAGCCAGCCCCTCGACGCGCGCCGTGCCGAGCCCGGCATCCTTGAGCGCCTTGAGGAGATGATCGGCGACAGCCGAGACATGACGGTGCGATCGGCCCGATGCAACGACCATGTAGTCGCCGAGGCTCGATTTTCCCTGGATGTCGATTGAGACGATGTTTTCGGCCTTGGAGTCTTCCAGACTGGCAAGGACTGTCTTGATGGCGCGGGACACGGCGTCGTTTACGCTGATCCCGGCCGGCGAAGGCACGATGTCGGCCTTCTTCCGCAGTGCTGTTCTCAGTGTATTTCCTTTCGCAGCAAGAACAACCAAATCACCTCTGAAATCAGGTGACACTGCTTAGATAGGCAGAGTTAGGTTGCAGTTTCAAGACACCGCTCGCAAGCAGGCGCCCGGCAGCGGCCGAATATCCGGCTTTTCGGGCCAGAAATTCGGAACCGCCTCGCCCCGCAGCGGTTATCGGCTCATCCACGAACCGGAATCCCGACATGCCAATCGATCCCCAGAACGCTCTCCTCACCGTGCAATCCGGCCTTGCGCAGCTCAGCATGCTGATCGTTTCTTACTCGCTTTCGGCGGTCGGCGCCGTCATCCTGCTGGTCATCGGCTACATCGTCGCCGGCCTCGCCGAGCGTTCGATCTATGCCGGCCTCGGCCACGTTCACGGCTTCGACGAAACGCTCCGCCATTTCTTCTCGCAGGTCGTCCGCTACGCCATCCTGGGGCTTGTCGTGATCATGGTTCTCGGCCAGTTCGGCGTGCAGACGGCTTCGATCATTGCCGCTATCGGTGCCGCCGGCCTGGCCATCGGCCTGGCGCTGCAAGGCACGCTGCAGAACATTGCCGCCGGTATCATGCTCCTGGCGCTGCGGCCGTTCCGCATCGGCGAATATGTCGAAGTCGGCGCCATATCCGGTACCGTCGAGGAGATCGGGCTGTTTGCCACAACGCTGAGGACGGTCGAAGGCGTCTACGTGCTTGCACCCAACTCGACCCTGTGGAACCAGCCGGTCCGCAATTTCACCCGCAACGGCGTGCGCCGCGGCGACATCACGCTCAACATCGGCTCGTGGAACGACATCGATTTCGCGCAAAAGACCATGCTTGGCGTCGCCGCCGCCGACCGGCGCGTCAGGCGGCAGCCGGCGCCGATCGCCTTTGTCGCGACCGTCGGCGACAGCACCGTCGCCATCACCTTGCGCTACTGGACGGCGGCCGCCGATTTCTTCGTCGCCCAGATCGACCTCACTAAGAGCGTCAAGCAGGCATTCGATGCCGAAGGCCTTTCAATACCAGCGCCGGCGCCGCAGGCGCCTCAGCCGGATGCCTCAGCCACGCGGCAATAGAGCATTTGAAACCAGCTGGAGGGTGTTCAAAGTCCTTCGCGCCGGCGCTGATCTTCGGGCGCGAAGGCGAGATCGACAGGCAACGGCGCCTGCGCCGTCATTGGCGCGAAACTGCCGGTCTCGGTGGCGGGCACCGGCCGCACCACGACGACGCGCCAGAGAACGAACAGGCAATAGGCGGCGGCAATGACGATCGCCACATAGATGAAGGCTTGCGTGCCGTAGATGGCGGAAAGCCCGGTCACAATGCCGGGCACGACGAAGCCGGATAGCGACCAGGCAAACAAAAGCGAGCTCGACAACGCCACCATGTCGTCCTTGCCGGCGCGGTCGCCGGCATGGGCGCTGGCCAGAGAGTAGATCGATTCCGAGGCGCCGTCCCAGACCACGTAGATGACGAGCAGCGCCGCCAGCGCGCCACCGTCGAAACCGAGGGCAAACAGGCCCGCCGCGGCGGCAAGCGCCGACGCCGCGATCAGCACAAAGCGCCGGTCGGTGCGGTCGGAAATCCAGCCGAGCGGGATCTGCAGGATCAGCGTGCCGACCGGCATTGCCGAAAGCAGCAAGGCGACGTCGGCCTGGCTGTAGCCCTTGGCGGTGGCATGGATTGGCGCAAAACCCGAAATGGTCATCGACAGGCCACCGACGGCAAGCATGCCGGCAACGCCGACCGGTGAGATCCGCCAGGCCCTGCCGAGCGCCACCGACGCCGCTTGCGGCGCCGGCGGCTGCGCGAGCCGCGTCAGCCCGACGGGAAGGATCGACAGCGCGGTGAAGGCAATCCCGATCAGCGGCGCGTCAGCCGCGCGGATATCGATCAACGCCAGTGTCGAGTAGCCGACGCCGAGCCCGGCGACATAGGCAACGTAGAAGATAGCCATGACCCGGCCGCGGATGGCGTTGGCAACGACATCGTTCAGCCAGCTCTGCGCGACGATGAACAGGCCGCATATGGCAAAGCCGTAGAGCGCCCGTGCAGCGATCCATGGCAATGGGTGCGGCCCGGCGCCGACCGCGGCGTTGGACAGCACGATCAGTGCCGACAGCACCATGAACACGCGGGCATGGCCGACACGCCGCACCAGCGGCCCGGTCAGGATACAGCCGGCGAGGCCGCCAGCCGAAAGGCCGGTGACGATCAGCCCCGCCCATGTCGGATCGAAGCCCTCGGCGCCGAGCCGAACTGGGATATAGGCGAACATCAGCCCATTGCCGACGGCGATCAGCGCCATCGACAAGAGGATGCTGGCAATGGCGATCGACGGCGCCGGCTGCCCTAGACCGTTCTTGTCCTGGTCGCGCTCGAGAATCGTCATTACCGAGGATCGCCCATCAAGCAGATCAAGGCAGCGGCAAAAGCGACATCACCGGTCTTGCCTTCCGTGTTGGCTCAGCCCTTTCCCACCTTGCGGATCGCGCTCGACGACAGCGACGAACGCGGGCCGTGAATGAAGGTCCAGGCCGGCGCCGTCATGCGGGCGAGCCGCGGTGCGTCGCCTTCGTCGACGCGGGCATAGTCGAAGGTCTTGGCGACCACCGACGACAGGAACGACAGCGTCGCGCCTGGCCGGTCGACCACCGCGATCGGGAACGTCATGACGATGCGGCGCCAGCGCTGCCAGCGGTGGAAGTCGCGAAGCGAGTCGGCCCCCATGATCCAGACGAAATCGACGCCCGGGTTACGCGCCTTGACCAGCGCCAGCGTGTCGGCGGTGAAGCGGACGCGGTGGGCCGCCTCGAATGCGGTGACCTTGATCTTCGGGTTCTTCGCGATCTTTTCGGATAGCTGCAGCCGCTCGGCCAGCGGCGCCAGGTCTCCGGCATTCTTGAGCGGATTGCCGGGCGTCACCATCCACCACAGCTGGTCGAGCGCAAGGCGTCTGAGCGCGATCTCGGCGACCAGCGCATGGCCGGCATGCGGCGGGTTGAACGAACCGCCAAACAGCCCGACCGCCACGCCTTTCCCGGCATGCGGCATCTTGAGGTAATGAGAGGATATGGCATGTTCGGACAAGGCAAGCATGCGTCAGGCACCCCCCTCTGCCCTGCCGGGCATCTCCCCCTCAAGGGGGGAGATTGTCAGCTTCATCCCTGGCGCCCTTAGTGCGACATCGAAAATTGGCGAAAGTATATGCGACATCCGATCTCCCCCCTTGCGGGGGGGATGTCCGGCAGGACAGAGGGGGGTGGCTGGGCGCACGCCTCTCAGGCTCTGACTGCGAACGGATTCAAGGCCTCACCTGTCCCGACCCGCGTACGCGATATTTGAAGGACGTCAGTTGTTCGACGCCGACCGGCCCGCGTGCATGCATCTTGCCGGTGGCGATGCCGATTTCGGCGCCCATGCCGAACTCGCCGCCATCGGCAAACTGGGTCGAGGCGTTGTGCAGAAGGATCGCCGAATCGATCTCGTTGAAGAACCGTTCGACGGCCTTTGCATCCTCGGCGATGATCGCCTCGGTGTGATGCGAGGAAAACGTCTCGATATGCTCGATGGCGCCGCCAATGCCGTCGACCAGCTTCACCGCAATGATGGCGTCGAGATATTCGGTCACCCAGTCTGCATCGGTCGCCGGCTGGGCATCGGCATAAAGCCTCAGCACCCCGGCATCGGCATGGATCTCGCAGCCTGCCGCCCGTAGGGCCTCGAGGATCGGCACCAGGTGCGTGCCGGCGACGGCACGGTCGACCAGCAGCGTCTCGGCAGCACCGCACACCCCGGTGCGCCGCATCTTGGCATTGACCGCGATCTTGACCGCCATGTCGAGATCAGCCGATCGGTCGATATAGAGATGGCAGATGCCCTCGAGATGCGCGAAGACCGGCACCCGTGCCTCGTTTTGCACACGCTCGACCAGGCTGCGGCCGCCGCGCGGAATGATGACCTCGAGATTGCCGGAAAGCCCTTTCAGCATTTCGCCGACGGCGGCGCGATCGGTGGTCGGCACCAATTGTATGGCATCCTCCGGCAGCCCGGCTGCCTTGAGCCCCTCGACCAGGCAGGCATGGATTGCCGCGGAAGAATTCACCGAATCCGAGCCGCCGCGCAGGATCACCGGATTGCCCGCCTTGAGGCAGAGCGCACCGGCATCGGCGGTCACGTTCGGCCGGCTCTCATAGATGACGCCGACGACGCCGAGTGGCGTGCGCACCCGTTCGATATGCAACCCGTTCGGCCGCTCCCATGCGGCAATGACATCGCCGACCGGATCGCGTAACCCGGCGATCTCGCTGATGCCGTCTGCCATGGCGCGGATGCGAGCGGGATCGAGCTTCAGCCGATCCATCGACGCTGCCGATAGGCCAGCCTCCTCGCCATTTCTGATGTCGATGGCATTGGCGTCGAGGATATCCTGCTCATGTCGAAGGATCGCCTGAGCCATGCCGAGCAGCGCCGTGTGCTTGCGCTCGGCCGCAGCTATGGCCAGCGGTCGGGCTGCGGCACGCGCGCGGCGGCCGATATCGGCCATCAGCGCCACGGTATCATCCCGGGATTTTTCATGCAGCGTCAGCATGGCTCATCCTCCGCTATGTAAGCCGGTCACCGACTATTTGCTCGCCACCGGCATGGCTCACCACAAGGTCATCGCGGTGGATCATCGCCGAACGCGCCTCGTAGCCGAGCACGGTTTCGATCTCGGTCGTCCTTAGGCCAGCGATCCTTACGGCATCGGCGGCATCATAGGCAACCAGTCCGCGCGCTATCTCGCGGCCCTCGGGCGACAGGATCGCCACCGTGTCGCCACGCGCAAAATTGCCGCTGACCAGTTTGACGCCGGCCGGCAGCAGCGACTTGCCGGAGAGCAGCGCGCCGATGGCGCCGGCGTCGACGGTCAGCCGCCCCGCCGGTTCGAGCTGCCCGGCGATCCAGGTCTTATAGCCCTTGACCGGATTGGCGCTCGGCCGGAAGAACGTGGCGCGCTCGCCGCGCTCGATTGCCAGCAGCGGCGACAGCCGCGTGCCCGATGTGATGATCATGGCGGTGCCGGCGGCGGTGGCGATCTTGCCGGCGTCGAGCTTGGTGCGCATGCCGCCGCGAGATAATTCCGAAGCGGCAGCACCCGCCATCGCCTCGATATCGGGGGTGATGCGGTCGACGACCGGAATGAACCGGGCTTGCAGATCGCGCGCTGGCGGTGCCGTGTAGAGCCCGTCAATGTCGGAAAGCAGCACCAAAAGATCGGCGCCCATCATGGTGGCGACACGCGCCGCCAGCCGGTCGTTGTCGCCATAGCGGATTTCCGACGTCGCCACCGTGTCGTTCTCGTTGATGACCGGCACTGCCTTCATCTTGAGCAGCGTCGAGATCGTCGCGCGCGCATTCAGGTAGCGGCGGCGCTCTTCGGTGTCGCCGAGGGTCAACAGGATCTGGCCCGATTTCAAACCATACTTGCCGAGCGCATCCGACCAGCCGCCGGCCAATGCGATCTGCCCGACGGCAGCAGCGGCCTGGCTCTCCTCGAGCTTCAGCGCTCGCTTGCCGAGGCCGAGGATGGTGCGGCCGAGTGCAATCGCCCCGGAAGACACGACGAGAATTTCGGCGCCGCCATTGGCCAGCACGGCGATGTCGTCGGCAAGCGAGGCCAGCCAGTCGCGCTTCAGGCCCGTCGTGCGGTCGACAAGCAGCGCCGAGCCGATCTTGACGGCAATGCGCCGATAATTTTTCAGCGATTGCGCGGCCATGGCTACGTGTTCCAGCGCGTCTCGACCGGCGCAGCGACAGCCTCGCGCGCATCGGCCACCACAGACATCAGCGCGCGCAACACCGCTTCGACGCCTTCGCCGGTGACCGCCGAAAGCAGCATCGGCGCGCGGCCAGCGGCGCGTTTCAGCGAGGCGGTCTTTTTCTTGCGTGCGTCGGCATCGAGTATGTCGACCTGGGAAAGCGCGACGATTTCGACCTTGTCGGTCAGCCCGTTGCCGTAGGCTTCGAGCTCGGCGCGCACGGTCTTGTAGGCCTTGGCCGGATTTTCTTCCTGCGCCGAGACAAGATGCAGAAGGACGCGCGTGCGTTCGACATGGCCGAGGAAGCGGTCGCCGATGCCGACACCTTCATGCGCGCCTTCGATCAGGCCGGGAATGTCGGCGATGACGAATTCACGACCGTCGATGCGGGCCACGCCAAGGCCCGGATGCAGCGTGGTGAAGGGATAGTCGGCGATCTTTGGCTTGGCCGCGGTGACCGCCGCCAGAAAGGTCGACTTGCCGGCATTGGGCAGCCCGACCAGGCCGGCATCGGCGATCAGCTTCAGCCTGAGCCAGATATTAAGCTCTTCGCCCGGCAGTCCGGGATTGGCGCGGCGCGGCGCCTGGTTGGTCGAGGTCTTGAAATGCTGGTTGCCGAAGCCGCCATTGCCGCCCTTGGCCAACAGGAAGCGCTGGCCGACGACCGTCAGATCGCAGATCAGTGTCTCATTGTCCTCGGCAAAGACCTGTGTTCCGGCTGGCACTTTCAGCATCACGTCGGCACCCTTGGCACCGGTCATGTTGCGGCCCATGCCGTGCGTCCCGGTCTTGGCCTTGAAATGCTGCTGGTAGCGATAGTCGATCAGCGTGTTCAGCCCATCGACCGCCTCGACCCAGACATCGCCGCCGCGGCCGCCATCGCCGCCGTCCGGGCCGCCGAACTCGATGAACTTTTCGCGCCGGAACGACACCGAACCGGCGCCGCCGTCGCCGGAGCGGATGTAGACCTTGGCTTGATCGAGAAATTTCATCGGATTGTATGGTTTCTGCTATTGGCTTTGCGGGATTGCTCTAAACCAAGGCGGGTCAAAGGGCGAGGGCCGTTTTTGCTACTGTAACGTCGCGCGTATCTCTGGACGCGTAGCATTTGGTTGACGCGTAGCATTTGGTTGACCCTTGCCGAAAATCGATCTTCGGCTTTCCAAGCGCGAGATGTCGGAATGAAGCTGGTAACTTACAATATCCACTACGGCGTCGGTCTCGACGGCCGCTATGATGTCGGCCGTATCGCCGATGCCGTGCGCGGCGCCGACGTGATCGCGCTGCAGGAGGTCACCCGCGCCAACCCGAAGAATGGCGGCCGCGACATGGTGGCCGAGCTCGGCGAGGCGCTGTCCGAATACTTCTCAGTCTACGGCAGTAATTTCGAGGCCGACGCCGGCTCGCACGTGGAGAACGGCCGCGCCATCACGACCACCTTCCAGCTCGGCAACATGGTGCTGTCGAGAACGCCGATCCACCTGTCGCGCAATCTCCTTTTGCCGCGCAGCCGCAGTTTCGAGGCGATGAACTTCCAGCGCGGCGCGCTGGAGGCGCTGATCGAAACACCGCTTGGCTTCGTCCGCTTCTATTCCACCCATCTCGACCATCGCAGCCCGGTCGAACGCCTGAGCCAGATCCGCTTTCTGCGCCTGCGCCTGTTGAACTACCCGCTCGAGGGCGGCGGGCTCTCCGGCGTCGCCGAGATCGGCTTGCCGGAGCTGCCTTGTCCCGATGCCTTCGTCGTCATGGGCGACTTCAACATGCTGGCCGGATCGCCGGAACATGTCGAACTCGCCGGCCAGCCTGACCATGAATTCGGCATGCCGGTGACCGCCGACCTCGCCGTCGATGCCGCCGCGCGCCTCGGCGCTGCCGGCGCCGATCTCGTCACCTGGGTCGACCCCAAGCGGCCGGACGATGCCAGCCGCCACAAGTGCATCGACTACATCTTCACCAGCGCTTCGCTTGCCAAATCGCTGAGGCGCCTGTGGGTCGACCGGCAAGCGGCCGGTTCGGACCACTTGCCGGTCTGGGTCGAGATAGCGTGACGTCAACGTTGGTCCGCAATCTTTCGCGCCGAGGTGTGTCGAGATTCAGGTCAGACCGTGCCGAGAGTGGTGGCTTCCGAGAACCGGAGCGGAGCGTACTTAAAGTACGTGAGCACCGGAAGCGCAGGAAGCCGCCATTTGCAGGCCGGCATCACCTGAATATCGGCATGCCTCAGAAATGCACCCAGTTCCGCAGGCTGGTCCAGGTCTTGCGATCGAGGCGATAGCGCTCGACCGGCACCTGACCGGCAACGATCGAATTCAGCATGCCCTGGCCGGCATACTGGAAGCCGCATTTGTGGATGACCCGGCGCGAGGCCGGATTGATCACCCGCGTCGAGGCGTGCAGCACCTGGATCGTGGTTCTCTGGAACGCAAGGTCGACCAGTGCGTGCGCCGCTTCCGTCGCGTATCCGCGTTTCCAGTACGGCTCGCCGATCCAGTAGCCGAGCTCCAACCCGCGATCCGTGGTGTTGAGCCCGGCACAGCCGACGAAGGTCTCGGTGCCGGCCAGCGTCAACGCATAGGCAATTCCGGCCCGGCGCGATGCCGTCATGGCCAGGAAAGCGCGTGCCTCCGCCTCGCCATAGGGATGCGGCATGCGAGCCAGCATTTCCGCGACATGGCGGTTGTCGGCGAGCGCCACCAATTGCTCGATGTCGCTTTCACGCGGGGCACGCATGACCAGCCGCTCGGTCGCGAGCACCGGGCAATCTATCGTGTAACTTTCGTCGTCTGAGTCTTCCGCTTCGGCAACCATGTCAAAGTCCTCCAGGCAAGAAAAAAGGGAGATGGAAACCCATCTCCCCTGATCCTTTTCCTGGCTTGGCCAGACACCGGTCCCGAGATGGGTGCCGGTGTTCTCGTGCGGAACCGGCTACTCCGCTGCCTTCGTCATCGGGTTCACCGATACGTAGGTTCGGCCATTGGCTTTTTTGTTGAAGGTGACTGCGCCAGCTTCCAGCGCAAACAGCGTGTGGTCCGTGCCAATGCCGACATTGGTGCCGGGATGCCACGTCGTGCCGCGCTGACGAATGATGATGTTGCCCGGAATCACGGCTTCGCCGCCGAACTTCTTCACGCCGAGCCGCTTGGAATGGGAGTCGCGACCATTGCGCGACGATCCGCCAGCTTTCTTGTGTGCCATCTAACTACTCCGATGCGCCGTGAGGCGCCTAAACGATCTTATGAACGCGTTCGCGTTCCGTTTCAAGTCCGATCCGGCGACGATTGCGCCGGTTCGTTCTACTTCTTCGCCAATTCCTTGGCCTGCTCGCGCCAGTCCTTGATCTGGTCGGCGCTGAACGGCATGTGCTCGTCGATCTTGGCGACATCCTTGTCGGACAGCTTGGCGATCTGGGCGAAGGTGGTGATGCCCTGTTCGTTGAGCTGGCCGGCGGCAACCGGGCCGATGCCCTTGATCACCGTCAGATCGTCCGGCTCGCCCTTCGGCGCCTTGAACAACGGTGCGGCGGCTTCGGCAGTCTTGTCCTCGGTCGTCTCAGCCTTGGCTTCCTTCTTCGGCGCAGCCTCTGCCTTCGCTGCGGCCTTCGGCGCGGCTTCAGCCTTCGCCTCGGTCTTGGCTGCAATCTCGGCCTTCGCTTCGGTCTTGGCCGCGGCCTTCTTCGCTGGCTTGGCGCCAGCCAGCAGGATCTCGGCGATCCTGACGGTGGTCAAAAGCTGGCGATGGCCGATCTTGCGGCGCGAATTCTGCCGGCGGCGCTTCTTGAAGGCGATGACGGTGCGGTTCTTGCCCTGCTCGACGACTTCGGCGGTGACCATCGCACCATCGACGAACGGCGCGCCGAACGTGACGTTCTCGCCCTCGCCATGCGCGAGCACATTACCGATTTCGACGATGTCGCCGACATTGGCTTCGAGTTTTTCGATCTTCAGGAGATCGTTGGCGGCAACGCGATACTGCTTGCCGCCCGTTTTGATGACTGCGAACATTTTTTGCCTTTCGCTGTTCGGTCGGCCTTGATGAACCGCTTCAGGCGGTTCGGCCGTCTTTTTGTCAGTCTGCGGGTTCAAAAAACAAGCGGCGCGGAAGATCCCTCCACGCCGATTGCGCGCTGTCCCTAACCGAAGGTTCGGCTTGAGTCAAGGCAAGCGCCGCGGGCAAGCGGCGAATGAGTTGAGCCCAGTCCGGCAAATATCGAACAGCGGCTACCGGAGCCTTGAAGAAAGCACGAACGGGAACCTGCGGCGCCGGGGCAGATTGGCCCTTGTAACCTGCCTGTCCAGCCGTTATCTAGTGCGCCGCGCCGGCAACGGCGGACCATGACCGCGGAGAGGTGGCAGAGTGGTCGAATGCACCGCACTCGAAATGCGGCATGGGTGCAAGCCCATCGGGGGTTCGAATCCCTCCCTCTCCGCCAGTGATCCTAATTTCATTCTCTTGATTTTTGCCTGCCTAACTCAGCCATAAATGCTCGTGAAGCCGCGGAGCTCAATTGCAGCCGGCGTTAACCCTTGGCCCGCTAGATCGTTGACGAAGCAGCCGAGCGGTGTTGCGGAAGGTTGTCAGTTCGCAGTGTGGGTCAAGCGAGTGTCAGCCGGATCGTGTATTTGGTGATCGACCCGTCGCGAACCTACCCACGACCTCATCGATCACATGGAACGGAGCAAGAAACCACCTCCGTGGTCGCACTGGATGGCGGCTGGGTTCTGTTGCGAGCAGTTGCTGATCAAAACGCGGTGACTTCGGTCTGGGGCGGCAAGTCCACCAAAATCAGCGAGCGATGCACTAACTGCTGGAGTGCGCCCCGCCTTCGACGTATAAATGGCGCTACATTCCGGGAGGAAGAGCCATGAATGCAGTGCCTCAATGGCGGCTCGCAGGCGACTGGTTCGACATCTGCAGCTGCGATATCCCTTGCCCTTGCGAGTTCGCCCAGCGGCCGACCGGCAATCACTGCCAGGGCGTGCTCGCCTAGCATGTACGCGAGGGTCAGTATGGCGACGTGAAGCTCGACGGCCTGTCGCTGGTGGCGCTCGGCGAGTTCGAAGGCAATCTATGGGCCGGCGAGGCAAAGGCCGTGATGGGCATGTACCTCGACGAGAAGGCGAACGAGCGGCAACGTGAAGCCCTGCAGGCGATCTTCGGCGGGCAGGCTGGCGGCTGGCCGGCGGGTTTTGCCGCCAACATCGGCGAGATGCGTGGCATGGAGTTCGTGCCGATCACTTTCGAGGTGGCGGGCGACCTTGCCACCTGGCGGGTCGAGATTCCTGGCCTCGTCGTCGGGCATGCGGAAGCGCTTTCAGGTCCCACGACACCACCCGGCAAGCGGGTGCAGACGATCAACCCGCCGGGCTCGGAGGTCGGCCCGGGCCAGGTTGCCACCTGGGGGCGTTCGGTCGAGGTGAGCACCAAAGGCTTCGGGCTCGACTGGACGGGCACGGCCCGCTCGAGCAAACACATTCCGTTCGACTGGACCGGCCCGAACTAGGGACGTGCCGATGCCTGACGCGTTCCCCGGGAAATCGTGGCGGCTCCGGAATTTGCGTGGCATGCCGCTCGGCCTTCTCGCATCGCTCGTCGTGCTAACAGCGGCGGCGTGGGCGCTGACCCTCAGCATGGATATGCCTATGGGCATTGCGGTGCGCGGCGGGATGGAGGGTATGGAAGGCATGGCCGGCATGGCGACGGCCGGAATTGCCGCCGACGGTTGGTCACTCGCCGGCGCCGCCGCCTTTCTTGCTGTATGGACGGTGATGATGGCTGCTATGATGCTGCCGGCGGCCGCGCCCATGATCTTTATGTTCGCGGCGGCGCAGGCTAGGCGCGAACAGCACGTCGCCATCCCGGCGTGGATATTCGTCGCCGGCTACATGCTCGTCTGGGCGGCGGCGGGCCTTCTTGTGTATGTCCTGGTCCAGCTAGGAAGCGAGTTTGCGTCGAGCCTCGATCCGCCTCAGCGTTCGAAATGGGCGCCGCTCGCGCTCGGTATGACGCTTGGCGTGGCCGGACTCTACCAATTCACGACCCTCAAGCACATTTGCCTCAGCCATTGCCGTTCGCCGCTCGCTTTCGTTGCGCAGCATTGGCGCGACGGGCGGGTTGGCGCACTCGAGATGGGGCTGCGGCACGGACTCTATTGCTTTGGTTGCTGCTGGGCTCTGTTTGCCGTGCTGGTCGCGGTGGGCGTCTTGAGCGTCGCCTGGATGCTGCTGTTGACGCTGGTCGTCTTCGTCGAGAAGCTGCTGCAGCGCGGCCGCCGCTTCGAAGTTGCTTTGGGCATTGCGCTGATGGCCCTCGGGATCGCTGTATCGTTCGGCGCGATCGAGATGCCTTGGATGAGCGGCTAGCCCCAGCCGGGTGGTGAAATTCCAAACACATCGGTCTCATTTTCAGTCCTTAGGGGTAAGGGTGGGTCGTTCTGTTTGGCGAACCGATGCTAGCAGCTGACAGACCTCTGATCGGGCGCGGTGCTGGCTCAAGATGAAGAGCTATGCAGCTTTCCGCCGCAATTGGCTCACGCTCAGCCAAACCGCCGAAACCAGGAAGTAGAGGGCGCCTACTGCGGCATAGCCGGCCACGTTGGTGATGGATGGCGGCATCGGCATCCGCGCCTGCGCGATGAAAAACGTGCCTGCCAGTGCTGATTGCCCTCCGCTCAGGACCATCGCCCACTGCGCACCAGAGCTCTTCCAACGGCGGACTGCGGTGCCGAGTTGAAGCAAGCCAGACAGGATCGCCCATAGACCGAAGACCCCGAGCACCCAATTCATGCTCATCTTCAGCGCAACAACGACCGCAAGCGTTGTCGCCACACTGACCACGACGTTGATGGTCTGCGTGCGATTCCGTCCCAATCCTCCGCTGCGCGATGCGTCGACAAAATTGGCGAGGGCATCCCATGCAGGATAAGTCACGAGCAACACCGCCGCGATCACCCCGGAATTCTGTCCCACCGTAAAGGCAGCCGCCACCCAGACAGCCGAGAACGCCGTCCGAGCGAAGTAATAGAGCTTGAGCCATTGTTCCTGGCTGGCGCGGGAAAGATCGCCACTGTGAACCGTCATTGGATCGTCCTTTCGACTAGTAGGTAGAGGCTCTCGACGAACGTCGCAGAGCGATTGCATTACGGTTATTTGAGATCTAGAGCCGTATCTTGGGGGCGCGGAGCCGCTCCAGTGCCGAGCCTGTCACGACGCCGAATATCTTCGGATCGCCATAGGCCCGTGCCGAAAGCATCGCGCCGTGAACAGTCGCCATGAACGCTTCGGCCTCGGCACGAGGGGTACTCATCAGTTGAAATTGGCCGTGCCGCGCGCCGCGCTCGAGCACGGATGTCAGCCAAGCCGACAGGGAGCGGAAATGCGCCCGGACCTCAAGGCCAACTTCCTCGGGCAGCACGGGGAGCTCGCTTGCCAACAGCGCGCAGATACAAAACGGGGCGCTGGCGTCCGCAATACAGGCTTCCCAATACCCGGCATAGATCCGCAACTGTTCGAGCGGATCGGATTCGTGAAGTTCGACATTTGCCATCCCCGCTTCAGCTTCTTCCCGATACCGCGCAACCAGCGTTCGGACCAGATCGACCTTGCTTGGGAAATGGTGATGGATGCTCGCCTTACGGATCCCGACCACATCAGCGATGTCGGCATAACTGAAACCGTTGTAGCCGCCAGCGACGATCAGTGAACGCGCACAAGCCAGGATGTCGTCAGAGGTGGTAGACAAGTTGCTCATGCCCTTACCTACCTTCTGGTAGGATGGCAGTCAAGCCTCCTTGCGACGCGAGTAGCGTGAAATTGGGTGGCTATGGCGTAGACGGTCATTCGATCTTCATTGTTTTCGGCCCGCCATCCATTCAGAAAGTTCCGGGTGTTTGTCGATCGAGGTAGCCATCCCACTTCGAGGACGAGGCAACACCCGCCGGCCGACCGGACCACCGCTAATCGCCGCGCGGCTCTGGGCGTTTGCACCGACTGCGCTATCTCCCCATCGTTAGCCTTGTTCTATCGCTGGTTGAAGATCGGGAGGTTTCCATGGATCGGCGACTATTTTTGACAGGAATGTTTGGCATTGCCGGGGCTGCGGCCCTTGCAAGCACAGTTCGGCCAATCAACGCAGTGGCCGGCGTTCCAACTGCCAGAAGCGGCATTCTCGATGAACTCGAGGCGCCGGATGTCGAGACCTTCGACGACGACGAAACTCAAGCAGAGTTGCAACCAGTCTATCATCGCCGGTGGCACCGGCCGCGTCGCCGCCGCCGGCGCGGTTGGAGAAGGGTCTGTCGCGTTTACTGGCGAAACGGCTATCGGCGCAGGCGGTGCTTCCGCAGGCGCGCCTGGGTCTGGTTTCGATTCTAGCAACTAGCCGGCTTGAACCCTTGCCATCGCGACCGGGGTTTTCGCCTCAGGCGACCGTTAGCGCCCTTAGAGAGCTTGTCTAAGGACGCCCGAGGAGGCTGACGGTGTTTGCAGGTTTCAGAGCCACCAGCTTGCGACTGGACGATACGACCATTTTCGCAAGGGTCGGTGGCACCGGTCCGCCGCTGCTGCTTCTTCACGGTTTTCCAGAAACGCATCTGATGTGGAGGGATGTCGCCGCAGCCTTGGCGCCCCGCTTCACGGTGGTCGCCGCCGACCTTCGAGGCTATGGGCAAAGCGGATGCCCGGTTTCCTCTGCCGATCATAGCCCATACGCCAAACGCGCCATGGCCGGCGACATGGTTCAAGCCATGAAGCAACTGGGGTTTGAGCGGTTCATGGTTGCCGGGCATGGTCGTGGCGGGCGGGTTTGCCTATCGCCTGGCGCTCGACCATCCCGACAAAGTCCTCAAAATCGCGGTCCTCGACATCATCCCCACCGCCGCAACATGGGATCGGGCGGATGCCAGACTGGCTCTCGGCTTCTGGCCGTGGAGCCTTCTTGCCCAGCCGGAGCCCCTGCCGGAACGTCTGATAGGCGCGGCTCCCGATGCCGTCGTCGACGATGCAATAACGCAATGGGGATCGTCGGCGAAAATGGTCTCCAAAGAGGTCAGGAACGCCTATGTTGATGCGCTTCGCGATCCCGCGCATATTCATGCCATCTGCGAAGAGTATCGCGCCGCTGCGACGATCGATCGTGAACATGACGCGCTGGACCAGGCAAACGGTCGTCGCATCGAGTGTCCGCTACTGGCGCTATGGAGTGGCGAAGGCGCCCTGGAGAACTGGTATGCGCAAGAAGGCGGGCCGCTGGCCATCTGGAGGAAATGGACCGACAGAGTGGAAGGACGCGCTGTCCAAGGCGGGCACTTTTTCCCGGAAGAGCACCCCGAAAGGATCGCAGCGGTTCTCTCGGAATTCTTCGAAGACAAACAGGACGGTCAGCACAGAGTATTGTAGAGGTCACATGCTTCAGTTACGCGGAACCTCGGGAGCGCTTCGCGGCCCGAGATCGAGAGCCCTCCGGAAATCCGCCCGTCCGGCATCAACGTGCCTGATAAGGGAATGAAGGCGATCTCCACGGCCGCGCCTCTGATATGCAGCCTGATGTTTGTCGGAAGTTGCGCATCGCCTTTGCCGGCATCCTTTGGTGCTGCGAAATACGACAAGATGAGTTGCGTCGAGCTTAACGTGGCGATGGGCGCGGTCGCTGACGAAATGTCGGCAACGGCCATTGCTCGCGGCAAAGTCGTCCACACCAACATTCCGGGCTGGCTGTTGGGAGGGCAGCGTGTCGCCTCGACCGTGGCTGCCCGCCAGAGTGCGAAGATCGAGCGCTTGCGGCAGCAGGAGGCTGCGATTGCAGCGGCGAGACGAAGCCGGTGCTGATTGCGTCACTGAAGTGGGTCTTCAGCCCGCCACACCGGATTGATGCGCAGCGATCGCGCCGAGGAATATCTCGCCGAAATCCTTGAGCTTGGCGGCGCCGACGCCGTTGACCGCGGCGAAGGCGTCCAGATCGCGCGGGCAGCGTTCAGCCATATCGATCAGTGTACGATCCGAAAAGATCACGAAGGCCGGCACCTGGCGTTCCCGGGCAAGACGCAGCCGTACAGCCTTGAGCGCGGCCAGCAGCGCCGAATCCAGACCTTCCGTGCCTGCTGCGGTATCCTCAGGACGTATCTTGCCTCGCGATGACTGGCGCGCGTCCAAGCGATACCGGAATGAAGCCTCGCCCCGAGCCAGCGCACGGCCCTTCTCGGCAATGGCGAGGCTGCCATGGCCGGCTGAGTTCAATGTCAGGAACCCTCCCGCGACGAGTTGGCGGAGCAGCGACAGCAAGAAACTCTTTTTATGCACCACACCGGTGCCGAAGCTGGCAAGCCTGTGGTGGTTCCTGTCCAGGACCTTCTCGGTCTCATGGCCGAGCAGGACATCGACGACATGGGCGGCGCCGAAGCGCTCGCCGGTCTGTGCGATCGCCGCCAGGATGATCCGCGCCTCCGCCTCGCCATCCGCATGCGGCGCCTGGTCGAGGCAGTTGTCGCAATTGCCGCAAGGCGAAGCACTTTCGCCGAAATAGCCAAGCAGGATCTGACGGCGGCACTGCGTCGTCTCGCAATAACCGATCAGCGTATCGAGCCGGCCATGCGCGCGCCTTTTGTGCTCAGCCGGCGCATCCTCGTCTTCGATGAAAAGCCGGCGCATGCGTATATCGCCGAGACCGAAGAGCATATGTGCCTCGGCCGCCCGCCCGTCGCGGCCCGCCCGCCCGATTTCCTGATAATAGGCCTCCAAGCTGCCCGGCAGGTCGGTGTGGAAAACATAGGCGACATCCGGCTTGTCGATCCCCATGCCGAAGGCGATGGTCGCCACCATCACCACGCCGGACAAGGTCATGAAAGCATTTTGATTCGCTTCACGCGCGTCCTTGCTCATGCCGGCATGATAGGCGAGCGCGCGTACGCCGTTCCGCTCGAGGAACGCCGCCATCTCTTCGGTCTTTTTGCGCGACAGGCAATAGACGATTCCGCTGCGGCCCGCATGGCGCTGCACGAAACCTAGCAATTGGCGCTTGCTGTCCTGCTTGGGCTCGATGCTTAGCTTGATGTTCGGCCGGTCGAAGCCGAGCACCACGGTATCGACGCGCCCGTCGAACAGTTGCGCGGCAATGTCGGTGCGCGTCGCCTCGTCCGCCGTCGCCGTCAACGCAATGATCGGCACATCGGGGAAGATGCCGCGCAGCCGTGACAATTCTTCGTATTCGCGCCGGAACGCCGGTCCCCATTGCGAGATGCAATGTGCCTCGTCGATGGCGATCAGCCGGACATCGAGCTTGGTCAACGCCTCGAGCATTCGCACCGTCATGAGCCGCTCCGGTGCAAGGTAGAGCAGGCGCGTCTGGCCTGCCGCGACGCGGCGCCATGCAGCGACATTGGCATCGCGGTCGAGTGAGGAATTGATCGTATCGGCCGCCACGCCGGCAAGGCGCAATGCGGCGACCTGATCCTGCATCAGCGCCACCAGCGGCGAAACGACAATGGTGAGCCCGCCCAGGACCAGCGCCGGGACCTGGTAGCAGAGCGATTTGCCGGCGCCGGTCGGCATGACAGCCAGCACATGGCGCTCGGCCAGCAGCGCCTCCATCACGGCCGCCTGGCCGAGACGAAAGTCATCGAAGCCGAACACATCCTTCAGAATGCGCCGCTTGGAATCCTCTGCCGGGATGCTCGCTGCAATCTGCATTACAGAACTTTCGGGGATACGACCTGCCGAAATTCCCCGGCGAATCGCCAGGTGATTGCCTGGACAGCAGATTCGAACATTTATCGACCCCTCTGGTCCCGCCCTCGGCACCGCCTGAAGCGACCTTCTCTCTCATTGGCCGATATCGGACCGCCGTTCCAGCCCCTATTCGCCTTGACTGTGAATATCGCGCCGCCTCGGAGCGGTTAATCCTATCTTCACCATCATTCGGCAGGTTCAGGTTCTGCGGTGATGTTTTGAGTACCGCGGCGCCACAAGCGCCCAGGCAACACGCCCGCGTCTCTCCGGAGGCGCGGGTTTTTCGTTATGAGAACCGGCTGCCTGATCTTCGGGCCCGCAGCTCAGTCGAGGAAATCCGCGCGGTACGGCGTAAAGCTGTCGACCAGTCGTCCCGCCTCCAGCGCCTTGACGCCATGGACAAGGTTGGAAGGAACGATGAAGCTGCTGCCGGTCTCCAGGACCTCGGTCCTGCCGTCGATGGTGACCTCGAAGCGACCTTCGGCGACGTAGCTCGCCTGGACGTGCGGGTGTGAGTGCAGCGCGCCGACGCCGCCCTTGTCGAAACCGAACTCGACCATCATAAGTTCATCCGTGTGCAGGAGCACGCGTCTGCGGTTGCCATCCGGCGTCGGCGTCCACGCACCCTCGCCGGCATGCGAGAAGATTTTGGTTCCGGTCATCGCCAAACTCTTATCATTTGCTGCTTATCGCGCCAGCCAGCCGCCATCCACCGGCACCACCGCGCCATGCATGTAGTTCGACGCCGGCGCCAGCAGGAATACGGCTGCGTCGCCGATGTCTTCCGGCGCACCCCAGCGTCCGGCCGGAATACGCGCCAGGATCGAAGCGCTGCGGTCGGGATCGGCGCGCAGCGCCTCGGTGTTGTTGGTCTCGATATAACCGGGCGCAATACCGTTGACGTTGATGCCCTTTGCCGCCCACTCGCAGGCAAGCAGCCGGGTGATGCCGAGCACGCCATGTTTGGAGGCGGTGTAGGAGGCAACGCGGATGCCGCCCTGGAAACTCAGTACCGAGGCGATGTTGACGATCTTGCCGCGCCGTTCCGGATCGGCAAGCACGCGCCTGGCAAAACTCTGGCTGAGGAAGAATACCGTCTTGAGATTGACGTCGATGACGTCGTCCCAGTCGGCTTCGGTGAGGTCGACCGCATCGGCACGCCGGATGATGCCGGCATTGTTGACCAGGCCGTCGAGCGGCCCCGTATCGTCCCAGACGCGGTCAAGCATCGCTTGGGCGGCTGCATCATCGCCAAGATCGCAGCGGACCGCCTCGAAGCGGCCGCCGGCCGCCGCAATCTTCTCCGCCGTCTCGTCCATCGCCGAGCGGCCGACGCCGACGACCGCGCCGCCGGCGCGCGCGATCGACACGGCGATGCCCTGGCCGATGCCGGTATTGGCGCCGGTGACGAGGATACGCTTGCCAGCAAGGCTGAAGGCCGAGAGGTCGCTCACTTGAGCTCCTCCATCGTTACTAGGTCGACGTCGGTATAATCGACATTGTCGCCGGCCATCGCCCAGATGAAGGCGTAGTTCGAGGTGCCGGCGCCCGAATGGATCGACCATCCCGGCGACAGCACCGCCTCCTCGTTGCGCATGACGAGATGGCGCGTTTCGTCCGGTTCGCCCATGAAGTGAAACACCCGCGCCGCCTCCGGCAGGTCAAAATAGAGATAGGCCTCCATGCGCCGGTCATGCACATGGCATGGCATGGTGTTCCAGACCGAACCGGAGGCAAGCTGGGTCATGCCGACGACAAGCTGACAAGTCTTTACGCCGTCGGCATGGATGAACTGGAAGATCGAGCGCTCGTTGGAGGTTGCGTGGCTGCCGAGATCGAGCCGCTTGGCATCGCCGATGCGGATCAGCCGGTTGGGATGGCTCTGATGCGCCGGCGCGCTGAGCAGGTAGAATTTAGCCGGCTCATCCGGATCGGTCGCAGCGAACGATACCTCATCCGTGCCCATGCCGAAATAGAGCATGTCGCGCGCCTGCAGCTCGTAGGATTGACCGCCGGCTGTCACGATGCCCGCGCCGCCGATGTTGACGATGATCATCTCACGGCGGTCGAGAAAATTCTTGGTCCCGGTCGGCTTGATCGCCTGCAGCGGCAGCGGTGTGCCGGCGGGCATGGCGCCGCCGACGATCATGCGGTCGTAATGGGTGTAGGTCAGGCTGATGCGGCCGGGCTGGAACAAGTCCTCGATCAGGAAATTGTGACGCAGTTCGTCCGTTCCCATAGCTGCGGCAGAAACAGGATCGACGGCGAACCGGGAGGTGAAATCCGTATGATTGTCAGTGTGATTCATTGCTGTCCCATGGGGCTGCCTCAATTGCTTATTCAGTTGCCGCGGCCTTGACCGAGTCGGCATAAAAAACCTGGCGCGCGTGCAGGCGCTCGCGATAGCGCTGCTGGCTGGCACCGAGATGCGCGCGCATCGCCTCCCGGGCCGCCTCGGCATCGCCTGCCGAGATGGCATTGAGGATCACCAGATGCTCACGCTGCAGGCCGCGCTGATAGGCGTCCGATTGGGCGATCTCGGTCGACCAGGGCGAGGTCACATCGCAAGGGATGGCGCGGCGGCCGAGCACGTCGAGCATCTCGACATAGAATGGATTGTTGGTGGCGCTGGCGATTGCGCGGTGGAAGGCAAGGTCGGCCGGTCCTGTCGGCTCGCTGTTGAGGAGCAGCCGTTCGAATTCGAAGAAGGCTTCCTGGATCGCCGCTTCCTGCGCGGCGTTGCGGCGGATGGCAGCGAGCCCGGCGGATTCGATCTCGATCGCCAACCTGACTTCGAGCACGTTGAGGGCGATCGAATCCTTGCTGCCCATCTCTGCTGCCAGCGCACCGAACGCTGTCGAGATATGCTCGGTGACGAAGACGCCCGCGCCTTGGCGCGGTTCGACCAGGCCGTCCGCGGCAAGCTTGGCCAGCGCCTCGCGTATTACGGTGCGGCTAACCCCGAAGGTCTCGGTCAACTGACCCTCGGTCGGCAGCTTTTGCCCCGGCTGGATCTCGCCCGCCTGCAGCTGTTTGCGGATCGCCGCGACGACGACTTCCGAAAGCTTCGGTCTTCGTTCGACACGGAGGTCGACTGCGGTGTCCGAGGCCATGTCGCACCCCCTATTTGAAGACGCTCGGCAGCCATAGCGAAATGGCCGGAATGTAAGTGACGAGCGCAAGCACAACGAGACCTGCCGCATAGAACGGCCAGATCGAGCGCATCGATTCCCAGACGGATATCTTGCCCACTGCACACGCCACGAACTGCACTGCGCCCACCGGCGGCGTGTTCAGCCCGATGCCGAAATTGAGGATCATGATGACACCGAAATGCACCGGGTCGACGCCGTAGGCCTGCGCCACGGGCAGGAAGATCGGCGTGCAAATGATGATCGTCGGCCCCATGTCCATGAACGTGCCGAGGAACAGCATCAAGAGGTTGAGCAGGAGAAGCACGACCAGCGGATCGTCCGAGATCGCGTTCATGGAGGCGATGAGCGCTGCCGGCACTTTCAGGAAGGCCATCAGCCACGAGAACGCCGCCGCCATGCCGATGATGAGCAGCACCATGGCCGTGGTGCGCACGGCGCCATGGGTGGCATGAACGAACCCTTCCCAGGTCATCTGCCGGTAAACGAAGACGGTCACGAGCAACGCATAGATGACGGCGATACAGGAACTCTCGGTGGCGGTGAAGACGCCCGATCGCACGCCGCCGAAGATGATCGCGATCAGCAGCAGGCCGGGCACCGCAACGGCGAAAAGATGCGCGACGGCGGTGAAGCCCGGAAACGCCTCTGTCGGATAGCCGCGGGAGCGCGCCACGATATAGGCGGTGACCATCAGCGACAGGGCCAGTAGCAGGCCCGGGATGATACCGGCCGTGAACAGATCGGCGATGGAGATCTTTCCGCCTGCCGAGATCGAGTAGATGATCATGTTGTGCGACGGCGGCAGCAGCAGTGCGATCAGTGCCGCCATCGACGTGACGTTGACGGCGTAGTCCGCTCCATATCCACGCGCCTTCATCTGCGGGATCATCAGGCCGCCTACCGCCGCCGCCTCCGCAACGGCTGAGCCGGAGATGCCGCCGAACAGTGTAGCGGTCGCGATGTTGACCTGGCCGAGGCCGCCGCGCAAATGGCCGACGAGCGAGCCGGCGAAGGCAACGATCTTGCTGGCGATGCCGCCGCGCACCATCAAGTCGCCGGCATAGATGAAAAACGGAATGGCCAGCAGCGAAAAGACGCTCATGCCGGAATTCAGGCGCTGGAATACGATGAGCGGAGGCAGGCCCATATAGAGGACGGTGGCAAGGCTTGCGACGCCGAGGCAGAAAGCGATCGGCGTGCCGATAAGCATCAGCAGGGTGAAGACGCCGAAGAGAATCCACAGTTCCATGGGCGTCAGACCTTCACGTTGGCAGTGTCGAGTTCGGCTGCTACTTCGGCCGGCGGCAATTCATCGAGGGCATCGTCGATCGGCGCGCCGGAGAGGCGAAGCACGATGCGCTCCAGCGTGAAGAGCACGATGAGCGCGCCTCCGGCGACAAGCGGGACGTAATCCCAGCCCCCCGATATGCCGAGTGACGGCAAGACGGAGCCCCACGTCAATGCGACCAGCTGGCTGCCATACCAGATCATGCCGATGCCGAAGGCGAGCGCGACGAGGTCCGAAATCATCCGCAGCCAGCGCTTGCCGCCTTTCGGCAGCACGTAGAGCAGGACGTCGAAGCCAAGATGGTAGTTCTCGCGCACACCGACGGCCGCGCCGAGGAAAATGAACCAGCTCATCAGCATCACCGAGCCCGGCTCGGTCCAGCTCGGCGAGCGGTTCAGAACATAGCGGCCGAACACCTGCCAGGCGACGAAGGCGGTCATCAGCACCAGCCCGATGCCGGCGATCGACAGTGCCGCCGTGCTGACGCGCGACATCACTTGCGCGACGCCGGACAGGAGCGGTGTTGGTTTTGGGCTGGAAGTCACCGGTTTTCTCCCCAGGAGGATGGCGGCGCGGAATGTCCGCGCCGCCGCTTGATCACTGCACGGCCTTGATGGCTTCGACCATGGCCTTCAGCTTGTCGTCCTTGACGTGCTTGTCGTAGACTGGCCCCATCGCGTCGATGAAGGGCTGCTTGTCCGGCGTCGTGATCTGCGAACCGGCCGCCTCGACCTTGGCGCGCGATTCCTTGACCTTGGCGGTCCACAGCTCGCGCTGCTTGGCGACGCTTTCCTTGGCGGCCGCCTTGAAGATCGCCTGGTCTTCCGGCGTCAGCTTGTCCCAGCTCGACTTCGCCATGACGAAGGCTTCCGGCACCATCGTGTGCTCGTCGAGCGAATAGTACTTGGCGACTTCCGCGTGCTTGGCGGTGTCGTAGCTCGGAAAATTGTTCTCCGCGCCGTCGATGACCCCGGTCTCGATCGCCGAATACACCTCGCCATACGGCATCGGCGTCGCGTTGGCGCCGAGTGCCGCCACCATGTCGACGAAGATGTCGGACTGGATGACGCGGAACTTCATCCCGGCCATATCGGCGACGGTGTTGATCGGCTTCTTCGAATTGTAGAAGGAGCGCGAGCCGCCGTCGTAAAAGGCGAGCAGCACCAGCCCGACCTGGTCGAACGCCGCCGCGATCTGGTCGCCGATCGCCCCGTCCATGACCTTGTGCATATGCTCTTCAGAACGGAAGATGTAGGGCAGCGAGGGCACGGTGGTCTCCGGGATGAGCCCGTTGAACGGCGCCATCGAGACGCGGTTGAGATCGATCACGCCGGTGCGCACCTGCTCGATCGTGTCCTTTTCCTCGCCGAGTTGCGCGGAAGGATAGATCTCGACCACATAGCGGCCGGCCGTGCGCTCTTTCACGAGCTCGCCGAAATATTTGACCGCCTCGACCGTCGGATAGCCGTCCGGGTGTGTGTCGGACGAGCGCAGAACCGTCTGGGCGCTTGCCGTTCCGGCCAGCAGTGCGGCGGCAAGTAGCGTAGCTCCCGCCAGTCTTGAAAAATGCAGCATTGGTTTCCTCCCGTTTGAACGATGGCGGCAAGCGCCGTTAGAGCCGGTACGCCTTTTTCGCGAGCGTATAGGCAAGTTCCTGCGCCAGCTCGTGCGCCTCGTCTTCGCCGAGTCGATGCTCGGCGACGAGACGCGCCAGATATGCGCAATCGACCCGGCGCGCCACATCATGGCGGGCCGGTATGGATGGAAAGGCGCGGGTGTCGTCGTTGAAACCGACGGTGTTGTAGAAACCGGCCGTTTCGGTGGTCATCTCACGGAACCGGCGCATCCCTTCGGGGCTGTCGTGGAACCACCAGGCCGGCCCGAGCTTCAATGCCGGGTAGACGCCGGCGAGCGGCGCTAGCTCGCGCGCATAGCTGGTCTCGTCGAGGGTGAAGAGGATGATGGTGAGGTCGCGCTCCAGCCCGACACAGTCGAGCAGTGGCTTCAGCGCCGTCACATAATCGGTCCGCGTCGGAATATCGAAGCCTTTGTCCCTGCCGAACTTTTGAAAGATAGCCGGCGAATGATTGCGCCAGGAGCCGGGATGGATCTGCAGGACCAGCCCGTCGTCGCGGCTCATCTTGGCCATCTCGGTCAGCATCTGGGCGCGAAACAGTTTTCGCTCCCGCTCGTCGTCCGAGCCACGGCGGATGCGGTTGAACAACTCCTCGGCGGCGGCATCCGAGAGATTGGCGGTTTCGGCCGTCGGATGGCCGTGATCGGAGGAAGTCGCACCAAAGCTCTTGAAGAAGGCGCGCCGCTGACGGTGCGCCTCGAGATAGCCGGTCCAATTGCCGGTATCGCACCCGGTTATCTCGCCAAGCCGGTCGAGATTGGCCGAGAACCCTTCGAAATCGGGATCGACGACCGCGTCCGGCCGATAGGCGGTGACGACGCGGCCCTCCCAGCCGCTGTCGCGGATCATCTGGTGCCATCTGAGATCGTCGAGCGCACCTTCGGTCGTCGCGATGACCTCAATGTTGAAGCGCTCGAACAGCGCTCGGGGGCGAAAATTCTCCCACTGCAGCAAGGTCGAGATCGTGTCGTAATGACGGTCGGCGGTTGCGGCCGTCAGCGGCTCTTCGATGCCGAACAGATGGGCAAGAATATGGTCGAACCACAGCCTGGTCGGCGTGCCGCGGAACAGGTAATAATGCTCGGCGAAGCGCCGCCAGATCGTCCTGCCGTCGGTCTCCACCGGCGAGCTATCAAGCGTCGGTACGCCAAGCTCCTCAAGGCGAACGCCCTGGCTGAACAGCATGCGGAAAATGTAGTGGTCCGGCACGATCAGCAATTGCGCCGGATCCGGAAACGCCTCGTTGAGCGCATACCAGCGCGGGTCGGTGTGGCCGTGCGGGCTGACGATCGGCAGGTCCTTGACCGCGGCATAGAGATCGCGGGCCAGCGAAAGCGGGCGCGCCTCGGCGGGAAACAGCAAATCCGGATCCGTCAATGCGGCCACGTAAATCCTCCCAATCCGGACATCGGTAGGGTTGGAAAGAAATAATGTCAACATACAAAAACTGGGTTGTTGTATGATGACTTTTCGTCGGTCATTGCCCATTGTGCATGACGGCATCGGGTGTTACGCCGCCTGCCAGCAGCGACCCAACAATCTCGTCAGACACGCGTGGCGCAATGACCAATAGACGCCTTTCCAACAGCACGCTGAAGGCACTGCCGGCTTCGGTCGCGGTTCCGCGTTATGCCCGCAGCGGCATCGCACCGGGCATCGTCCATCTCGGCGTCGGCGCGTTCCATCGCGCCCACCAGGCGGCCTATGTCGATGACTGCCTGGCGGCGGGAGAGGCGGACTGGGGCATTGTCGGCGTGTCCTTGCGCAGTCCAGACACGCGCGACGCACTAGCGCCGCAGGATGGCCTCTACACGCTGGCGATCAGGAGCAGCATGGGCGAAGAGCTGCGCGTCGTCGGTTCGATCCTGACGCTGCTGGTGGCGCCGGAAGATCCGGCTGCCGTGCTCGCCGCCCTGACCGATCAGCGCACCCGCATCGTCACGCTCACGATCACCGAAAAGGCTTATCTGAGAGCAGCCGGCGGCGGTCTGGACAGCACCCATCCGGACATCGCCCATGATTTGGCTAACCCACAAATGCCACGGACGGCGCATGGTTTCCTGACCGAAGCGCTGTCGCGCCGCCGTGCCGCCGGCATCCAGCCTTTCACCGTGCTCTGCTGCGACAACCTTCCGGCCAATGGCGCCACCCTGCACCGCCTGCTGGTCGAATTCGCAGCACTGCGCGATCCGAGCCTCGCGGGGCACATCGCCGACGGCGTCGCCTTTCCGTCGAGCATGGTCGACCGAATCGTACCGGCGACCACCGATGCCGACCGGGCGCGTATCGCCGTCGAGCTCGGCGTCGAGGATGCCTGGCCGGTGATGACCGAGCCGTTCTGCCAATGGGTGGTCGAAGACGATTTCCCGGCTGGCAGGCCGGCCTGGGAAAAGTTCGGCGTCACCATGGTCGGCGACGTCGGGCCCTTCGAGGACATGAAGCTGCGGCTGCTCAACGGCTCGCATTCCGCAATCGCCTATCTAGGCCTGCTCAGCGGCTACGACACGGTCGACCGCGCCTTCGCCGATCCGGCGATCCGGCAATTCGTCGACGGGCTATGGGCCGAGGCCATCCCGACGCTGCCGCAGGACGCCGGGCTCGATACGGCCGGCTACACGGCCCAGCTCGCCGAACGCTACTCGAACACCGCGCTCGCCCATCGCACGGCGCAGATCGCCAATGACGGCAGCCAGAAGCTACCGCAGCGCATCGTCGCCTCGGCCCTCGAGCGGCTGGGTGCCGGTGACCCGCCCGCCCATCTCATGGCGGTAGTGGCCGCCTGGATCGCCGCTTGCGAAGCGCGCGGCAAAACCTTGCCGGAAGCCCATTTCACCGACCCGATCGACACTCGGCTTACGGAGCTCGGCAGCCGGCCGGCTGTCGAAACGGTGACGGCGATGTTCGATCTCGCCGGCTTCGCCAAGGACCATTCACATCGCATGACACTGATCGATCTGACGGCAGCCCATCTCGAGCGCCTGCGGCGGGGCGGGCCTGCCGCCGCCTTCGCGGCGCTTGGCATAGGGAGTGAGAAGCCATGAGACAGACCTGGCGCTGGTTCGGGCCCGACGATCCGGTGACGCTCGCCCATGTCCATCAGGCCGGCGCCGTTGGCATCGTCAGCGCGCTGCATCACCTCAATGACGGCCGCGCCTGGCCGGCGGACGAGATCGCCAGGCGCAAAGCCGAGATCGAGGCAGCAGGCCTGACCTGGGACGTGGTCGAGAGCATCGTCGTCCATGAGGACATCAAGACCCGCAGCGGCGACTGGCGGACCCTGATCGACAATTACAAGGCCTCGATCCGCGCCGTCGCCGCCGCCGGCATCAACACCGTCTGCTATAATTTCATGGCGATCACCGACTGGACGCGAACCGACCTCGATTATCCGATGCCGCATGGCGGCACGGCGCTGCGCTTCGATGTCGTCGAGCTCTGCGCCTATGACGTCTTCATCCTCGAGCGAGAAGGGGCGGAGGCCGATCACCCGCCGGCCCGCGTCGAGGCCGCGCGGGCGCGGCTGCAAGGGATGAGCGAAAGTGACAAGGCAAGGCTGGAGCGCAACCTGATCGGCTGGGTGCCGGCGCGCGAATTCATCTTCGACCGGGCAAGCTTCCGCCGCGCCCTCGACCTCTACAAGGACGTCTCCACCGAAGGCCTGCGCGAAAACCTGTTTGCCTTCCTGCGCGAGATCGTGCCGGTGGCCGAAGAGGCCGGCGTCAGGATAGCGATCCACCCCGACGATCCGCCCTTTTCGTTGTTCGGCCTGCCGCGCATCGTTTCCAGCGCCAATGATGCCCGCGCGCTGCTCGACGCTATCGCTTCGCCGGCTAACGGGTTGACGCTGTGCACCGGCTCCTATGGCGCGGGCGCGCAGAACGATCTGCCGGCAATGGCGAAGGCTTTCGCCGAGAACATCCATTTCGCCCATCTGCGCAATGTCACCAAGGAGCCGGACGGCTCCTTCCACGAAGCCGAGCACCTCGACGGCGACACCGACATGGTGGCGGTCGTGTCGGCGCTGATTGGCGAAGAGCGGCGGCGCAAGGCGGCAGGCAGGGCGGACTGGCAGATTCCGATGCGTCCGGACCATGGCCATGCCATTGTCGACGACATCGGCAAGAAGGTGAACCCCGGCTATTCCTGCATCGGCCGCCTGAAGGGCCTCGCCGAACTGCGCGGCGTCATGCGCGCAGTAGAAATGCTGACGAGCTGAGGCTATCTGCTCGCCTGGCCGTTCAGCGTCTGTCGAGATGAATAATCGGTGCCCTTGGAATTCCAGAACAACCGCACAGCCTTGCCGACCAGATTTTCATAGGGAACAAACCCGACACTGAACCGGCTGTCGGAGGCATTGTCGCGATTGTCACCAAGCACGAAGTAGTGGCCTTCGGGCACCTCAAACACGCGCGTATTGTCACCAATCGAGTTGTCGGTAAGGTCGAGGACGGAATGGGTGACGCCCCCCGGCAGAGTTTCGCGTTGAAGTTTGGCTTTCGAGAACTCTTCGGACGAAAAAGTGCCGATATCGTCGAGTCCCACCGCGACATCGTTGATGTGAAGCACCCCGTCGATGATCTGGATCCTTTCGCCCGGAAAGCCGACGATCCGCTGGATGTAGTCCACGCTCGGATCGGGCGGGAACTTGAAGACAACCACATCTCCCCTTTTGGGTTCCGCGCCGAACAGCCGCCCGTCAAATGAAAGAACGTTGAAGGGCACGCTGTAGCGACTGTAACCGTATGCGGATTTGGAAACGAAGAGATAGTCGCCCTCCTGCAACGTCGGCACCATGCTGCCGGAGGGAATCGAAAACGGCTGGAATAGGAACGCGCGCGTGGCAAATGCGGCCGGATACGTGGTCAGAAAGACGAGCACCAGCACCCAAAGCCCGTGCGCATACCATCTGTCCGGCTTAAATCGGCGCGCGAACGGCACGACAAGCGCTGCCCACAGGATCATCAAGCCGATACTTGAAAGATCGGCCAGCCAGGCAAGATCGACGCCGGGTAACACCGGAAATCCGATATAGACAAGCGCGAAAACGACGGCGCCGATCACTAGCAGGCTGGCAACCGCCAGTTTGCCGCTGCCGATCCAGAGGAACCCGCCAAACGGGCCGCCAAAGGCCGACACCAGGGCCGTCGACCATCTGGATCGCGAGATAGTTTCTTGTTGCACTGCTTGTTCTGTCATCGGCCACCCCCACGCCAAGGCAGCCAGACTGTCCACCAAACAAAAAAGCGGGGCAAGCCCGCTTTTTCAGTCAGTCATTTGAGCGAACCTCAAGCCGGCAGGATGGCGCCTTCTAGCGTGGTGAGTTGGCTAAGGAACTGCTCGGCCTTGCTGCGGGTCTGGTCGTCCTTGGCGTCGGCGGCGTCTTCCCTCGCCTCCTGGATGCGGCGGGCAAGGTCGGCGCGATCGATGTCGCCGACGGCCACAGCCGATTCCGCCAGCAGCGTGCAACCGGCCGGAACGATGTCGGCAAAGCCGCCGAACACCACATAGCGCTCTTCCTTGCCTTGCGCGGTCTTCAGCGTAACGACGCCCGGCTTGATTGTGGTCATGACCGGCGCGTGATGCGCCATGACAGTCATTTCGCCCTCGGCGCCCGGAATGACGACGGATTCGACCTGCTCGGAAACCAAGAGGCGCTCCGGCGAGACCAGTTCGAATTTGAAAGCTTCAGGCATGATCAGTTTAGCGACTGGTGAATGGTGAATGGTGAATGGTCAGAAAGAATGACCTTCACTCAGCCCCGATTTCCTATCCGCTACTCCCCATTCACAAATTCACTATTGACCATTCACCATCAGGCCGCTTCGGCGGCCAGGCGCTGCGCCTTCTCGACCGCTTCCTCGATGCCGCCGACCATGTAGAAGGCGGCTTCCGGCAGATGGTCGTAGTCGCCGTTGCAAAGGCCCTTGAAGCCCTTGATGGTGTCGGCGAGGTCGACCAGCTTGCCCGGTGCGCCGGTGAACACTTCGGCGACGAAGAAGGGCTGCGACAGGAAGCGCTCGATCTTGCGGGCGCGGGCAACCGTCTGCTTGTCCTCTTCCGACAGCTCGTCCATGCCCAGGATGGCGATGATATCCTGCAGCGACTTGTAGCGCTGAAGGATCGACTGCACCTGGCGGGCGACCTGATAGTGCTCTTCGCCGACGACCATCGGGTCGAGCATGCGCGAAGTCGAATCGAGCGGATCGACCGCCGGATAGATGCCCTTCTCCGAAATCGCGCGGTTGAGCACGGTCGTCGCGTCGAGGTGGGCGAACGAGGTCGCCGGTGCCGGGTCGGTCAGGTCGTCGGCTGGCACATAGATCGCCTGCACCGAGGTGATCGAGCCCTTGGTCGTCGTGGTGATACGCTCCTGCAGGGCGCCCATGTCGGTGGCCAGCGTCGGCTGGTAGCCCACGGCCGAAGGAATGCGGCCGAGCAGCGCCGACACTTCCGAGCCCGCCTGCGTGAAGCGGAAGATGTTATCGACGAAGAACAGCACGTCCTGGCCCTGATCGCGGAAGTATTCGGCAACCGTCAGGCCGGTCAGGCCGACGCGGGCGCGGGCGCCCGGCGGCTCGTTCATCTGGCCATAGACGAGCGCCGCCTTGGAGCCTTCGCCGCCGCCCTTCTTGTTGACGCCGGACTCGATGAACTCGTGATAGAGGTCGTTGCCTTCGCGGGTGCGCTCGCCGACGCCGGCGAACACCGAGAAGCCGCCATGCGCCTTGGCGACGTTGTTGATCAGTTCCTGGATCAGCACCGTCTTGCCGACGCCGGCGCCGCCGAACAGGCCGATCTTGCCGCCACGGGCATAGGGGGCCAGCAGGTCGAGCACCTTGATGCCGGTGACCAGGATCTGCGCTTCCGTCGACTGCTCGACATAGGTCGGCGCCGGCTGGTGGATCGAGCGCATTTCGATGCCGTTGACCGGGCCTGCCTCGTCGACCGGCTCGCCGATGACGTTGATGATGCGGCCGAGCATGCCCGGACCGACCGGCACGGTAATCGGTGCACCGGTATCATAGACATCCTGGCCGCGGACCAGACCTTCGGTCGAGTCCATGGCGATGCAGCGCACGGTGTTCTCACCCAGATGCTGGGCAACCTCGAGCACCAGGCGATTGCCGACATTGATCGTCTCAAGCGCGTTCAGGATCGCCGGCAGATGTTCGCCGAACTGGACGTCGACAACGGCGCCGATGACCTGGCGAACCTTGCCTGCCAGGCCGGTTTTCTTGATGGTAACGGCCGGCGTATTCACAGCGGCGGCCTTGGTTGCTGCCGCCTTCTTGGCCGGAGCGGCCTTTGCTGCCGCCGGAGCCTTCGCTGGTGCCGCGGCCTTAGGGGCTGCCGTCTTGGGGGTCGCTGCTTTCGCCATCGTCTTTACCCTTTTCGTCTCTTTGTTTCTCACACGCTTGAGGTCGATGACCTCCTTGTGAGCGTGCCTAGAGCGCCTCGGCGCCCGAAATGATTTCGATCAATTCCTTGGTGATCTGCGCCTGCCGCTGGCGGTTGTAGGTGATCGACAATTTGTTGATCATGTCGCCGGCGTTGCGCGTCGCATTGTCCATGGCGCTCATCTTGGCACCCATCTCGCCGGCAGCATTCTCGAGCAGCGCGCGAAAAACCTGCACGGAAATGTTGCGCGGGATGAGATCGGAGAGGATTTCGCCCGGCTCCGGCTCGTATTCGTAGACGGCGCTGCCGCCGTCCTTCACTTCTGCGGCAGCCGAAGGCGCGCCCGCCGGGACAATTTGCTGCGCCGTCGGGATCTGGCTGATCACCGACTTGAACTGCGAATAGAACAGCGTGCAGATGTCGAAGCCGCCTTCGTTGAACAGGTGGATCAACTTCTTGGCGATGGCGTCGGCATTGACGAAGCCCAGCGTCTTGACCTCGCGCAGGTCGACACGCTCGATGATCAGCGCCCCGTAGTCGCGGCGCAATATGTCGAATCCCTTCTTGCCGACGCAGATGATCTTGACCTGCTTGCCGTCGGCCAGAAGCTTGCGGATGTGGTCGCGGGCAAAACGGGCGATCTGCGAATTGAAGCCGCCGCACAAGCCGCGTTCGGCCGTGCAGACGACAAGCAGATGCACGTCGTCTTTGCCGGTGCCGGTCATCAGCGCCGGGGCGTCGCCGCCGCCACCGATCGCCTGGGTGATGTTGGCCAGCACCGCGCCCATGCGCTCCGAATAGGGACGCGCCGCTTCCGCCGCTTCCTGCGCGCGACGCAGCTTCGCCGCGGCGACCATCTGCATCGCCTTGGTGATCTTCTGCGTCGCCTTGACCGAGGCGATACGGTTACGAAGGTCTTTTAACGAAGGCATGCTTCAAACCTGATCCCGTCCGTCCTGCTCAAGCAAAGGTCTTGGCGAAGGCGTCAATCTCTGCCTTTAGCCTGGCGCGCAGATCGTCGGACAGCGCCTTCTCCTTGCGGATGCCGTCGAGCACGTCCTTGCCGGCCGAGCGCATATGCGACAACAGACCATGCTCGAACTTGCCGACCTGGTTGATCGCCAGCTTGTCGAGATAGCCGTTGACGCCGGCGAAGATCACCGCGACCTGCTCCTCGACCTTGAGCGGCGAGAATTGCGGCTGCTTCAACAGCTCGGTCAGGCGCGAGCCGCGGTTGAGCAGGCGTTGCGTGGCGGCATCGAGATCGGAGCCGAACTGCGCGAAAGCAGCCATTTCGCGGTACTGCGCGAGCTCGCCCTTGATCGACCCGGCAACCTGCTTCATCGCCTTGATCTGCGCCGAGGAGCCGACGCGCGACACCGACAGGCCGACATTGACCGCCGGACGGACGCCCTGGAAGAACAGATTGGTTTCCAGGAAGATCTGGCCGTCGGTGATCGAGATGACGTTGGTCGGGATGTAGGCCGAAACGTCGTTGGCCTGCGTCTCAATGATCGGCAGGGCCGTCAGAGACCCGCCGCCGTTTTCGTCATTGAGCTTGGCGGCGCGCTCGAGCAGGCGCGAGTGCAGGTAGAAAACGTCGCCGGGATAGGCTTCGCGGCCCGGCGGGCGGCGCAGCAGCAGCGACATCTGGCGGTAAGCGACGGCCTGCTTCGATAGATCGTCGTAGCTGATCAGCGCGTGCATGCCGTTGTCGCGGAAATATTCGCCCATGGTGCAGGCGGTGAACGGCGCCAGGAACTGCATTGGCGCCGGATCGGAGGCGGTCGCGGCGATGATGATCGAATAGTCGAGCGCGCCGCGCTCTTCCAGGACCTTGACGAACTGCGCCACCGTCGAGCGCTTCTGGCCGACGGCGACATAGACGCAGTACAGCTTTTCCTTCTCAGGGCCGTTGTCGTGCACCGATTTCTGGTTGAGCATGGTGTCGAGGATGATCGCGGTCTTGCCGGTCTGGCGGTCGCCGATGACCAGCTCGCGCTGACCGCGGCCGACCGGGATCAGCGCGTCGATGGCCTTGAGGCCGGTCGACATCGGCTCGTTCACCGATTTGCGCGGAATGATGCCGGGCGCCTTGACGTCGACGCGCTTGCGTTCGGTGGCCTGGATCGGGCCCTTGCCGTCGATCGGGTTGCCGAGCGCGTCGACGACGCGGCCGAGCAAGCCCATGCCGACGGGCGCATCGACGATGGCGCCGGTGCGCTTGACGGTGTCGCCTTCCTTGATGTCGCGGTCGGCGCCGAAGATGACGACGCCGACATTGTCGGCTTCGAGGTTGAGCGCCATGCCGCGGATGCCGCCGGGGAACTCGACCATCTCGCCGGCCTGGACATTGTCGAGGCCGTAGACGCGGGCGATACCGTCACCGACGGACAGCACCTGGCCGACTTCGGAGACCTCGGCCTCCTTGCCGAAATTCTTGATCTGGTCTTTCAGAATTGCGGAAATTTCCGCGGCGCGGATGTCCATCAGCCGACCTCTTTCAGTGCAAGCTTGAGCGAATTGAGTTTGGTTTTGAGCGACGTATCGATCTGGCGCGAGCCGATCTTGACCACCAGTCCGCCGAGCAGCGACGGATCGACGGTGACCGTGATCGCAACGTCCTTGCCGGCGACGCTTTTCAGCGCTGCTTTCAGCTCGGTTTCCTGGGCAGGCGTCAGCGCATGCGCCGAGGTGACCTCGGCGGCAGTCTCGCCACGGTGTTCGGCGGCGATCTGGCGGAACGCCTTGATCATGCCGGGCACGGCAAACAGCCGGCGATTCTGGGCAACGACGCGCAGGAAATTGCCGGTGAGGCCGGTTATCCCCGCTTTGTCGGCGATCGCGGCGATCGCCTTGGCCTGGTCCTCGCTGGAGAAGACAGGGCTCCTGATCAGCCGCGAAAGGTCAGCGCTGCCTTCGAGCATCGTTTCGAACCTGTTGAGGTCGGCCTCGACGCTGGCGACCGAATTGGTCTGCAGCGCGAGTTCGAACAGCGAACCCGCATAGCGTTCTGCGACACCTGAGATTGGCGATGACGATTGGGCCACGGACCGTCTTTTCTCTTTGTCTGACAGGCCGCAGATTGTTGGCGCGAGCAAAAACTCTGGCTAAATCTTTGACCTTACTGCATTTTTCCAAGCACGGAGGCGGGGCTTCCGCTATCCCCGGTCGAAAGTCGATTGCCGTCTAGCACAGGCATTTTCAGACCGCAATGCGTCGTCCGGCATGGTTTTCAGGCACTATTGTCGCATCCGCTGGCCGAGTTCAGCAACCAACCCCGGATTGATCCCTGATTCAGGGCAAAAAGCCGAAGGCGAAGGCAAGCGGCAGCGCTGCCAGCACCAGCTCGACGACAATGGAAGCCCAGTTGAACGGCGTGTTGGCGCCGTCCGACATCATTGACAGCAGCCGGCCGAAGGCGGTGAAAAGCCAGGAGAAGCCGAGCGCCATGTAGAGCAGCGGCTGCGCCAGGAGGATGCAGCACAAGCTGACGCCGAGATAGAAGCCCGACATCCGGCCGCGCCCCTCGGCGATCGCCGCTGCCTTCTCCGGTCTGACCTGCAGCCGCAGGATCCGGAACGCCAGTCCTGGCGCCAGGAACAGCAGCAGGCCGAACAGCAGGGTCACCACGGCGCTCGACCATGCCAGCCACTCGCCCTGGCTCATCGGCCACGGAAACGCAAATTCCATCTTGTCCCCTCTTAAATGCATATTCAAAATTTCGGGCATTCTAGCGAAGCAACTGACATGCGCCAGATGGGCCGCCGGCAATTTGCAGGGCGCGTCAGCCCAACGCGAGCGCGACCGTTGTCTCGACCGGGCTAACAGGACGTTACACAACGGGCTGTTTTTTTCTGCACAATTCCTATATTGTGACTACATGAGACCACAAGAGGTTCCGCGCATGAAGACGATGCAACTACGAGAGGCAAAGGCCAGCCTTTCCGCGCTCGTGGAGGCTGCTGAGAACGGTGAGCCCACGGTTATCACCAAGCACGGCAAGCCCGCGGTCATGGTGGTGCCAATCGGTGAGGGACGGAAACTTTATCCGCAGAACAGCCAAAAAGACTTCGTGGATTTCCTGCTTCAGTATCCAGGCGGCATCGAGCTTGAGCGAAACGAAACGCCGTCGCGGGAAGTGGAGTTTTGACCGGCTATCTGCTTGATACGTCTTTTCTCTCGGCATTTGCACCTGGTCGGCCTCTGCTTCCGTCACACGTGCAGAACTGGGTTGCCGAACAAGGAGAACGCGGCTCTTGGCAGCTCTCATCGATCGTCATCTTGGAGTTGGAACGAGGAATCGCGAAACTGAAGCGGGCGGGCGGGCATATGAAGGCAGAGCGCATCAATGAGTGGTTCGAAAGGTTGCTTCTAGAGTTCAACCAGCGCATCCTTCCCATCGATTTAGCAATCGCGCGAGAAGCCGGAAAACTGGAAGACGCCACTATCGCCAGAGGTGCCAATCCGGGGCTGGCGGACGTTCTGATCGCAGCTACTGCCCGTTTGCACGGCCTGTCAGTTTTGACGGCCAACACCCGGCATTTTGCGATTCTCGACGTGCCTTACCTGAACCCATTCACCGAACGCGTCTCGAAAGGGTAATTCGACACCTTACAAAAAGCTTTGCGGGTCGATATCGACCTGGACCCGCACCGAACCCCTTATCTTCGGCCCCTCGGCCAGCATGGTGCGAATGAACCCTTGCATGTCGGCGCGCCGTTCGCCTTGGATCAGCAGGCGAAAGCGATGGCGGCCGCCGATCAATGACAGCGGCGCCTCGGCCGGGCCGAGCACGAACAGGTCGGTGGCTTGCGGCGCGGCGCGACGCAGGCCACGGGCGTGCCCTTCGGCTTCGGCCCGTGTCGCCGCGCTGACGATGACGCCGGCGAGCCTGCCGAAGGGCGGTAGCCCCGCCCGCTCGCGCTCGACGATCTCGCGCTCGTAGAAGGCCTCGGCATCGCCGGAGACGATCGCGCGCATCACCGGATGGTCCGGCTGGAAGGTCTGCAGCAGGCCGAGGCTCTTCTTGCCGGTGCGGCCGGCGCGGCCGGTCACCTGGCTGAGCAGTTGGAACGTGCGCTCGGCGGCGCGCGGATCGCCATTGGCAAGGCCGAGATCGGCATCGACCACACCGACCAGCGTCATGTTGGGGAAATTATGGCCCTTGGCGACGAGTTGCGTGCCGATGACGATGTCGGCCTCGCCATTGGCGATGGCTTCGAGCTCGAGCCGCAGCCGCCGCACGCCGCCCATCAGGTCGGACGACAGTACGATGGTGCGGGCATCGGGGAACTGCGCGACGACCTCCTCGGCGATGCGCTCGACGCCCGGCCCGCAGGCGACCAGATGGTCGAGCGTGCCGCATTCGGGGCAGGCCTCTGGCCGGCGTTCATTGTGCCCGCAGTGGTGGCAGACGAGCTGGCCGCGAAAGCGGTGCTCGACCAGCCAGGCCGAGCAGACCGGACAGCCAAAGCGGTGGCCGCAGACCCGGCAGAGCGTCAGCGGCGCATAGCCGCGCCGGTTGAGGAACAGCAGTGACTGTTCCTTTCTTTCCAGCGTCTGCCGCATATGGCCGAGCAGTACAGGCGACAGGAAGCCGCCGCGTGCCGGCGCCGCGCGGCGCATGTCGACCGTCTTGAGATCGGGAAGTGCCGCCTCGGCAAAGCGCCCCGAAAGCACCGCCCTGCTGTAGCGGCCCTGGCTGGCATTGACCCGGCTTTCGACTGACGGCGTCGCAGAGGCGAGCACGACCGGAAAGCCGCCGATATGGCCGCGCACCACGGCCATGTCGCGGGCGTTGTAAAAGACGCGATCCTCCTGCTTGTAGGCGGGATCGTGCTCTTCGTCGACGATGATCAGTCCAAGTTCCCTGAACGGCAGGAACAGCGCCGAACGTGCGCCGGCGACGACCCGCACGCCGCCTTCCGTTACTTGCCGCCAAACCTTTTCGCGCATCCTTGGCGGCAGGTCCGAGTGCCACTCCGCCGGCTTAGCGCCGAACCGCTCCTGGAAACGTTCGAGGAAGGCGTGGGTCAGCGCAATTTCCGGCAGCAGGATCAACACCTGCGTGCCACGGTCGAGCGCGGCCGCGACCGCCTCGAAATAGACCTCCGTCTTGCCGGATCCGGTCACACCGTCGAGCAGGGTGACACCGAATGTGCCGGCCGCGACATTGACGCGCAGCGTCTCGGCGGCATCGCTCTGGTCGGGCATCAGTGCCGGCACGGCGTAGCCGGGATCGGGTGCTGCGACCACCGGCCGCGGCGGGATCATCACCGTCTCGAATACGCCCTGCGCCCGCAGCCCGTCCACCACCGTCGACGACACGCCTGCCGCATGCGCCAGGCCGGACCGCGTCCAGGCAAGGCCGCCTTCGGCCGTTTCCAGCACGCGCGTCCTCGCCTCCGTCATCCGGTCGGGCTTGGCGAAGGTGCGCTGCAGCCCTTCGATCCACGGTTCCGGGTCGAACGCCTCCGGTGCCCTGAGCAGCATGCGCGCCACCATGCCGGGCGGCGACAGCGTGTATTGCGCCACCCAATCGACAAAACGCCGCATCGCGCGGTCGATCGGCGGGCAGTCGAAAACCTGCTCGATCGGTCGCAATTTCTTCGCGTCGACCTTTTCGACGGCGCCGTCCCAGACGATGCCGGCGACCTGGCGGGGCCCAAGCGGAACGCGCACGATCGAGCCCGGCACCACGCGCATGCCAGCCGGCACGGCATAGGTGTAGGGGCGCTCGGCGGGCATCGGCACCAGCACCGGTGCGGCCGCGACAAAGGGCGAATCTTCGATCATGAGGCGTGACCTTGCCCCGACTTTGGTCTAGATCAAAGTCCGACCCCAAATGTGCATGACGTGCACATGAAAAATCTTCAGGAGACCGCCATGAAATTTTTTGTCGACACCGCCGATGTCAAGGAAATCCGCGAGCTGAACGATTTGGGGCTGCTCGACGGCGTAACCACCAATCCGTCGCTTATCCTGAAATCCGGCGGCAAGATCGCCGACGTCACAAGAGAGATCTGCGAGATCGTCAAGGGCCCGGTCTCGGCCGAAGTCGTCGCCACCGAATACAAGGACATGATGGCGGAGGCCAAGATCCTGGCCAGAATCGCCGACAATGTCTGCATCAAGGTGCCGCTGACGCTCGACGGCCTGAGAGCCTGCAAGGACATCCGGTCGGACGGCCGCATGGTCAACGTCACGCTGTGCTTCTCGGCCACCCAGGCGCTGCTCGCCGCCAAGGCCGGCGCCTCCTTCATCTCGCCCTTCGTCGGCCGCATCGACGACAGCGGCTGGGACGGCATGGAGCTGATTGCCGATATCCGCACCATCTACGACAATTATGATTTCCAGACCGAGATCCTGACCGCTTCTGTGCGTACTGTGAACCATGTCAAGCAGGCGGCGCTGATCGGTGCCGATGTCATCACCGCCCCGCCAGCGACGCTCAAGGCGCTGGTCAAGCACCCGCTGACCGACAAGGGCCTGGAGCTGTTCCTCGCCGATTGGGCAAAGACTGGCCAGACGATCGGCTGAAGCGAAGGTCGGCGGCGGCCATAACGCCTTCGTCATTCCCGGGGCGAAGCGAACGCGAAGCGGAGCGCAGACCCTGGGATGACGAAGCGAAAGATGTTTCGGCCAATGTCGAAGGCTTGCCGCTGAAAGATTTATCGACGACCGCCGTGCCGAGGTTCTAACCCGCCACTGTTTTGCCGTGCTTGATCAGATCCTGGGCGATCGACAGCCGCAGCACATCTGCCAGTTCGCGCGCCGCACGGTTCTCGGCGTCGATCTGCGCCCGGTATGACGCGAATTCCTGGCGCGGCCTGTCGTACGACGACGGAATCGAGCGCTTGCCCCTCGCTATGACCGTGCCCGTCTTGGCATCGCTGAGCACATAGTTCGCGGTCAGCGTCACTGTGCCGGCGGTCGGCTCGTCCTCGTCGGTCGTGACCTGCTCGATTGCCGCCGATTCGACGAGTTCGGAGACGCCGAGATCAAGCGAATAGACCGGCGAAGCCGGCTCGCCGGCGCCCTGGCCGAGCGCGAAGATCAAATTGTTGCGGACCTGCTGGGCGTAGCGGGTCTTGACCGGCTTGACCGAGATCGATGCCAGTTCGGCAGCAGCGCCGACCTGCGAGCCGGCGACCAGCGGCGCGCTTGAATAGAGCGGCCGCACCGTGCAGGCGGAAACCAGCGCCACCGACGCGAGCAGCCCGCAAAGCACGACACGGCGCAGCGTCAGCTCCGCTTTTTTCGGATCAGGCAACAACATTGACGATCCTCTGCGGCACGATGATCACCTTGCGCGGCGCCTTACCTTCGAGCGCTTTCTGCACGAAGTCGAGGGCCAGAACCGCTTTTTCGACCGCACCTTGGTCCGCGTCGCGGGCAATTGTCAAATCGCCGCGCTTCTTGCCGTTGACCTGGACCGGCAGCACGATCTCGGCGTCGACGACAAGCGACGGATCGTAGTCCGGCCAGGGCCGTTCGGCGACAAGGTCGGTGCCGCCGAGCGTCTGCCAGCACTCTTCGGACAGATGCGGCATGACCGGCGCGATCAGGTGCACCAGGATCTCGACGGCCTCACGGCAGGCCGCTTGCAGCGCCGGACCGGCCTTGCCCTCTGCCGCCTCGTTGAGCGGCACGGTCAAGGCATTGGCGAGCTCGTAGATGCGCGCGATGGCGCGGTTGAAGGCGAGCTTTTCGATATCCTCGCCGACCGATTTCAGGATCTTGTGCGCCGCCTTGGACACTGTCCCAGCCTCGCCGTCCTTCGCCGCCTCTGGCCGAACTCCGGCGAGCGATTCGGCAGCCGTCGACACCAGGCGCCAGATGCGCTGGATGAAGCGGTGCGCGCCGGCGGCGCCCTCGTCGGTCCATTCGACATCGCGCTCGGGCGGCGAGTCCGACAGCATGAACCAGCGCGCCGTATCGGCGCCGTAGCCGTCGGTGATCTCTTCCGGGCTCACCGTATTCTTCTTCGACTTCGACATTTTTTCGAGCGGACCGATCACCGCCTCTTCGCCGGTGGCGATTTCGAAGGCGCGGCGCTTGCAGTCGGCGTCTTCCAGCCTGACCTCGCTTGGCGCAAGCCAGCGGCCGTTCGAGGCGCCACCGACCCGATAGGTCTCGTGCACCACCATGCCTTGCGTGAACAGGCCCCTGAACGGCTCGGCGAGATCGACATGGCCGGTCTCGCGCATGGCGCGGGTGAAAAAGCGCGAATAGAGCAAATGCAGGATCGCGTGCTCGATGCCGCCAATATACTGGTCGACCGGCAGCCATTCAGTCGCGGCCTTGGGATCGGTCGGATCGTTGGCCCAGGGCGCGGTGAAGCGCGCGAAATACCACGAAGAATCGACAAATGTGTCCATCGTGTCGGTTTCGCGCCGCGCATCCTTGCCGCAACGCGGGCATTTGACGTGCCGCCATGTCGGATGGCGATCGAGCGGATTGCCAGGCCGGTCGAACTCGATGTCATCCGGCAGCTTGACCGGCAGGTCGGCTTTCGGCACCGGCACCACGCCGCAATCCTCGCAATGGATCATCGGGATCGGGCAGCCCCAATAGCGCTGGCGCGAAATGCCCCAGTCGCGCAGGCGGAAATTCACCTTGCGCTCGGCCATCGGCCGGTTGCCGATGGTCTTCTGTTCGAGCAGCTTCGCCACCTCGTCGAATGCCTGATCCGGCTTCATGCCGTCGAGGAAGCGCGAATTGATCATCACGCCGTCGCCGACATAGGCCTCGTCGATGATCTGGAAGCTTCCTTGATTCTCGCCTTCCGGCATCACCACCGGAATGACCGGCAGGCCGTATTTGTTGGCGAAGTCGAGGTCGCGCTGGTCACCGGACGGGCAGCCGAAAATGGCACCGGTGCCGTAGTCCATCAGCACGAAATTGGCGACGTAGACGTGCAGCGTCCAGTTCTCGTCGAACGGATGGATGACGCGGATGCCGGTATCGAAACCCTTCTTCTCGGCCGTCTCCAATGCCGCCACCGAGGTGGCCATATGGCGGACCTCGTCGATGAACTTTGCCAGCGCCGGATTGTCTTCGGCGGCCTTTTTGGCTAGCGGATGGTCGGCCGCAATCGCCATGAAGGAGGCGCCGAAGATGGTGTCGGGCCTGGTCGTATAGACTTCGAGCTCATGCTCGCCGGCGACTGGCTTGGCCAGCGGCCAGCGGATCAGCAGGCCTTCCGAACGGCCGATCCAGTTCGCCTGCATCAGCTTCACTTTTTCCGGCCAGTCGTCGAGTTGATCGAGCGAATCCAGCAGATCCTGCGCGTAGTCGGAGATCTTGAAAAACCACTGCGTCAGCTCGCGCTGTTCCACCAGCGCGCCCGAGCGCCAGCCGCGACCGTCGATGACCTGCTCGTTGGCAAGCACCGTCATGTCCTCCGGATCCCAGTTGACCTTGGAGGATTTTCGCGTCACCAGCCCCTTCTCGACGAAATCGAGGAACAGCATCTGCTGGCGGTGGTAATAGTCGACATCGCAGGTGGCGAATTCTCGCGCCCAATCGAGCGACAGGCCCATGACCTTGAGCTGCTCGCGCATGGCGGCAATGTTCTGATAGGTCCAGTCCTTGGGGTGGACCTTGTTCTGCATCGCCGCGTTTTCGGCTGGCATGCCAAAGGCGTCCCAGCCCATCGGGTGCAGCACGTTGAAACCCTTGGCCCGCTTGTAACGTGCCACCACGTCGCCCATCGTATAGTTCCGGGTATGGCCGATATGGATGCGCCCCGACGGATAGGGGAACATCTCCAGCACGTAGTATTTCGGGCGCGGGTCGTCGTTGTCGGCTTCGAACAGCTTCTTGGCGTCCCAGGCCTTCTGCCATTTGGGCTCTGACGCGCGCGGATTGTATCGTTCGGTTGCCATCGGGTGTTTTTCACTTAAAAGCATGCACGAGCCGCCGGACAATGCCCGTGCGGCTCAAAATGTCGTCGCGGTGTTCACCATGGATTACCGGACCCGTCAACTGCGGCGATCCGGCGAAAAGCCAAACACAGGCAGGATATAGGCATGGCGAGCGCCGTCGAACAGCTTTTCACCATCAAGGCAAGGATCGCTGCCGCCGAGCGCGAGGCCGGACGCGACGCCGGAGCTGTGGCACTGGTCGCGGTCTCGAAGACCTTCGATGCCACCGATATCCGCCCGGTTATCGAGGCCGGCCAGCGCGTCTTCGGCGAAAACCGCGTCCAGGAAGCACAAGCCAAATGGCCGGCCCTGAGGGCGGTGTTTCCCGACATCGAGCTACATCTGATCGGTCCGCTGCAATCGAACAAGGCAAAGGAAGCGGTCGCGCTGTTCGACGTCATCGAAACCGTCGACCGGGAAAAGATCGCCGCCGAACTCGCCAAGGAAATCGCCAGGCAGGGCCGGTCACCAAGGCTCTATGTCCAGGTCAACACCGGCTCCGAGCCGCAAAAGGCCGGCATAGAGCCGCGCGAGGCCGTCGCGTTCGTCGCCCGCTGCCGCGATGTCCATGGTCTCTCCGTCGAGGGCCTGATGTGCATCCCACCGGCCGACGAGAACCCCGGCCCACATTTCGCGCTGCTGGAGAAGCTCAGCACCGAGGCCGGCGTCGACAAGCTCTCGATGGGCATGTCCGGCGACTACGAGACCGCGATCGCCTTCGGCGCGACCAGTGTCAGGGTTGGATCGGCGATTTTCGGCGCCAGATGAGGCGCAGCCGGCCTTAGGCCACAGACCGACATTGACTAAGCCAGCGTATAGAAACGGAACGTTTCGTTCCTATATGGGTCGAGTTATTCTCAACCCGTCTGGAGCCACCATGCGTTACAATCAACTTGGAAATACCGGGATGTTCGTCTCCGAACTTTGCCTCGGCACGATGACGTTCGGCGCCGCTGGCGAGAATGCCCAATGGGGCCTGATCGCCAGCCTCGACCAGAAGGGCGTCGACGAGATCGTCGCCCGCTCGCTCGCCGCCGGCGTCAATTTCTTCGACACGGCGGATGTCTATTCCTTCGGCGCCTCGGAACGGCTTCTCGGCCAGTCGCTCAGGAACCTTGGCGTCAACCGACAGGACGTGATCATCGCCACCAAGGTTCATGGCGCCATGGGCGGCGGCCCGAACCAGCGCGGTTCCTCGCGCGGCCACATCATGGATTCGGTCGAGAGCAGCCTCGAGCGGCTACAGCTCGATCACATCGATCTCTACCAACTGCACGGCACCGACACAGTGACGCCGATCGACGAGACACTGCGGGCGCTCGACGACCTGGTTGCCGCCGGCAAGGTCCGCTATGTCGGCGTCTCGAACTGGCAGGCCTGGCGCATTGCCAAGGCGCTGGGTATTGCCGAGCGCAAGGGCTTTGCCCGCTTCGAGACCGTCCAGTCGTATTACTCGATTGCCGGCCGCGATCTCGAGCGCGAGATCGTGCCGCTGCTCAACGAGGAGAAGCTCGGGTTGATGGTCTGGTCGCCGATGGCTGGCGGCCTGCTCTCCGGCAAATACGGACCGGGCGCCCCCGGCAATGGCGAGGGCCGCCGCGCCAGCTTCAATTTCCCGCCGGTCAACGAGGACCGGGCCTGGGCAGCGGTCGCCGTCATGCGCGAGATCGCCGCCAAGCACGGCGTCAGCGTCGCCACGGTGGCGCTCGGCTATGTCCTGGCCAAGCCATTCGTGATGAGCGTCATCATCGGCGCCAGCCGCATGGAGCAGCTGGAACAGAACCTTGCGGCCACCGAGTTGCAGCTCGATGCCGATGACCTTGTTCGGCTCGACGAAGTCAGTGCCCTGCCCGCCGAATACCCCGGCTGGATGCTGGAGCGTCATGCGGCCGGTCGGCATCCGGCGCCCTTTGTGCCGAAAAAGTAGTTAATCTTACTTTCGATTTGATGCTTCGGGAGCCGGCAGGCTCCCGATCGTTTTGGGCTCAGGTCAGCCGGACAGTCTCGACCAAAAAGTCCAAAAAGGCCCGCACCCGCGCCGGCAGATGCTTGCCTTGGCCGACATAGACGGCGTGGGTGAGTTCCTCGTCGCCGGGGTTGAACTCTTCCAGCAGCGGCAGAAGCCGGCCGGCGGCAATGTCGGCTTCCACGTGCCAACGTGCCAGCCGGGCGATGCCCGCCCCAGAGAGCGCCACCAGCCGCATCGCCTCGCCGTCGCTGACCAGCGTATTTCCGATGATCGACAGGGTGGTCGGCTTGCCGGCCGCGTCGATAAAAGGCCAGCCCTCGAGGTGACGTACGAAACGGAAGCCCATCCGGTTGTGACGATCGAGATCGGCGGGCGTCTTGGGCGTGCCACGCGCTTCGAGATACGATGGCGCCGCAACGACGACCACCCGGCTCTGCCCGAGCTTGCGCGCCACCAGCCGTGATTCGCCGAGCGGCCCGGCGCGGATGGCGACGTCAGCGCGCTCCTCCATCAGGTCGATGACATCGTCGGTCAACACCAGATCGACCGAGATTTCGGGGTAGCGCTCCAGAAAACGCGGCAAAAGCGGGATCAGCCGATGCTGTCCGAAAGGCACGTAGCTGTTAATCCGCAGCCGGCCACGCGGCGCGGCACCCGCCGCTGCCTCGCGCTCGGCCGCTGCCATGTCGGCCAGGATACGCACTCCGCTGTCGAAGAACGCCGCCCCCTCCGGCGTCAGTTGCAGCTTGCGCGTCGAACGGCTGACCAGCCGCGCGCCAAGCCGCGCCTCCAGCCGCGCGATCAGCTTGCTCACCGCCGACGGCGTCATCCGTAACGCGCGGGCAGCGGCCGAAAAGCTGCCCGCCTCGACGACGCGGACGAACACTTCGATCTCGCCGGAGCGATTGATTTCGGGCCTGGCCATTGGTGAATCTATTTCACAGACGATGTGCCCGATGCAAGGCTGGTTCACAGCACATCGCGGCACGATCTTCCGGATTGGGGCGTGGGAGGACACGGCGCCCGTCGTCAAAACCGGTCGTCATCGAAGTGGGAACCGCCATGCCCCTCGCTCTTTACGCTCTTGCCGCCGGTGCCTTTGGCATCGGCGTCACCGAATTCGTCATCATGGGCCTGCTGCTCGACGTCAGCACCGACCTCGGCGTCTCGATCTCAGCTGCCGGCCAGTTGATTTCCGGCTATGCGCTCGGCGTTGTCATCGGCGCGCCGCTGCTGACGATCGTAACCGGCCGCTGGCCGCGCAAAACCGTGCTTCTGGCGCTGATGGCGATCTTCACGCTGGGCAACCTCGCTTGTGCACTTGCCCCAGACTACTGGACGCTGATGGGTGCGCGCGTGCTGACCGCCTTCGCCCACGGCACCTTCTTCGGCGTCGGCTCGGTCGTGGCGACCGGACTGGTGGCGCCCAACAAGAAAGCCTCGGCAATCGCCCTGATGTTCACCGGCCTGACCATCGCCAATATCCTCGGCGTGCCCTTCGGCACATGGCTCGGGCAGGCCTTCGGCTGGCGCGCGACCTTCTGGGCGGTGACCCTGGTCGGCATCGCCGCCTTCGCCATCATTCTCCTGCTGGTGCCGCGCAGCCGAACAGAGCCTGAGAAGAGCAATTTGCGCGCCGATCTCGCCGTGCTCGGCCGCACGCCTGTCCTGCTTGGCTTTGCCACCACCGTGCTTGGCTATGCCGGCGTCTTCGCCGTCTTCACCTACATCGCCCCGTTGCTGACCGAGATCACCGGTTTTGAGGAAGCAGCGGTGTCGCCTATCCTGCTGGTCTTCGGCGGCGGCCTCATCGCCGGCAACCTCGCCGGCGGCAAGTTCGCCGACCGCTGGCTGGTACCTTCCGTTCTCGGCAGTCTCGTCGTCCTGGCACTGGTGCTCGGCACCATGACCTTCGCCCTGCACAGCCAGGTCATGGCCGTTATCTATGTCGGCCTGCTCGGCGCCGCCGCCTTCGCCACCGTGGCGCCGCTGCAGATGTGGGTACTGGAAAAGGCACAAGGCGCCGGCCAGAGCCTAGCTTCATCCTTCAACATCGCCGCCTTCAACCTCGGCAATGCGGCCGGCGCCTGGCTCGGCGGCTTGGTCATCGCCCATGGTCCCGGCCTCGGTGCCGTCACCTGGGTCGCGGCCCTGTTACCGCTTTCAGCGCTCGCCGTGGCGGCGTTTGCGCTGCGCCTCGACCGAGATCCCGTCCTCGCCACACCGGAAATCGCTCGGTCATAGAACGGCAAAGCTCAACCAATCTTTGAAACAGCCATCCTTCCACAAGGAGCAAACCCATGGATTATCGAAATCTTGGCGCATCGGGCCTGAAGGTCCCGGCGCTCTCGTTCGGCGCTGGAACCTTCGGCGGTTCAGGCCCGCTGTTCGGCGCCTGGGGCAACAGCGATGCGACGGAAGCGCGACGGCTGGTCGACATCTGCCTTGAGGCCGGCGTCAACTTGTTCGACACCGCCGATGTCTATTCGAATGGCGCTTCCGAACAAGTGCTCGGCGCTGCCATCAAGGGCCGCCGCGACGCCGTGCTGATCTCGACCAAGACCTCGCTGCCGATGGGCGACGGTCCCAACGATGCCGGCTCGTCACGTTCACGCCTAATCAAGGCAGTCGAAGACGCGCTGAGGCGTCTTGACACCGACTACATCGACCTGCTGCAACTGCACGCTTTCGACGCCGCAACACCGATCGAGGAGGTGCTGTCGACGCTGGACAGTCTCGTGCGCGCCGGCAAGCTGCGTTATGTCGGCGTCTCCAATTTTTCCGGCTGGCAAGTGATGAAGTCGCTCGGCCTGGCGGATAGACATGGCTATCCCCGATACGTCGCCCATCAGGTCTATTACTCGCTGGTCGGACGCGATTATGAATGGGAGTTGATGCCGCTCGGCCTCGATCAGGGCGTCGGTGCGTTGGTGTGGAGCCCGCTCGGCTGGGGCCGCTTGACCGGCAAGATCCGCCGTGGCCAGAAGCTGCCTGAGAAAAGTCGGCTGCACGACACGGTAAGCTTCGGACCGCCCGTCGAGGACGAGCATCTCTATCGGGTGGTCGACGCGCTTGACGTTATCGCCGAGGAAACCGGCAAGACCGTACCGCAGATCGCCATCAACTGGCTGCTGCAGCGGCCGACCGTCGCCTCCGTCATCATCGGCGCGCGCAACGAGGAGCAGTTGCGCCAGAATCTCGGCGCCGTCGGATGGTCATTGACAGCCGAGCAGATGGAGAAGCTCGACACGGCAAGTGAGGTCACCGCACCCTACCCGTATTTTCCCTATCGCCGGCAGGAGGGGTTTGCCCGGCTGAACCCGCCCGCAATCTGACGCTCCAAAAGCTGGGCGGCGGCTCCCAGGCTGCCGCCCGCCCGGCTAATGCAGCACGAACTCGCCGTCGACCTTGCGCCATTCGTTCGGCGCGATCAGCTTGTGGTGCGTGTAGCTGACCGAATGCAGCGGGCCTTCGAGCTTGGCCTTCCAGAACTCGATGAAGCGGATCAGCACCGGAAATTTCGGGGCGATGTCGTAATCCTGCCAGATGAAGCTCTGCAGCAGATGCGGATGATCGGGAAAGTGATAAAGAATCTTGGCCGTGGTCAAGCCATAGCCCTTGAGCATCAGGTCCATTTCGGAATGGTCGCGCATTGCGGTCCCTTGGTTGATTCTCCTTCCTCCCAGCCTGAAATTGTGCACCCGATTTGCTTAATCGTCTATTGATATTTCTATGATCGAACCAGATTTCTCCCGCAAAAACATGCGCTTAGCAGCCGCCTAACGAGAGTGCTGACACCGCCTGGTAAAGCGCCTGCGGCATCCCGCCGCGCGAATCCAACGTCTAATGTTGCCGTCGCGGCCGAACTGTTAATAATGCGCGCGAATTCGCGGCCGCATCGCTGCGATCCTGCCGGCAGTCAAGCCGGCGGTTTGGTTTTGGGGAGGAAGGCGAAGAAATGTCCGATGTTCATGTCCATCGCGTCCAGCCGGCGTGGAAGAAGAACGCGCTGATTGACAGCGACACCTACCTGAAATGGTACGCCGACAGCGTCAAGAACCCGGACAAGTTCTGGGGCAAGCACGGCAAGCGCATCGACTGGTTCAAGCCGTACAGCAAGGTCAAGAACACGTCCTTCGACGGCAAGGTCTCAATCAAATGGTTCGAGGATGGCCAGACCAACGTTTCCTGGAACTGCATCGACAGGCATCTGAAGAAGCGCGGCGACCAGACCGCTATCATCTGGGAAGGCGACAATCCCTACGACGACAGGAAGATCACCTATAACCAGCTTTACGCGCATGTCTGCCGCCTCGCCAATGTGATGAAGAAGCACGGCGTCAAGAAGGGCGACCGCGTCACCATCTACATGCCGATGATCCCGGAGGCCGCTTATGCGATGCTCGCCTGCACGCGCATCGGCGCCATTCATTCGGTCGTCTTCGGCGGCTTTTCGCCGGATGCGCTGGCCGGACGCATCGACGACTGCAAGTCGACCTTCGTCATCACCGCCGACGAAGGCCTGCGCGGAGGCAAGTCGATCCCGTTGAAGGACAACACCGACAAGGCGATCGAGATCGCCGCCAAGGCCGGAACGAAAGTCGAAAAGGTCTTGGTAGTACGCCGCACCGGCGGCAAGACCGGCTGGGCCGTCGGGCGCGACGTCTGGTACCATGACGAGGTCGCCACGGTTAAGGCCGAATGCAAGCCCGAGAAGATGAACGCCGAGGACCCGCTCTTCATCCTCTACACATCCGGCTCGACCGGCAAGCCGAAGGGCGTGCTGCACACCACGGCCGGCTATCTCGTTTATGTCTCGATGACCCACCAATATGTCTTCGACTATCATGACGGCGATATCTACTGGTGCACCGCCGATGTCGGCTGGGTCACCGGCCACAGCTACATCGTCTACGGGCCGCTCGCCAACGGCGCCACCACGCTGATGTTCGAAGGCGTGCCGAACTACCCGTCGCAGTCGCGTTTCTGGGACGTGATCGACAAGCACAAGGTCAACATCTTCTACACCGCACCGACCGCGCTGCGCGCGCTGATGGGCGCCGGCGATGCCCATGTCACCAAAACGTCGCGCAAGTCGCTGCGCGTGCTCGGCACCGTCGGCGAGCCGATCAATCCGGAAGCCTGGGAGTGGTATTTCAACGTCGTCGGCAACGGCAAGGTGCCGATCGTCGACACCTGGTGGCAGACCGAGACCGGCGGCATCATGATCACGCCGGTTCCGGGCGCCACCCACCTCAAGGCGGGTTCGGCGACGCGGCCCTTCTTTGGCGTCAACCCGCAGCTGGTCGATGCCGACGGCAAGGTGCTGGAAGGCGAAGCCAGCGGCAATCTTTGTATTGCCGACTCGTGGCCGGGCCAGATGCGCACCGTCTATGGCGATCACGACCGCTTCGTGCAGACCTATTTCTCGACCTACAAGGGCAGGTACTTCACCGGTGACGGCTGCCGCCGCGATGCTGACGGCTACTACTGGATCACCGGCCGCGTCGACGACGTCATCAACGTCTCCGGCCACCGCATGGGCACCGCCGAGGTCGAATCGGCGCTGGTTTCGCATGAGAAGGTCTCGGAGGCCGCCGTCGTCGGCTACCCGCACGATATCAAGGGCCAGGGCATTTACTGCTATGTCACGCTGATGGCCGGCGAGACGCCAAGCGAGGAACTGCGCCAGGAGCTCGTCGCCCATGTCCGCAAGGAGATCGGCGCCATCGCTTCGCCTGACAAGATCCAGTTCGCGCCCGGCCTGCCGAAGACCCGTTCCGGCAAGATCATGCGGCGCATCCTGCGCAAGATCGCCGAGGACGATTTTGCCACGCTCGGCGACACCTCGACGCTGGCCGATCCGGCGGTCGTCGACGACCTGATCGCCAACCGGCAGAACAAGAGGGCCTGAGATGCCTGCCTCGACGGAGATCGGCACTGTCAGCGAGCTCTGGCGCTATCCGGCGAGTTCGCTCGCCGGCGAACGCCAGGACGTGATCTCCGTCGGCCCTGAAACCATCGACGGCGATCGCCTGTTCGGCCTTGTCGACGCCTCTGACGGTGAGATCGCGCGGCCTGACCGCGAGGCGAAATGGCACAAAGTGCCGCTCATTCGGACCCGGTTGTCGCGAGCCCGCCAACTCGAGATTGCTACACCGCAGGGCGATTGGCTGCCAGCGCCCGGAGCCGAATGTGACCGAGCCGTTTCCGCCTTTCTCGGCTTCGCGGCCTCGATCCGGCCGTTTCGCCAGAAAGATGCGCCGGACTACGCCGGCCTTCTGACCGGCGAGAGTTACCGCAAGGCGCCCATCCACCTCCTGACCACCACTTCGCTGGCGCGCCTGAAGGCGTTGCATCCGGAAGGCGCCGCCGACCCGCGCCGCTTCCGCCCCAACATCGTCGTCGATATGCCGGAGGTCGAGGGGTCGTTCCCCGAGACGGAATGGATCGGGCGCAAGCTGGCAATCGGCGACCTGCTCCTGACCATCTCCGAGCCGTGCCGCCGCTGCGGCTTCACCATCATTGGCCAGGACGGGTTCGACCACGACCCGGCAATCCTGCGCAGCCTGGTCCGCCACAACGCCCATAATCTCGGTGTCTACTGCACCGTCGATCGATCGGCTCGCGTCGAGATCGGCGCCACGATACGCCTTCTGTAGTTATCGATATAAATCTGCCCGCGTCGGCGGCAGCCCGCTCGGCCCACGCGCGCGCCTTGTGGCGACGGTCTGGAAAATCTGCGCCGAGGCGCGTTCGAAGGTAATCGAGCAGCCGGTGAGATAAAGCAGCCAGAGCCGCGCCTTGGCTTCGCCGACCTCGGCGATGGCTTCGTCAAAGCGTGCGTGGAGACGCTCTGCCCACAGCCTGCAGGTGCGCGCATAGTGCTCGCGCAAATTTTCGACGTCGTAGACGAGGAAGCCGTGCGCCTCGAGATTGCCGAGCGTCATGCCGATCGTATCGAGTTCGCCGCCCGGAAAAATGTATTTGATCAGCGCCTTGAATTCCGGCCCCTTGCGCAGCGTCTTCTTCATGTTGCCCTTGTCGCGCCGAGTGATGGCGTGGTGCAGATAGATGCCGCCGGGTTTGAGCAGGCGATGGATCCTCGAGAAATAGGCCGCATGGTTGGCAAGCCCCAGATGCTCGAACATGCCGATCGACGAGATCTTGTCGAAGGAGCCGGACAGCTCGGCATAGGACTTGATCTCGATGGTGATGCGGTCCTCCAGCCCCTCGGCGCGGATGCGTTCGCGGGCGAGCTCGGTCTGTGCCTCCGACAGCGAGACGCCGTGGCCGACGACGCCATAATTCTTCACCGCATGAATGAGCATTGCTCCCCAGCCGCAGCCTATGTCGAGCAGTTTTTCGCCGGGCTTCAGCCGAAGCTTGCGGCAGATATGGTCGAGCTTGTCTCTCTGGGCCTGATCGATATCGTTGGCGAAATCCTTGAAGTAGCCGCAGCTATAGACCATGCGCTCGTCGAGGAAGAGCCGGTAGAATGCGTTGGAAATGTCGTAGTGATGCTGGATCGCCTCTTTGCTCGAACCGCTGACGTAAGGATTGCGGCCGGAAAGATCGGTTCGCGCGGTCATCTGTTTTCGCGAAAACAGCACCGCCGGCAGGTCGCGCAGGATCGCCAGCTTCGGCAATGTCTTGAGCTTGGTCCTGAGCTTGCCATGCGTGGGCAAGGCGTAGAAATCGAACAGCGATCCGTTTTCGACGTCGACCGCCTTGGCAATCCACATCTCGATCAGCGTCGATAAAGAGGGCCGACGTACGATCTGCCAGACGATGTCCTGGTCGTTGATGGTGAGCACCGGGCCGGTAGCCGGGCCGATCCGCTCGCCTGTCCACAGCCTCACCGCGAAACTCGGCTTCAGCGTTTCGATGACCGTCCGAACAATCCGGGCCGCTCTCTCGGCTGCTTCCATCCCCGTCCTCCCTTACCCGGCAAAATAGTGGCCCGGAACAATAGCGGCTCGATCTTGCCTGCCCGATCGGCGGGCCGCAAGCCGCTTGGGCGCGCAAGCACGCTTGTTCAGGATTTTCGGGTGCCGCGCCTTGCCATTTGCCGGATGACACCCCATCATGAGGAAGTGTTCAACAAATCGAAAGGAGGTGATCCGATGTCGAGTGATTTCGTTTTCCAGAACGTGGCCTCAGCGGATCGCACTTTCGGGAAGCAGTCTTCCCGTTAAGGCGCGAGATGCGCGGCTGGCGACCAGTGTCGCAGCCAGGAGCCGCGCCATGGACGGAAACACGGAAGGCCGCCGGCTTCGCGAGAAGCGGCGGCCTTTTCTTTTTGGGCTGTTGTCCCTTATTTGGTTACGGTCAACATCTCGACGTTGCGGGCTATATCCTGGAAAGCCTGGTTGAGTTCGGTTCCATTGGCCGCCTGATAAAAGTGCTTGATCTTGGCGGTGTCCGGGCTCGCGCAATCCTGGAGCGTCGCCTTGGCATTCGTTTCGTTTAGGTCAAACCCGATGGTGAATATCTCGATGCCCTTGTTGCGCATCGCAGCGCAGAGTGTCTTGGCCGCCGTGCGGGGCGGCTCCTTGCCCGCGCTATTGTAGACGTCACCGACGGTGCTGGCGTCGAAATAGGACAGGTTGAATTCGCCATCGGTCATCAGGATCGCGATCTTGGCAACCTTCTTTGGATCCATCTTGGCCGGCCGTTCCGAGGCTTTCATCACACTGCCCCAGTTTTCCGAAAGCATGTACCAGCTCCACTGCACGCCGACATGGCCGGCGGTGCCACCCGACGCGACAAAGGTCTTGATGACGTTCTTGAGCGCCGTGGCGTCCGCCGTCAGCGGTTTCAACGCGGCGGCAGGGCAGGCAGCCGTGCCGGTCTGCCAGGCGAAGGATGACAGCAGGTAGTCGCGATTGACCATGCTGACGTCGGGGCCTGCATCCGAATACTGATAGGTCCCTTTGCGCTCGGTGGCACAATTGTCCGGACGCACAAAGCCGGAGACATACTGTACGGCGCCATTGCCGGGCGCCTGCTTGCGCTGGCTGGTGGAGGTTTCGACATAGACGCTGCTGGCGGCAAGCGCGCCGGCATTCACCGAATTCGCGTAGGGCACGATGGAGACGCGCACTCGCGGGTTGGCAGGGTCCTGGCCGCCCAGGAAGCTGTCGACGGCATTCGCCGCAGCCGTCCGCAGATCGATGATTTTCTGGCCGGCCATCGACCCGGTCACGTCCAGCATCATCGCGACTTCGATCTGCTTGTCCGAATAGAGCGCCGTCGTAGATGCGGGGACGCGCTGCATGCCACCCGTGCTGAAAAGCGGGAAATAGTAGTTGACGTTGACATGGGCGTCCGCCTGGACAGTCTTGGCTGTCCTGTCGACAACCAGATTATCGAGAACGATCTGGTTGTCCTGCAGGATACCCGCCATGCTGTTGGCGTCGAGAAAGGCCTGCACCGATTTGCTGGCGTCGGTCTCGCTGATGACGCCGGTTGTCAAGTCGCGGGCCGTCGAGGTGACCGCCGCATCGACCACGCCCTGCAGGCTCGATTTCACATTGTAGAGTTGGGATAAGTTGACGGCAAAGCCGACACTCAGTGCCAACACCGAGCCGATTATCCCAAACAGCACCGCGAAATTTCCGCTGCGATCCCCGGCAAAGCCGCCGATCGCCTGAACAAGACCCCCGAAACGCCGCATTCCTTCCGCCTCCATTCGCTACAGCCTGCAGCTGTCCGAACGTGCATTGCAGGAATCCGGCCGGATCGCGCCGCCGGGCGCGGGAAAGCGACCGGCTCCCGCCCACGCATTGTTTCCAAACGGTTTCGAGCGGCGGCAAGGTAAACAGCGGGTAAACGAAAGCTGCGTCGGCGCGGCTTTGTTGACAAAGCGCTTACCAAGATCAGGCTCGCAATTCAGGACGACTGGACTGCGTCCCAATCCGGTACAGACGAGATGTATCGAACCGGTTCAGCACGACCGCGGTGGCGGGAAATGGAAACACGGACTGTGAATGTGTCCCGAAAGACTAGGCCAGCATCCGTGCGCTGACGGTCTTGTCGACGCCACGATAAGGCGGCTTGAACAGATTGCCTTCCTGCTCGTGCGTCCAGACCTTGAACAGGCTGAGCCGATGCGGGCCGAAACTGTGCAGCAGCGGCACGTCGGTGGCGTCGCGGCCGCGGGCGATGACGACGCGGCCGATCCTCGGCACATTGTGGCGAGGATCGAAAGTGTACCATCTGCCCTCGAGGAACACTTCCACCCACGCCGAGAAATCCATTGGCGCCGGATCGGCGGGCACGCCGATATCGCCGAGGTAGCCGTTCACGTAACGGGCCGGGATGTTCATGCAGCGGCAGAGCGTGATCGCCAGATGGGCAAAATCGCGGCAGACGCCGACGCGTTCCTCATGCGCCTGCGCCGCCGTGCGGGTCGAGCGCGCATAGCCGTAGCCGAACGACAGCCGGTTGTGGACATAGTCGACGATCGCCTGCACCCGCGCCCAGCCCGGCGGACGCTGGCCGAAAAGTTGCCACGCCAGATCACCGAGATGATCGGTCTCGCAGTAACGGCTGCCGAGCAGATAGCCGAGCACCTCGTCCGGCAATTCGGCGACCGGGACTTCCCTGGCCAGCGTGTTGACTTCGTCCGGCTCGCCGCTGTCCTCGACCACCGCGTCATAGAGGATGCGAAAGCTTCCGGCCGGCGCCGTGAAGCGGCGGCAGCTATTGCCGAAAAGATCGTGGTAGACCCTGGTTGGAACCGACGGCGACGTCAGCACGCGCGTCTGCCGCTTGATGTCGGCCTGGCGATCCCTGTGGATCTCGAGCAGCGAAACGACCGGCGTGGCTGCAGCGCATTCAATGGCAATTTCATAGCCGAGCCTGATCAGCATCGCCGTCCCCCTACGATCGTCATGGAAGATAGTGCTGGTCAACGCAGGAGAGTGTGCGGCGGTTCCTTGCGAACGTCGAAAACGACGCCCTCGCGGCTTCCCATACGGACGCGGCAACGTTACGGTCGATCGACACGCGTCTTTCGAAATAATCCCTCCAAGATGACCCCGGAAAAACCGATGTTTGCAGGCAGAAAATTCGCGGCCTTCCTGTTCGATATGGACGGCACGATTCTCAATTCGATTGCCGCGGCGGAAAGGGTCTGGGCAGCTTGGGCGCATCGGCAAGGTCTTGACGTCGCTGCATTCCTGCCGACCATCCACGGCGTGCGGGCGATCGAGACCATCGGCCGGCTGGCGCTCCGAGGCGTCGATCCTGCCCGCGAAGCCGATTCGCTTCTGCAGGCCGAGGCGGCCGATGTCGAGGGCATTCGCCCGATTGCGGGCGCCGCGGCCTTCCTGGCGTCGCTGCCGCCCGGAAGCTGGGCGATCGCCACCTCGGCACCGCGCGAGCTCGCCCTGCTGCGCCTGCAGGCCGCCGGTATTCCGGCTCCCGCCGTGATCGTTGCGGCGGAGGACGTATCCCGCGGCAAGCCGGCGCCCGACTGCTTCCAGCTGGCGGCCGAACGGCTCGGCGTCGATGTGGGCGACTGCCTCGTCTTCGAGGACGCGCCGGCCGGCATTGCGGCGGCCGAAGCCGCGGGCGCCGCAATCGTGGTGATCAGCGCCACGCACCGGCATCCGTTGGAGACGCCACATGCCACCATCGCCGGCTATGAAGCGATTGGCATCGCCGTCGATTCCAGCGGCTGGATTGCCATCGAAGTGGAGCGGGCCGCGCTGCCTGTTTAACTAGCACCCTGCCTGGGCTAAAAGTCGCTGGTCAGGCCCTTGACCTCCCAGTCGCCGTAGCGGCCGGGCTCCTTGCCGCCGCGCCCGCCGATCTCTCTCGGTTGTGCGGCTTCCTTCTCGCGATATTTCTCCCGCCGGGCCTCGGCCTCGGCCAAGGCACGCCGTGCTGCTGGCGTCAGCGGCTTTTGCGGCTCGCCGTTAGCATTCGTTGTGCTGGTTTCGTCGATCATGCGATCTTCCGCTAGATTGAAACAGGCCCCCGATTGAAACGGGAACCGCTGTTTCCCATCATATAGCGATGGGCCCACAAGGATCGACCCCTTTGTTGGGCCAGAACGGAGCAGACGATGAACACCCTTCGCACCGCCATGCTTTTGGCCGCAATGACGGCCCTGTTCATGGGTGTCGGCTATCTGGTCGGCGGATCCGGCGGCATGATGATTGCCTTGCTGATCGCCGCCGGCACCAATTTGTTCAGCTATTGGAACGCCGACAAGATGGTGCTGTCGATGCACCGTGCGATCGAGGTCGACGAACGCAACGCGCCTGAATATTACGCCATCGTGAAGGGTCTCGCGCAACGTGCCGGCCTGCCGATGCCGAGAACCTATCTCATCGACAATCCTCAGCCCAACGCCTTCGCCACCGGCCGAAATCCGCAAAATGCCGCTGTCGCCGCCAGCACCGGCCTGCTCGAGCAGCTCTCGCATGAAGAAGTCGCGGCGGTGATGGCGCACGAGCTTGCCCATGTGCAGCACCGCGATACGCTGACCATGACGATCGTCGCCACCTTTGCCGGCGCAATTTCGATGCTCGGCAATTTCGCCTTCTTTTTTGGCGGCAACCGCGACAACAACAATTCCTTTGGCATCGTCGGCGTGCTGGTGGCGATGATCGTCGCGCCCCTGGCCGCCATGATCGTGCAGATGGCGGTGAGCCGCACCCGCGAATACGAGGCCGATCGGCGCGGTGCCGAAATCTGTGGACACCCGCTGTGGCTCGCCTCGGCACTTGACAAGATCGCGCGGGGCGCCGAACGCATCCGCAACCCGGATGCCGAGCGCAATCCGGCAACCGCCCATCTCTTCATCATCAATCCTCTTTCCGGCGAGCGCATGGACAGTTTGTTTTCCACTCACCCGAGCATAGAAAACCGCATCGCCGCGTTGCAGAGGATGGCGAGCGAAATGGCCGGCGCACCCGAAGCGGCCGCGACGCCAATGCCGGCGCCGGAAGGGACCGGGCAGCAGCCGTCTGGTCCGTGGGACAGGGCCGCGCGGCCCGAGAGGCCGCCTGAGCCGGCCAAGCCGAGACCCAATCCCTGGGGACGCAATCCGACCGGACCCAAAGGCCCGTGGTCGTGAGTTCAGCGAAGCGCGGGCACGGAATTTCAGGCGATCGTGAACACAATTCGGGCGGCGAGGCTGTTGCCGGCCTCGCCGCGCGCAAGGCAGCCGCGCGCCTGCTTGCCGCCGTCATTGACGCGAAAACGCCACTCGACGGGCTGACCGACCATGAGAACGGCCATCCGCAATACAAGGCGCTCGACTTGCGCGACCGCGCCCTGGTGCGTGCGATTCTGGTCACCGCCCTGCGCTACCGCATGACCATATCAGGCCTTTTGGCCCGCCGCCTGGAAAAGCCGCTGCCGCCCAACGCCACGGCGCTTTCGCACATCTTGCATGTGGCGGCGGCGCAGATCCTGTTCCTCGATGTTCCCGACAGCGCCGCAGTCGACCTCGCCGTGACGCACGCCAAGTCCGATCCGCGCACGGCGCGCTTTTCCGGCCTCGTCAACGGCGTGCTGCGCACGCTGGCGCGGGCCAAGCAGGAAGAGCTCGCGGCCGCACTTGCCGCTACCGACGAGGCGCCAAAATGGTTTTCCGACCGTTTGAAAACGGTCTACGGCCTCGACAAGGCCAGGCAGATACTGCTCGCCCATCGCCATGAGGCACCGGTCGATTTCTCGGTCAAGTCGGACCCGGCGCTGTGGGCCGAACGGCTCGGCGGCTTTGTCTTGCCGACCGGCACGGTGCGGGTGGAAAAGCTCAGCGCTTCCGTTACCGAACTGCCCGGTTTCGCGGAAGGCGCCTGGTGGGTTCAGGACGCGGCGGCCAGCCTGCCGGCCCGGCTGTTCGGCGACGTCAATGGTTTGCGAATCGCCGACCTCTGTGCCGCCCCCGGCGGCAAGACCGCCCAGTTGATCCTCGCCGGCGCCCACGTCACCGCGCTCGACATGTCCAAAACGCGGCTGGCACGGCTGACGCAGAACCTCGAACGGCTCGGTCTGGCCGCCGAGATCGTCCAGGCCGATCTGCTCAAATACGAGCCGAAGGACCTCTTCGACGCCGTCCTCCTCGACGCACCTTGCTCTTCGACCGGCACGGTGCGGCGGCATCCCGACGTCCCCTGGACGAAGACGGCGGCCGACGTCGAAAAACTGGCCGACCTGCAACGCCGGCTGCTTGCCCGCGCCGTCACCTTGGTCAAGCATGGTGGACGCATCGTCTTTTCCAACTGCTCGCTCGATCCGCTGGAAGGCGAAGAGCTCTATCGCGACTTTCTCGCCGGCAATGCGGAGATTGTCGACGACCCGCTTCGGCCGGGTGAGATCGCCGGCATCGACCCGTTCCTGACGCCGCAAGGCACGTTGCGCACCACGCCTGCCGATCTGGAGCTAGAGTCGCCGGGCCGCTCCGGGCTGGACGGCTTCTTCGCCGCCCGCATGCGCAGAGCCGGCTAAGGGCCGATCTTGAAGCGCCATCCGACTTCTTGGGGCGAGGAGGCATGGAAAACAGGCTGAACGGCCACGCTGCCGCGGAATTCGCCTTCGCACAAGTTCTTGAATCATATAAACTTGTGCTTGGGTGAGGACGATCAGGAGGGGTTTTGGCAATCGCTGCCGGTAACACGACGCGTCTGTGGACGCTTGTCGCGAGGGAGTTCTGGCGCAAGACGCGCCGGCGCTTGCGTGCCGGGCCACTCTATCGCTGGCGTTACTCAGGCCGCACGCCCGAGCGCGTCCTGATTGCCCCGCCGGACCTGCGCCTCGCCGATCCTCAGATCGCGCTCGAGATCTATTACGGCCGCTATCCGCTTTCGGGGCATCTGGTCGAGACCGGTGGCAAATCGCCCTTCCAGATCGACGTGCCCAACCCCGGCTGGCAAAAGACGCTGCATGGCTTTCGCTGGCTGCGCCATATGCGCGCCGCCGGCACCGAACTCGCCGCCGCCAACGCGCGGGCGCTGGTTTCCGACTGGATTGCAATCCATGGCAGCCATATTTCCGGCGTCGCCTGGGAGCCCGGCACGACGGCCAAGCGTGTCATTGCCTGGCTGCAGCATTCCTCGATCGTGTTGCAGGGCGCCGAATTTCCGTTCTACCGCGCCTTCCTGAAATCGCTCGCCGTCCAGATCCGCTATCTGCGCGCCATGGCGCGCGAGATGCCGGACGGCAAGGACAGGCTGCGCGCGCGCATTGCGCTGGCCTTTGCCGCTTTGTCGCTGCCGGCGCCGGCCTCGGCGCTGCGCGGTGCCACCCGCAATCTCGCCGAGGAGCTCGACCGCCAGATCCTGCCTGACGGAGGCCATATCTCGCGCAATCCGATGACCGTGCTTGAAATCCTCGCCGACCTTCTGCCGTTGCGCCAGACATACGCCAATCAGGCCGAGACGCCGCCGGCCGCCCTGATCGGCGCCATCGACCGGATGCTGCCGGCACTGCGCTTCTTTCGCCATCAGGATGGCAGCCTTGCCCGCTTCAACGGCATGGGCGCCACCATTCACGACCGTATCGCCAGCATCCTGCATCACGACGACACCGCCGGCGCACCGTTGCTGCACGCGCCGCATTCGGGTTATGAGCGCCTGTCGATGGGCGGTGTCACGGTGATCGCCGATACCGGCCCGCCACCCCCCGTCGACGTATCCAATGCCGCTCACGCCGGATGCCTCGCCTTCGAATTGTCGTCGGGCCGCCAGCACTACATCGTCAATGCCGGAATAGACACTTATGGCGCCGCCGAGTTCCGGCCGCTTGCGCGCGCCACCGCCGCCCACTCGACCGCCACCATCAACGACACGTCGTCGGCGCGCTTCAACCACTCCCTGCGCGTCAACGACCTGCTCGGCACGCCTTTGATCGGCGGACCGCAGCATGTACCTTGCAAGCGCACCGACCAGAGGGGCAGCCAAGGCTTCATCGCTCGCCATGACGGCTATGTGGCGCGCTTCGGCTTCCTGCATGAGCGTGAGCTGAAATTATCGACCGAGGGCAATGTGCTTGCTGGCAGGGATCGCTTCCTGCGGCCGGGCGGCGCTTCTATCCGCAACAATGGCCGTGATTTCGTTACGGTGCGTTTCCATGTCCATCCCGACATAAACCTGCTCCAGGATGAGCATGACCGTCTGGTGCTGGCCGCCGACCACGCCGACACCTGGGTGTTTACCTCTACCGAAGTGGCGCCCGAGGTCGAGGAATCGATCTATTTCGCCGGACTCGGCGGCCCGCGCCGCAGCCGCCAGATCGTGCTTGCGTTCAAGGCCTCGGAAATTTCCGAGGTCCACTGGCAATTGACGCGCACCATCATCGCCGGCCGTCCGGAAAAAGCTGAAGCCGGTGGCAACGGCAGACACTGATCAAGCCTTGCGGCTTGATTTCCGGGCCTCATATGCTACGGCCCGCGGACGCTCTCCAACCAGAACTGGAAAGGCCGCCAGCCCATGGCCGTCGCCGCCAAGAATATTCCCGCGCCCGACCTTGTACCCATCCGTCGCGCGCTGCTCTCCGTCTTCGACAAGACCGGCCTGATCGATTTCGCCAGGGCGCTGGTTTCGGCCGGCGTCGAGCTGGTCTCGACCGGCGGCACCGCAAGGGCGCTTGCCGAGGCAGGCATGGCGGTGCGCGACGTGTCCGAGCTCACCGGCTTTCCCGAGATCATGGACGGCCGCGTCAAGACGCTGCACCCGTCGGTGCACGGCGCACTGCTCGGTGTTCGCGACGATCCCGAGCACGCCGCGGCGATGCGCGACCACGGCATCGAGCCGATCGATCTCGTCGTCTCCAATCTCTATCCGTTCGAAGAGGTGCGTCGCTCCGGCGCCGACTACGCGGCGATAGTCGAGAACATCGACATCGGCGGCCCGGCGATGATCCGTGCGTCGGCCAAGAACCACGCCTATGTCGGCATCGTCACCGACCCCGATGACTATGCCTCGGTGCTCAACGCGCTGGAGATGAATTTCGGCTCGTTATCGCTGGATTTCCGCAAGAAGCTGGCAGCCAAGGCCTTTGCCCGCACCGCCACCTACGATGCGGCGATCTCGGGATGGTTCGCCGAGGCGCTTGAGATCGAGCATCCGACATGGCGCGCCTTCGGCGGCAAGCTGCAATCGGTGATGCGCTATGGCGAAAACCCGCATCAGGGCGCCGGCTTCTATGTCAATGGTGACAGGCGGCCGGGCGTCGCCACGGCGCGCCAGCTTCAGGGCAAGCAGCTTTCCTACAACAACATCAACGACACCGACGCTGCCTTCGAGCTGGTCGGCGAGTTCGATCCGTCACGCTCCGCAGCAATTGCCATTATCAAGCACGCCAACCCGTGCGGCGTCGCTGAGGACGCTTCGCTGCACGCGGCCTATGCCAAGGCGCTGGCCTGCGACCCGGTCTCGGCCTACGGCGGCATCGTCGCCATGAACCGCATCCTCGATGCCGCAACCGCCGAAGAGATCGTCAAGACCTTTACCGAGGTGATCATCGCACCGGAGGCGTCCGAAGAAGCAATCCGCATCATTGCCGCCAAGAAGAATCTACGCCTGCTGGTCACCGGCGGCCTGCCCGACCCGCGCGCGGCGGGCCTTGGCTTAAAATCGGTTGCCGGCGGCTTGCTGGTCCAGGGCCGCGACAATGCGGTGGTGGATGACCTCGACCTGAAAGTGGTGACCAGGCGCGCTCCGACGCCGGCCGAATTGGCCGATCTGAAATTCGCTTTTCGCGTGGCAAAGCACGTCAAGTCGAATGCCATCGTCTATGCCAGGGATGGCGCCACAGTCGGCATCGGCGCCGGCCAGATGAGCCGGGTCGATTCCTCGCGCATCGCCGCGCGCAAGGCGCTCGACGCGGCCGAGGCTGCCGGTCTGACGGAGCCTTTGACCAAGGGCTCGGTCGTCGCCTCGGATGCCTTTTTCCCGTTCGCGGATGGGCTTTTGTCGGCAATCGAAGCCGGCGCCACTGCCGTGATCCAGCCTGGCGGCTCGATGCGCGACGACGATGTCATCGCCGCTGCCGACGCCCACGGCATTGCCATGGTCTTCACCGGAGTGAGGCACTTCCGGCATTGAACTCCCTCCCTTCCCCCTCGTGGGGAGGGTAGGATCTTTGCGAAGCAAAGTTCGTGAGACGGGGTGGGGCAGCGCCGCCCCCACCCCGCTCCGCTTCGCGGATCTACCCTCCCACGGGGGTAAGCTCACTCCGCGGGCCGATCCGCCGGATAGGGCGTGCCGATCAGGATCGCCATGCCGGCGCCGAGGAACAGCACAATCGCCGCCATGCCGAGCCGCGCTGAGCCGCTGGCCAGGGTGATCGTGGCCACCATGAAGGGTGCGGCAAAACTCGTTGCCCGGCCGGCCAGCGCATAGATGCCGAAATAGCGGCCCGATTCGGCAGCGGTGACGCTGCGCGCCATGTAGGAGCGCGACGATGCCTGCACCGGCCCGAAGGCAAGCCCGATCAGCAGGCCGTAGAAAATGTAGGCTTTTTCAGCCGCCGTGCCGAACAATCCCCCGCCGTCCAGTCCGGGCATCACCCAGGCACCGAACAGCGTATAGCCCGGGCCGGTCGAGACGATGCCGATGGTGGCAATGCTCAGCATGACAAGCGAAATCATCACTATGGTCTTGGACCCCAGTGCTGTGTCGAGGCGTGCGGCAACCAGGCAGCCGACGATGGCAACGACGTTGAGGATGATGCCGAACAGGCCGATCTCGGTAATCGACCAATGGAACATTGCCGCCGCAAACGTTCCGCCCAGCGCCAGCAGTGCGTTGACGCCGTCCTGATAGATCATGCGGGCGACGAGAAAGCGAAAAATGCCGCTACGCTTGCGCACTTCGGCCAGCGTCGACTTCAGTTCCGATAGTCCCTCGCGCACCGCCGGCCCGATTGGAATGCCTTTGATCGCATCAGGCGTGAAGAAGAACATCGGCAGGATGAACAGGAAATACCAGGCCGCCGACAACGGTCCGGTGGCGCGCGCGTCCTCGCCTAGCCTGGGATCGAGGCCGAAGATCGGGTCGAGCCCAACGACGGTCTTGCCGGTTTCAGGCGAGCCGGCCATGACGGTAACGACGAAGATCAGCGCGATCATGCCGCCGAGATAGCCGAGCCCCCAGGCCATGTTCGAGATCCTGCCGATGTCGCTCTTCGGCACCAGGCGCGGCATCATCGAATCATTGAACACGGTCGAGAATTCCGCCGCGACCGACGCCAGCGAGAACAACGCCACGACCAGAAAAAGATTAGAGCCGGGCGCGGCGAACCACAGCAGAGTGAGGCAGGTGATCTTGACCGCGGCGAAGAAGGCTATCCACGGTTTGCGTGGTCCGGTCTGATCGGCGATCGAGCCGAGGACCGGCGACAAAACGGCAATGACGAGGCCGGCGGCGGCAATGCCGTAGCCCCAGGCCGCTTGCCCGGTCTCCGGATTGCTGGCCATGCGCGAGACGAAATAAGGACCGAAGATGAAGGTGGTGACGACCGTGAAAAACGGCTGTGCCGCCCAGTCGAACAGCATCCATCCCCAGATGCCGCGTCCCGATGCCCGCTGCACTGCCATCTCAGCCATGTCCCCTCCGCTGGAGCTTGCTCCATGCCGATCGAATCGGAATGATGCTCCGTCTTCTGTTGAGCACGATCTTGTCCAAAAGCCGATCGTCACTTTTTGGGATCATGCTCCGGCGCCCCCCCAAAGCAGGGCGCCGTTCGCTCTATAGCGCAGTTCTTCCCGGCAATCCCGCGCGATGTGGAAGACGTCTCACAGCCCCGTCAGATCGCTCATCAGGCCGGACGCCACCGACAGCCGCGACACGGTGATGTCGCCGCCCTCGGTCAGAGCCTGCAGCCGCTCGCGGATGCGTCCGACCCGTTCGCCGCCGGCGTCCAGCCATGCCGTCACCGGATCCGCCGCCTCGGCATGACTGGTGAGTGCCGCCACGGCGATGCCGCGCCTGGCCGCGCCGATCGTGTCGGTGGCGCGGGAAAGCGCCAGTTGATCGTAATAATCCGAGGGCGTGATCGAGCGCGCCGCATCTTCGACGCGCGGGATGCGGAAGACATCGCTGACTGCAAAAAACGCCTTGGCGGCAGCGACGATGCCGGCATTTGACGTCCGCGCTGTCAGCGCAATGTCGGGGATGAGTTCCGCCACATCGGTCAACGCCAGCTGTTCGGCAACGCTCTCCGGCGCGCCGCCCTTTGACAGGCTGTGCCGCCGCTCCTCGATCCGCTCGCGCGAGAAGGCCGGCAGCAGCGAAACGAGCTTCGGCTCCAGCGCCTTGCGCGCATCCTGCAACTCGGTGATCCGCTGCCCAAGCGGTGCGGTGTCGGCATCGTTCTTCAGGTACCAGCCGCTGGTCACATAGATCAGCCGGCTGACCGCCTGATAGAGGTCGAGCTGGATCTGCCCGTCGATCTGGTTGTCGAGCGCGTCGATCTGGCGATAGAGCGCCGGCAGCGCAAAGCCATCCCGCACCACGGCGAACGTGCGCACGACATCGGCGGCACTGCGCCCGGTCGCTTCCTGCAGCCTGTTGACGAAGGACGGGCCGCCGCGATTGACCAGATCATTGGCGACGACACGGGCGATGATCTCGCGGCGGAGGCGATGGCCGTGGATTTCCGCAGCATATTTCTTTGCCATGCGGTCGGGAAAGTAACCCATCAGGTCGCGGTCGAAATGCGGATCGTCCGGTACGTCGCTTGCGACGATATCGGAAAACAGCACGATCTTGGCATAGGCAAGCAGCACGCCGAGCTCAGCCCGGGTCAGCGGCTCGCCGCGCGTCTCGCGCTCGGCAAGGGCCGCCGATGACGGCAGCGTCTCGACGGCACGGTCGAGCAGCCCGCGCGCCTCCAGCGCCGCCATGAAACGGCTCTGATGGGCAATGTCGGCAAGGCCGCGCTTGCGGGCAAGGGACAGCGCCAGCGTCTGCTGGTAATTGTTGGACAGCACCAGGGCGCTGACCTCATCGGTCATCTCGGCCAGCAATTTGTTGCGCGCTGTCCGGGTCAACGATCCCTTGCGCATGGCGGAAGCCAGCGCGATCTTGATGTTGACCTCAACGTCGGAGCAGTTCACGCCGCCCGAATTGTCGATCGCATCTGAGTTGCAGCGGCCGCCATTCAATCCGAATTCGATGCGCGCCCGCTGCGTGACGCCGAGATTGGCGCCCTCACCGATGACTTTGGCACGCAGGTCGAGCGCGGTAATGCGGATCGCGTCATTGGCACGGTCGCCGACGTCCTGGTTGGTCTCGCCCGATGCCCTGACATAGGTGCCTATGCCGCCGAACCACAAAAGGTCCGCCGGCGCCTTGAGGATGGCACTCATGATCTCGACCGGCGTGGCCGTTGTCTTGCCGAGGCCGATCGCTGCAGCCGCGGCGGCCGGCAAGGTGATCGACTTCTGGCTGCGCGAGACGATGATGCCGCCTTCTGACAGCTTCGTCTTGTCGTAATCCTGCCAGCTTGAGCGGGCGAGAGCGAACATACGCCGGCGCTCGGCCATCGAAGCCGCCATGTCGGGATCGGGATCGATGAAGATGTCGCGATGATCGAAGGCAGCGATCAGCCGGGTCTGCTCCGACAGCAGCATGCCGTTGCCGAACACGTCGCCCGACATGTCGCCGACGCCGACGACAGTGAACGGCGTGGTTTGGATGTCGCGGTTCATCTCGCGGAAATGGCGCTTGACCGCTTCCCAGGCGCCCTTCGCGGTGATGCCCATCTTCTTGTGGTCGTATCCGGCCGAACCGCCGCTGGCGAAAGCGTCATCGAGCCAGAAGCCGTGCTTTTCGCTGATGGCGTTGGCGGTGTCCGAGAAGGTCGCCGTGCCCTTGTCGGCGGCGACGACGAAATACGGATCGTCCTGGTCGCGCCGCACCACGCCGCCCGGCGGGATGACGCCGTCCAGCCCGATATTGTCGGTGATCGACAACAGGCTGGAGACGTAATTCTTGTAGGCGGCCGTGCCGGCCTCGAAAATGGCGTCGCGCCCGGCGCTCATCGGCAGCTTTTTCGGGTAGAAGCCGCCCTTGGCGCCAACCGGCACGATCACCGCATTCTTGACCTGCTGTGCCTTGACCAGGCCGAGCACCTCGGTGCGATAGTCCTGGGCACGGTCCGACCAGCGCAGGCCGCCGCGCGCGACCGGGCCGAAGCGCAGATGCACACCCTCGACCTCGGAGCCGTAGACGAAGATCTCCCGCCATGGCCGCGGCGCCGGCAGCCCGTCGACCGATTGCGAATCGAGTTTGATCGCCAGCGATTGGCCCTTCTCTTTCGTATCGGCAACGAAATGATTGGTGCGCAGCGAGGCCTCGATCAGGTTCAGATAACGGCGGATGATGGTATCATCATCGATGTTGGGAACGTCTTCCAGCGCATCCGTGATCTTGGCCTTCAGATGTTTGGCCTGGACGACGCCTTCCGTTTCAGCCGTCGGGCCGAGGCGGGCGACGAACAGCGCATGCAGGCCGCGGGCGATCTCGGGATAACGGTTGAGTGCGGCGGCGATGAAATCCTGGCTCTGCGGGATACCGGCCTGCTGCAGATAGCGGCCATAGGCGCGCAGGACGCTGATCTCGCCCGACCACAGGCCGGCGGTCTGGGCAAGGCCGTTATAGCCGTCATTGTCGACATCGCCGCGCCAGACGGAAAGGAACGCATCCTCGAACAGCGCGCCGCCATTGCCGAGGTCGATCGGCCTGCCGTAGCTGTTCTCGAGTTCCATGTCGTGGATGAAGACCATGCCGGATTGGTTGTCGCCGACCCCGAAAGTGCGCTCGCTGATGACGCGGAAACCGATGTTTTCCAGCACCGGCACGCGCCGCGACAGCGCCACCGGGCTGCCATGGTGATAGATCTTCAGCGCCGCCTGATGCGGCTTCTGGTCGGCATGACGGTAATAGTCGATGGCGATCGGATTTGACGCATCGAGCTTGGCGATGCGCCCGGCGTCGGCCAGCGCCACGCCCGGCGAAAAACTGTCGCGATAACTTTCCGAAAAACGCGAGGCGATGGCCGTGAGTCTCGCATCGGCGCCGGTCTCGGTCGCGGTCTCGCGCAGTGCATCGTCCCAGGTCCGTACGATGTCGCGGATCGCCGCCTCGATCGTCGCTTGCTCGACCTTCGGCGTCTTGCCGCCGGAGCGACCGATGATGAAATGGACGCGCGCCAGCCCGCCTTCCGGGAAGGCCGGATAATAGGCCGACAGCCGGCCTTCGAAGACGGTCTTCAGATAGGTGCCGATCTTCTCGCGCACGACGCTGTCGTAGCGGTCGCGCGGCACGAAGACGAGCACGGAGACGAAGCGGTCGAACTGGTCGACACGCACCAATGCCCTGACGCGCGGCCGCTCGATCAAGCCCAGGATGGCTTCGGCATGCTTGCGCAGGATCGGCACCGGAACCTGAAACAGCTCGTCGCGCGGATAGCTCTCCAGCACGTTGATCAAAGCTTTGCCGGAATGGTCGCTTGGATTGAAGCCGGATTTGGCAATGACGGTTTCCGCCTTCGAGCGCAGATAAGGGATTTTCATCACCGAGCGCGTATAGGCAGTCGAGGTGAACAGGCCGACGATGCGCAGCTCGCCTGAAAGCACGCCTTTGCCGGTGTAGGTCTTGATGCCGATGTAGTCGAGGTAGATGCGGCGGTGCACCGATGACTTGGCGTTGGCCTTGGTGACGATCAGCGGTTCCGGCCCATGCAGGAAGGCGCGGATTTCCGGCGTCGTGCTCACCGCTTCGGTGCCGCGCCTGAGCACCAGCACGTCGGGATCGGAAAGGATGCCGAGGCCGGGCTTTTCGGCGCGCTCGAGCATGCCGCTCGTCTCACCGCCGGTGTAGTTGAATTCGCGCATGCCGAGAAAGGTGAAATTGTCGTCGCGCAGCCATTCGAGGAACGCGATCGCCTCGGTGACATGGGCCTTGTCGAGCGGCACTGGCGAGTAGCGGAATTCCGAGATCGCCTGGTCGAGACGGGCGAGCATCGGCTTCCAGTCGGTGACGGCGGCGCGCACGTGGCCGAGCAGCTTCGTCAGGCGTGCGGCCAGGCCTTCGGCCTGCTCGGCCGAAAGGCGGCCGATATGGACATGGATGACGCTCAGTCGGTCATGGCTGTGGTCGCCCTTGGCATAACCGCCATCGCCGAGGATTTCCTCGACGCCGTTCTTGCCGTGCCTGACGACTATGACCGGGTGGGTAACCAGCAGCGGCTCGCCGGCGCTCTCGGTGATCTCGCCAAGGACGGAATCGAAAAGGAACGGCATGTTGTCGTTGACGACGGTGATCACCGTCATCGGCCGGCCCTGGCGGACGACTCCGGAATCGACGTCTATGGCAACGACGCAGTCGTCCTTCTTGTGCCTGGCCACGGCGCGGCCGGCGAGTTCGGCAGCACGTTCGAGATCGATGACGTCGTAAGCGGCGACATCTTCGGCCGGAGCTCGGGCCAGCAAGTAGTCGGCAAGCCTGCCGGGCTTTTCGCTACCCTTGGCCGCGCTCATCTTTTTCAACTGGCTTGCGGATTTCAGGCCGGCCATGAGCTAATTCCCTCCCGTCATGTTTTTACAACTATCGTAGCAGAAGACGGGTATTTGGCGACAAAGGTTTGACGGCTTGCGACGAAATGTCGGAATTCACCGGCAGCCTGGCGAAAAACGAGGAGAAATCCGCCATGACGGACAAAATCACCGCGCTTGACCTGGCACCGGCGGAGCTGAGCGACGCGACCAAGGCTTATTTCGCCAAATGCCGGGAGAAGCTCGGCCTCGTTCCCAATGTGCTGCTCGCCTATGCCTTCGACGAGAAGAAGCTGCGCGCTTTCACCGACATGTACAATGATTTGATGCTGGGTGAATCCGGCCTGTCGAAACTCGAGCGCGAGATGATCGCGGTGGCCGTCTCGTCGGTCAACCATTGCTACTATTGCCTGGTCGCGCATGGCGCGGCGGTGCGCCAGCTTTCCGGCGACCCGGCCTTCGGCGAAATGATGGTGATGAATTTTCGCGCCGCCAAGCTGTCGGACAGGCAACGCGCCATGCTCGAATTCGCGGTGAAGCTGACCGGACAGCCGGCAAAGATCGTCGAAGCGGACCGGGCGGCGCTGCGGCAAGTCGGCTTTTCCGACCGCGACATCTGGGACGTCGCCTCGACCGCGGCGTTCTTCAACATGTCGAACCGGCTGGCATCGGCGATCGATATGCGGCCGAACGATGAATACCACGCGATGGCGCGATAGGGCGCCGCTGATGGAATCCAACCGCACATTATATTAGCTACTTCGCATTCTCGTTGCTTGTTTGCCGGTTTGGTCCGATGATCGGCATGCGGCATGACCGCGTGCCGGTTCGATGCCGCCGATCAAAGGAGGAGAACATGGCGAAATTTCTCTACGTCTATCACGGCTCGGGCAAGATGCCGACCGAGGAGGCCGAACGGAAGGCAGCGATGGATGCCTGGAACGGCTGGTACGGCAAGCTTGGCTCAGCCGTGGTCGACGGTGGCAATCCAGTCGGCATGTCGAAGACCCTGCTGCCCGGCGGCAAGGTCGAGAACAATGGCGGCAGCAATCCGACCGCCGGTTACACCATCATCGAAGCGAAAGACATCGACGATGCCGTCGGCAAAGCCAAGGATTGTCCTATCCTGACGGACCCGGGTTTCAGCGTCGAGATTGCGCCGATAATCGAAATGGGTTGACGCGCCGGCTCAGGACCGCGCGGCGATCGCCGCTGCAGCGCCGGCCATGGTACCGGCGCTGACGCGGTTGGCGATCTTCATCGCCCGCTTGCTCCTCAAGAGCTTGCGCGCCTGCGATGCAGCGAGCACCCAGGTCAAATCGATGGCGACCAGGACCACGGCCATGGTCGCCGTCAGCTCGACCCAGCCGACCATGCTGACCGAACCGAGGTCGATGATGGTCGGCAGCAGCGCCAGATAGAACATCATGATCTTGGGGTTGCCGAGCGTCACCGCCATGCCGGCAAAGAACAGCTTAGCGGGAGAATCTTCGCGCGGCAGCGAACCTTCCTTTGCCTCGACCGGTGCCGTCCACATCTTCCAGGCAAGCCAGCCGAGATAGCCGACACCGACCCACTTCACGACGACAAAGGCAAAATGGAACGTCTGCGCCACCACGGCGAGGCCGAACACCGCCAGTGACAGCCAGATCGCTTCGCCGATCCACATGGCAAGCAGGAACGGAAACACGTCGCGAAAGCCCTTTGCGATGACCCGCGCCACAAGAGCGGCGATCGATGGGCCGGGCGAGCCGGCGGCAACAAGCAGGGCGCCGGCAAAAATCAGCAGCGACGTGAAATGCATGACGCGGATCTCGTTTGAAATGTTTGGGTCGTTCAACATAACCCAACTGTTCCGGCGACGGTAGCGTCCACCGAAACAAGGCTTGTCGGCCAGGCACCTCACGGCTAGAGATGTCGTCCCGAAATCCTTTCCGAGCTTCACTTTGCCTACGTAACCGCCGGTCTCGTCAACTCCCCCAACACAGAGCAGGGCGTCGCAGTCGCGGTGCCTGTTTTCACATCATGTGTTCCTCAGGGCGGCGGTTCGAGACCGGTTTGGCACTGCTGAACCGCTGTCGCGCATAACCACCCGCGACACCTGATTTCCAACTGCCGCAGTCTCTCGCCACGCCGTGCCCGCAAGGGTTCTCGATATCGCCGATCTGACGAACTTCCCGACGGGAAGGGCTTTTCGGCATGCCTTCGATACTGCGTATCCGCTGGGCGATCGCGCCCAAAACCGCACCTCGACCTCACCTCAACTGCAATCGCTGCGGCGGCCTGAAAGCCTATCGCTGCAGCGGCAAATTCCGCGTCAACGCCAATGGCAAACGCATTGACGCCTGGTTGATCTACCGCTGCATCGACTGCGACAATTCCTGGAATTTCGGCATTCTGGAGCGCTGCAGCCGCCGCGATATCGAACCGGCAATATTGCAGGCGCTCGAAAGCAACGATCCGGTCCTGGCGCGGCGCCATGCTTTCGATGTTGCCGCATTGCGAAGCAGGATTGGGCGCGTTGAGGAGTTTCCTGAAGCCATCGTTCATAAGCAGGTGCTCGGGGACAGGCCGGAAAATACCAGCGCTCTCGAACTTCAGCTCTGGCTCGAAATGCCGACAGCCTTGCGGCTCGACCGGTTGCTGGCCAGCGAACTCGGTGTCTCGCGATCGCGGCTTCAGGCTTGGGAAGAGAAGCGATTGCTGGTGGTTGGTCCGGACGGGGCCAAAGCCTTGCGCAGGCCGGCTCGGGCGGGAACGGCGATCCGCATCCACCTGTCTGGCGAACCAGACCGGGACGGCATTATCGCGGCTGCCGGCGGGTAAGATAAAAAGGGAGGAAGCACGCACGTGCTCCCTCCCTCATAATGGCTGAGAAAAGTGGCTTATGCCGCGCCGACCACTTTCGCTGATTTTTCAAAACGCTTGCGCTCGTTCGGGTCGAGATAGAGCTTGCGCAGGCGGATGGTCTTCGGCGTCACTTCGACCAGCTCGTCGTCCTGGATCCAGGCCAGCGCGCGTTCCAGCGTCATGCGGATCGGCGGCGTCAGCTTCACCGCCTCGTCCTTGCCGGCGGCGCGGATGTTGGTCAGCTTCTTGCCCTTCAGCACGTTGACTTCGAGGTCGTTGTCCCTGGAATGGATGCCGATGATCATGCCCTGATAAACCTTGACGCCGGGGTCGATGACCATCGGGCCGCGGTCTTCCAGGTTCCACATGGCGTAAGCCACCGATTCACCCTGTTCGTTGGAGATCAGCACGCCGTTGGTGCGGCCCGGCAATTCGCCCTTGTAGGGTTCATAGGCATGGAACAGCCGGTTCATGACAGCGGTACCGCGCGTGTCGGTCAGCAGCTCCGACTGGTAGCCGATCAGGCCGCGCGTCGGCGCGTGGAAGACGATGCGCTGGCGATTGCCGCCCGACGGGCGCAGTTCGACCATCTCGGCCTTGCGCTCCGACATCTTCTGCACGACGACGCCGGCATGCTCCTCGTCGACGTCGATGACGACTTCCTCTACCGGCTCCAGCAATTCGCCGTTCTCGCCCTTCTGCATGACGACGCGCGGCCGCGACACGGCGATCTCAAAACCTTCGCGGCGCATCGTCTCGATCAGCACGGCCAACTGCAATTCGCCGCGGCCGGAGACGAAGAACGAATCCTTGTCCGGCGATTCCTCGATCTTCAGCGCGACATTGCCTTCGGCCTCGCGCAGCAGGCGGTCGCGGATGACGCGGCTGGTCACCTTGTCGCCTTCGGTGCCGGCCAGCGGGGAATCGTTGACGAGGAACGACATCGTCACTGTCGGCGGATCGATCGGCTGCGCGTGCAGCGGCTCGGTCACCGACAGGTCGCAGAACGTGTCGGCGACAGTGCCTTTCGACAAGCCGGCGATGGCGACGATGTCGCCCGCCTGCGCTTCGTCGATCGGCTGGCGCTCGAGCCCGCGGAAAGCGAGGATCTTCGAGATGCGGCCGGTTTCGACCTGGGTGCCGTCATGGTGCAGCACCTTGACCGCCTGGTTGGATTTCAGCGTGCCGGATTCGATACGGCCGGTGATGATGCGGCCGAGGAACGGATTGGCTTCCAGAATGGTGCCGATCATGCGGAACGGGCCGGGATGAACGGTCGGCGCCGGTACGTGCTTGATGACGAGGTCGAACAGCGGCGCCAGAGCCTGGTCCTTCGGACCTTCGGGGTTTTCCGAGACCCAGCCGTCGCGGCCTGAACCGTAAAGGATCGGGAAGTCGAGCTGCTCGTCGGTCGCGTCAAGCGCCGCAAACAGGTCGAACACCTCGTTGACCACTTCGACGTGGCGGGCATCCGGCCGGTCGATCTTGTTGATGACGACGATAGGCTTCAGTCCGACCTTGAGCGCCTTGCCGACGACGAATTTGGTCTGCGGCATCGGCCCCTCGGCGGCGTCGACCAGCACGATGGCCGAATCCACCATCGACAGGATGCGCTCGACCTCGCCGCCGAAGTCGGCGTGGCCGGGCGTGTCGACGATATTGATGCGGGTATCCTTCCAGTCGACCGAGGTCGCCTTGGCCAGAATGGTGATGCCGCGTTCCTTTTCGAGATCGTTCGAATCCATGGCGCGCTCGGCGACGCGCTGGTTGTCTCGGAACGAGCCGGACTGTTTCAGAAGCTGATCGACGAGGGTGGTTTTTCCATGGTCGACGTGCGCGATGATCGCGATGTTGCGGATTTTCATGTTTTGGTCTCGGGAGCGTTGCAGGCAGCAGGCCAAAAGGCGCTGCCTCTTTCGGTTGGGCGGCTCATACAGGGTTTTTCGCAATTGCGAAAGAGGAGGCGAGCCACCAAATAAAGTCACCAAATCTTAAATGTCTTGGTGTGAAGTGGAATTATTAACCAAGGCGGAACCTTTCATGGTCCGGGCAGTTCGAATTTCATGATCGACGCAGGCATCAGACTCCGGCCGATTTTGGCATGTACCGCACTCGCCGTCCTCCTCGCGGCAGGCGCGGCGCAGTCGGCCGCGTCGCTCAAAGAGACGCGGCCTGCCCTGCAATCCGACACGCCTTCGGCCGAGCAGCTTTTTGCCGATGCTCCCGATGGCGTCGACCCGGTTGTGACCGGGCCAGTCAGCGCCGCCTTCAAGCAAAGGCAGCAAAACGCTGGATGCGACAGCGCCGTCTGGCCCAACATTCCCGTCGTTTGCTATCCCGATTGATGCCACCCTTTGGGTGATCCCAGGGTAACCTCACAGTAGCCTCACGCCGACCGCACCGGATCGAGCGTGACCTTGTAGAGTTCATTGTCGTCGCGATCCATCAGCCGCACCGTCAACTGCTCGGTGATGCCATCGATGTCGACAAGGCCGAAGAACTGCAGGCCGGCCGACGGTGGCAGGTTCTGGCCCTGTTCGGCAGTCGGTGCCTTGATGAACTTCAGCTCCGGGCCGAAGGTCATGTCGAAACCATTCGGTCCGAACGTACCGGAATGGATCGGACCCGAAACGAATTCCCAGAACGGATTGAAGTCCTGGAACTGCGCCTTGTCCGGATTGTAGTAATGCGCGGCTGTGTAATGCACGTCTGCGGTGAGCCAGACAGTGTTACTGATACCCACATTCTTTATATAGCGAAGAAGGTCGGCAATTTCCAGCTCACGCCCCTTGGCCGGGCCATTGTCGCCATTGCTGACTGCCTCGGCCCCGACCTTCTTGGTACCGTCATTCCAGACCACGAGGCCGAGCGGCATGTCCGCGGCGATGATTTTCCAGGTTGCGTTGGAATTCGCCAATTCACGCTTCAACCACTTGATCTGCTGCTCGCCGAGGATGCGCGATTCAGGCGTCATCGTCTCCTGCATGTCCGAACCGTTGGGGCCGCGGTAGGAACGCATGTCGAGGAAGAACACGTCGAGCAGCGGACCATAGGCGATCTTGCGGTAGACGCGGCCGGGCTCCGACGGTTCGTAGCGGATCGTCGTCATCTCGTGGAAGGCGCGCGCCGCACGTGCCGCAAGCACATGGATTGACTTTTCGGTGTAGCGGTCGTCGGCCGACAGGTCCTTCGAGTCCGACCAGTTGTTCAGCACCTCATGATCGTCCCACTGATAGAAAGTCGGGCAGATGGCGCTGAGCGCAAGAACGTTCTTGTCCATCATGTTGTATTTCCACTGCGCCCGGTATTCGTCCAGCGTCTCGGCAACCTTGCGCTTTTCGTCGATCAGCACTGTGTTTTTCCACTTGCCGCCATTGGGCAGGTCGACCTCGTCCTTCATCGCGCCATCGGCATAGATCGTATCGCCCGAATGCAGGAAGAAGTCGGGCGTGTGCTTCGCAATCGTGGCATAGGTCTTCATGCCGGTGTCATCGATGCCCCAGCCTTGGCCGGCGGTGTCGCCCGACCAGGCGAAACGAATGTCGCGCTTCGAGGCAGGTGCCGTGCGGAAGCGGCCGACGATCGGCTCGGAAACGGCGTTGATGTCGGAAAGATCGGCCGCGACCATGCGGTAGAAGATGTCCTGGTCGGAGGCGAGATCGGTAAGCAGCCGCTTCACCGTATAATCGCTGGCCGGCGAGGTGTCGAGCGGCGCCAGGCGGACGGCATTGGCGAAGCTTTCCGTCGACGACACTTCGAACATGACGCGCGACGGCCGGTCCGTGCGCGTCCAGACCATGCCGCTGGTCGCGTCGACGTCGCCGGACTGAATGCCATGGGTGAAGGCCGGGCGCTGATTGGCGCGCGAGTAATAGGGAAGGGCGAGACCCGAGGCGCCGACCAGGCCAACGGCGCTGGCCGACGTGACGAAAGCGCGCCGTGTCATCGAAATCTTGTTCATGGCTGTCTCCTGGATGGCGTTGAACGTCGCCGCCAAGCTCCAGCTTCAATGTTTCAGGCACATTTCGAAACGATGAAGGTTTTCTGACGATCAACAGGCTGGCGAATCTCCCTCCTTGAGGGGGAGATGTCGCCGAAGGCGACAGAGGGGGTTGTCTCGCATGGAGCGCCGACCTCCTGCGCCTGCGATAAGGGGCCGAGCCCGGTCGGACCGACCCCCTCTGGCCGCTTCGCGGCCATCTCCCCCTCAAGGGGGGAGATTAGCGCTCAGCCGTCGCAGCTCAAGCCGCCTGCGGTTCCGGATCAAACGCCGGGCGGGCGGTGTTGATCAGCAGCGAGATGCAGGCGGCGGCTATTGCCGTCATGCCGGCGATCAGGAAGGCAAGCTCGTAATTGCCTTGCAGCTCGCGCATGGTGCCGCCGAAAAAGGCCGCTGTCGCCGCACCGACCTGATGGCCGGCGACGATCCAGCCGAAGACGATCGGCCCGCTGCGGTCGCCGAACGCCTCGTTGGAAAGCCTGAGCGTCGGCGGCACGGTGGCGATCCAGTCCAGTCCGTAAAACACGGCGAAGATGATCAGGCTGGTCGCCGAGAAGCCGGAATAAGGCAGATAGATCAGCGACAGGCCGCGAATACCGTAATAGACGCCGAGCAGCTTGCGGGGGTCGAAACGGTCGGTGAGCCAGCCCGACAGTGTCGTGCCGATAAGATCGAAGATGCCCATCATCGAGAGCAGGCCTGCGGCCTGCACTTCGCCGATGCCCATGTCGCCGCAAAAGGCGATCAGATGCGTGCCGACCAACCCGTTGGTGGTGAAGCCGCAAACAAAGAAGGTGGCGAACAGGTACCAGAACACGCGCGTACCGGCAGCTCGGCGCAACGTGCTCAGTGTATGCGCGAGGAAATTGCCTTGCGCGGCCGGCGGCGCCGGCGGCACGTCGTCGGCCTCGGCACCGTAACGCATCATGCCGATCGAGGCCGGGCGCTCCGGCACCAGCATGTAAACCAGCGGCACCAAGGCGGCGGTGGCCACGGCAATGGCAATGGCGACCGGCTTCCAGCCGCCCGACTGGGCGAGCGAGGCGAGCAGCGGCAGGAAGACCAGCAGACCGGTGGCGCTGGACGCCGACATCAGCCCCATCACCAGGCCGCGATTGGTCTTGAACCAGCGGTTGACGATGGTTGCGCCGAGCACGGTGGCGACAGCGCCCGAACTGATGCCGGAAAACACGCCCCAGGTGAGGAGCAGATGCCATGGCTTGGTCATCAGCAGGCTGAGCGCGGTCGATCCGGACATCAAAAGCAGCGCGGCAAGCAATGTGCGGCGCAGCCCGATCCGCTCCATCAGCGCTGCGGCAAAGGGCCCGGTCAGGCCATAGAGGAAGATGCCGGTGGCCGCCGCCAGCGAGACGACGTCGCGCCGCCAGCCGAAACTGTTCTCCAGCGGCAGCATCATGACTGCCGGCGCCGAACGCAGGCCCGCCGCGATGAGCAGGCAGAGGAAGATGACGGCGACCACGACGAAAGCGTAGCGCTGGCCAAACGGACGGGATTGAGCTATCATGTTACTGACCGGTACGTTGCAGGAGCGCGAAACATACGTACCGACCGGTAACATTGTCAACCAGGCAATCGGCAGACCAGGCATGAAAAACATTGAACCAACGATCAAAGCCAATGACGCACCGCCGCCTCGCGCCGCCGAACGGATCCTCCAGGTGGCGCGCGATCTGTTCTATAGGCAAGGCATCAGGGCAATAGGCGTCGATGAGATCGTGCGGCGTGCCGGCGTCACCAAACCCAGCCTCTACCGCAGCTTTCCGTCCAAGGATGAGCTGGCCGCATCCTACCTCCGGCACTATGACCTCGAATTCTGGGAACGCTTCGACGTGGCGGTGAATGCCCATCCCGGCGATCCGCGCGCCCAGATCGTCGCCTTCCTGACGCGTGTCGGCAAGCGCACGCAAAGGCCCGACTATCGCGGCTGCGGCATGACCAATGCGGCCGTCGAGTATCCCGAACATGGCCACCCGGCCCGCGTGGTGAGCGAGGCCAACAAGCAGGAATTGCGCCGACGCCTGCGCGCCATGGCGGCGGCAATGGGTGCCCGCGACGCCGACACGCTGGGCGACGGGCTGCTGCTTCTGATCGAGGGTGCCTATATCAGCGGGCAGCTGTTCGGTGCCGGCGGACCGGCGAAGTCCGTGGCCCGCAACGCCGACCTTCTGATCGAAGCAAGCTTGAAGAAATAGCGTTCCGTTTACCAGATCACTGTGAGCAGCCTGAGTTCGTCTAGGCTGCCGCTAAATTTGACGGTACGCTGCGGCAGCCCAAACGGAGTTGTCCGCCATGCGCGCTCTTTTGATCCCATTTGCCTTCGCTGGCTTCTGCAATGCCGCCCGGGCTGGCGACATATCCAGCGTCTATAGCGATCTCGTCTGGGAGAAGGACTGCGTGACCTATGCCCAGGCGGAGGAAGGCGACGGCGACTGGGCCGACCTCGCCTGTTCGGGCTATGGCGGCTACCCGGTGATGGTTTCCTACGACGATGCGCGGGAATCGCTGTTCTACGGCTTTCCACCTGGCGATATGACCACGGTCTGGGAAAGCTTTTCCGGTCTCAATTCGGCTGGACCCAAAGTCGAGTGGCGGATCGAAACCAACGGCAAAACTGTCGTCCCTTTCGCGGTCATCCATCGTCGCTCGATCAGCGATAGCGAGGGCGAGAACAAGTCGACGGAAGTCCTGATCGTCGCCAAGGTTGCCCAGCCTGACGCCCACGAAGGCTGCACGATCGCCCTTGTGCTCGCCACCGGCAATCCCGCCGCCAACGATCAGGCGCGCAAGCTTGCCGACGAGAAGGCCCGCACCTTCGCCTGTGGCAAGGACAAGCGTGTGGTGATCGGCAACACGCCCGATTTCGGCCGCGTCGATAACTGATTATTTGCGCCCGTTAATTACTTGCGCTTGGCCCGCTCGATTGCCTCGACGATCATCTTCTTGGCATAGGCGGCGTCGTACCAGCCCTCGATCTTGACCCATTTGCCGGGTTCGAGATCCTTGTAGTGCTCGAAGAAGTGCTGCACTTGCTGGCGGGTAATGTCGGGCAATTGCGTGTATTCGTGAACGTCCTCATAGCGCAAGGTCAGCTTGGGCGAAGGCACCGCGATGACCTTCTCGTCCTGGCCGGCATTGTCCTCCATCACCAGCACGCCGATCGGCCGCACATTGATGACACAGCCCGGCACCAGCGCGCGTGTGTTGCAGACCAGCACGTCGATCGGGTCGCCGTCGCCCGACAGCGTGTGCGGCACGAAACCGTAATTACCGGGATAACGCATCGACGTGTGCAGGAAGCGGTCGACGAACAGCGTGCCGGCCTCCTTGTCCATCTCGTACTTGATCGGCTCGCCGCCGATCGGCACCTCGATGATGACGTTGACGTCCTCGGGCGGGTTCTTTCCGCTGGCAATCGCTTCGATACGCATCGCTTTATCCCTCTCTCGATTGGAGATCGATAGCGGGCGACGGCGAATGGTGCAATGCGGCGAATGGTACGGGGAGATCGTCCGAACCGAAAACCGGCCGGATCATGCGCTGGCCGTCATTCCCAGACGAAAGCGACCTTCTTCAGCGCTTTCTGCTCGAATATCTCGACGCCCTCGGCAACATCGCGGCCACCGGCGCCGGCATAGAAGGCAAGTGCGTTCTGATTGTCTTCCAGCGCCCAGACCACCATGCCTTTCAGGCCATGGTCGGCCAGCCGTGCCCGTGCGGCCGAGAACAGCCGGCTGCCGAGCCCGATGCCTTGATATTCCGGCCGCAGGTAAAGTTCGTAGATCTCGCCCTGCTGCCTGAGTTCGCGGGCGCGGTTCTTGCCGATCGTCGCATAGCCGGCAATTTTGCCGCCGATTTCGACGACCAGGACGGTGGCAGCGCGGCGAATGGCATTCGCCCACCAGTCGGCGCCGCGGCGGTTGATCATCGATGTCAGCGTGCGGTGCGGGATGATGCCCGAATAGGCGCCGCGCCAGGCCTCGAGATGCACGTCGGCGATGGCGGCTGCATCGCGCGGTTCGGCTTTCCTGATGTCGATGCTCAGCGTATTCATGATTGGTTAACCATAAACCCGCTGCGCCCGATTGCAAGAGTCCGGTCAGCCGCCGCGATGCTTTCACACAGCCGGACGGTGCGTCCTTGAGACGCTGCAAAACCGCTTTTGGCGAGATCAAATCTCGACCAGATGGTCGTCCAGTTCGTTGCTGTCGCCGGTCGAGACCGGAAAATGCTCGGCCAGTACCGCACCGACCGCTTGGATCGCCTTGACGAACCCCTCGGCAAGCCGATCGTCGCCGGCATGCGCCGTAAGGTCGCGGACGACACCGTCCCAGACATGCTGGCCGACACGAGAATCGATCCCGCTGTCGGCGACCACCTCGGCATAGCGCTCCGCAATCGAGACGAACACCAGCACGCCGGTGCGCGCCGTGGTGCGGTGGACGTTGCGAGCGAGGAACTGCTTCATCGCATTGGCGTGGGCGGCCTGGTAGCGCAGACGCCTCGGCACCAAATGGATGCGCAATGCGGGCAGTGCCCACAACAGGATGAGCACACTGGCAAGCGCCAGAAGCTCGGCGATGACGAAATGCGGCAAGCGGATCGACAGCCACCAGGCTTCCAGCCCGTAACCGACGCCGAGACTGACGACGAGCATGCCGAGCATCGCCATGAAAGCGGCCGGGAAGAAATAGCCGTCGCTGGCGTGCGCCACGACGCAGTAGATCTCGCCGTCGGTCTTTGATTCGGCAGCGCGGATCGCATCGGCGATGCGCTCATGATCCTCGGGGCTGATCGGTCGTGTTGCCATGATTGATGTCTCACCAGCTTCCTGAAGAACCGCCGCCGCCGGACGAACCGCCGCCGCCTGAAAACCCGCCGCCGGAACTTCCGGACGACCAACCGCTGCCGGAACTTCCAGACGACCAGCCACTGCCGGACGAGGTCCCCGACGTCCAGCCCCCGCCACCGGAGGGTGACGAACCTGGCCCACGGCCGTAGCGGAACGTCATGCCCAGCCATTTGTACACGCCCGGCGACAGTTTCGTGCCGAAGATCGGCGGCAGGAACGCCATTGCCAAGCCGCCGAAGAACATCGTCGCCCACAGGACGATGAACAGCACGAAGATGGGATCGACAGGGTTGTCATTCGCCGGATTGCGCTTGCCGCGCGCCTCCAGTTCTTCGGGATTGCCTTCCAGCACCATGATCATGTCGTCGACGGCCTTGCTGATGCCGCCTGAGAAATCGCCGGCACGGAAAAGCCGGCACCATGTCGTTTTCGATGATCAGCTTGGTGTGCAGATCGGTCAGCGTGCCTTCCAGCCCATAGCCGACCTCGATGCGCATCTTGCGGTCGTTCGGCGCCACCAGCAAAAGCACGCCGTTGTTCTCCTTCGCCTGGCCGAGTTTCCAGGCGCGAAACAGCCGGTTGGCGTAAGGCTCGATCTCCTCGCCGTCGAGGCTGGGGATGGTCGCGACGACGATCTGGTCGGACCCCTTGGTCTCGAAATCGGCAAGCTTCTGCGTCAGCGCCGCCTTGGTCGCGGTATCGATGATGCCGGCATTGTCGACGACCCGTCCGGTCAGCGCCGGCAGTTCGGCGGCGAAGGCCGCGAAGCCGACCAGCAGCACCGCCATGGCCATAAGCGCGGTGCCGATCATTTTTATGAAACGGCCGGATTCCACCGGGCTGATGGCGTGTCTTGTCATCTCGTCACCAGCTCCCCGAGGAGCCGCCGCCGCCGGACGAACCGCCGCCGCCGGAAAACCCGCCACCGCTTGAACCCGACGACCATCCCCCGCCGGAACCTCCCGACCAGCCGCCGGACGACCGCCGGCTTGGCTCGAAGGTCATGCCCAGCCAGCGATAGCGGCCGGGACCGATCTTCTGGCCGAAGATCGGCGGCAGGATGGAGGCTGCGAGGCCGCCGAAAAAGATGATTGCCCAGATGGCTATGAAGATCGTGAAGAACAGATCGTCGCTGTTGAACGGCGGCTGCTGGTTGCGTTCGCCGCGCGCCTCCAGCTCTTCGGGATTGCCTTCCAGCACCATGATCATGTCGTCGACGGCCTTGCTGATGCCGCCGGAGAAATCGCCGGCGCGGAAGGCCGGTACCATGTCGTTTTCGATGATCAGCTTGGTGTGCAGGTCGGTCAGCGTGCCTTCAAGCCCATAGCCGACCTCGATGCGCATCTTGCGGTCGTTCGGCGCCACCAGCAAAAGCACGCCGTTGTTCTCCTTCGCCTGGCCGAGTTTCCAGGCGCGAAACAGCCGGTTGGCGTAAGGCTCGATCTCCTCGCCGTCGAGGCTGGGAATGGTCGCGACGACGATCTGGTCGGACCCCTTGGTCTCGAAATCGGCAAGCTTCTGCGTCAGCGCCGCCTTGGCCGCGGCATCGATGATGCCGGCGTTGTCGACGACTCGTCCGGTCAGCGCCGGCAGTTCGGCGGCAAGAGCGGTAAGCGGGAGAAAGAGGCTAAGGCAAAGAAAGATGATCCGCAGTGATGCCAGGCTGGCGTTCCTTCGCGCCCCTCTCTGTCCTGCCCTCTTTGCCAAAACTTGGCATCTCCCCCACTTGCGGGGAGATCGACTACGGCGCTGGCTTTCGCTAGCTTTGAATGTTGCAGGAGTGGACAGGACGCAGAAGACTGCCAATCTCCCCACTTGCGGGGGAGATGTCCGGCGGGACAGAGGGGGCGCGACGGAGTGCAAGGCCAGCGGAGACCGCGCTCACCAGGTGTTCTTCACCCGCCCTGCTGCGTGCCGAAATCGACCTTCGGCGGCTGCATCTTATCCTCCTCGATGGTGAAATTCGCAAACGGCTGGTTGCCGCGGAACCACAAGGTCGCCCAGATCACCGAGGGGAAGGTCCTCAGCGTCAGATTGTACTCTCTCACTGCCTGGATATAGTCGCGGCGGGCGACCGTGATGCGGTTCTCGGTGCCTTCGAGTTGTGCTTGCAGTGCCAGAAAGTTCTGGTTGGCCTTGAGATCGGGGTAGTTCTCCACCACCGCCAGCAGGCGCGACAGTGCGCTGGTCAGGCCGGCCTGGCTGTCCTGGAATTTCTTGAAGGCTTCCGGATTGTTCAGCGTTTCCGGCGTCACGGTCACCTGCGTCGCCTTGGCGCGCGCTTCGACGACGGCATCGAGCGTGTCCTTCTCGTGCGCGGCGTAGCCCTTGACCGTGTTGACCAGATTGGGGATGAGATCGGCGCGGCGCTGGTATTGATTCAACACCTCGCTCCATGCTGCCTTGGCGTTTTCCTCAGCCGTCGGGATGGTGTTGTAGCCGCAGCCGGCAAGCAGCGGCAGCATGACGGCCATGACCAGGAACGCAGCTAAATTACGGAAGATTGGCGGTGAAGAAAGGCGCTGGACAAGCATGATAAGGTCCCCTCGATAGCATTGGCACGGGAAGCATTAGCACAATCCTTGCGCAAGAAAATGACTTCGGCCGAGAAGTGTTACTGGTTTTCTACCATTCGCCGTCGGGCCCTGTGACAGACGAGGCGAACGGGTTAAGCTCGGCATAAAACGGGACATCACCATGGCGAAACGCCACGACAGCGACGCGGAATCGCGCCGCATCATCGAACGGGTGGCACGCGAGACCGACCCGGGCGGCACCTCGTTCCTTGCACGAACCACTAAAGGCGCGCGCGACCACGTCACCGCGGCCGATGCCGACCGGTCGGACCCGATCGAATATTGGGGCACCCGCATCGGTCGCGCAGCGGGCTTGCTTATTGCCATCGGCCTGTTGATCTGGCTCGTGCTTTTCGTCACCAGGGGCAGTTAGGAAAAATCAATGAGTGCCGAAAAAGCCGACGCGCCGCGCGCGGTCATCGTCGTCTCCAGCCATGTCGCACGTGGCTCGGTCGGCAACCGTGCCGCCGTCTTTGCGCTGGAGACGCTCGGCTTTCCGGTTTGGGCGGTGCCGACCGTCATTCTGCCCTGGCATCCGGGGCATGGCCGGGCCACCCGCATCGTGCCGCCGCTGGACCAGTTCAAGGCGCTGATGACCGACCTCGAGCGCGCGCCGTGGCTGGGCGAGGTCGGCGCCGTGCTGTCCGGCTATCTCGGCGAGGCTGGCCAGGCCGAAGTCGTCGCTTCGCTGGTCGGTGCGGTCAAGGCGAAGACGCCGGACGCCCTCTATATCTGCGACCCGGTGATGGGCGATTCGGGCGGGCTCTACGTACCTGAGCCGACCGCAATCGCCATGCGCGACCGGCTGATGCCGATCGCCGATATTGCCACGCCCAACCGCTACGAGCTGGAATGGATGGCCGGAGCGCCGCTGCCCGACTTGAAATCGGCAATGGCTGCAGCCCTGCAAGCCGGCCCACCGGCAATGCTGGTCACTTCGGCACCAGCGATGATGGCCGGCGGCACGGGCAATTTACTGCTCACCGGCAGAGAGGCACTGCTTGCCGAACACCGGCTCATCGACAAGCCGCCGAATGGGCTCGGCGACCTGACGGCGGCCGTCTACCTGGCGCGGATCCTGTCCGGCCAGCCGGCCGCCAAGGCGCTGCAATCGACCACGGCAGCGGTCTACGAGATCCTGGCGCGCACCGCCAAGCGCGGCGGCGACGAATTGCAGCTCGAGACCGATGCCCAGAGCCTGTCGCACCCGATGGCGATGGTGCAGCTTCGCCATCTCCTGCATCCGGAACGGGACCGCCGGGCGTGAGGCAGGCCGAAGACGGTGCGCCCCAGGATGATGCGCCCAAGGATGTTGTGCCCGATCATGTTGTGCCTGGGGATGTTGCGCCCAGGGGTGTTGTGCCCAGGGGTGTGGTGCTTGTCGGCGTCGACGGTTGCAAGGCCGGCTGGATAGCCGTCCGCCGCGATCCCGGTGCGGCACCGTCGACAGCCGTTTTCCCAAGCTTCGCGGCGTTGCTCGACCGACTGCCCGTCAATGCGATCGTGGCGGTCGATATGCCAATCGGCCTGCCCGATTTCTCCCAAAGAGGCGGCCGCGGCCCGGAGGCACTGGTGCGGCGGCTGCTTGGGGCCCGGCAGTCCAGTGTCTTTGCCATCCCCTCCCGCGCCGCGCTCTACGCGGAGATCGAGGCCTTCACCACGGTCGACGCCTGGTACGCCGCACATCGCAAGGCAAGTGAGGTGGCCAAGACGACATCAGATCCGCCGCGCGGCGTCTCGATCCAGGCCTTCGGCATCTTCGCCAAGATCCGCGAGATCGATTCGCTGCTGATCGCGCGCCCCGAACTGCGCAGCCGCGTCTTCGAATCGCATCCGGAAGTTGCCTTCTGCAAACTGAACGGCAACCGGGCGATGCGCCTGCCAAAGAAGATCAGGGGCAACATCAATCCGGCCGGCATGGCCGAACGCAAGGCGCTGCTTGCCCAGCATGGTTATAGCCAGGATTTTCTCGACCAGAGGCCGCCGCGCGGCGCGGGCGCCGACGATTTCCTCGACGCCGCGGCGATGATGCTGATTGCCGGACGCATCGCCAGAGGCGAGGCAATGCCGTTTCCGGATCCGCCGGTCGCCGATCGTTACGGCATTCCCGTCGCCATCTGGGCCTGAGGACCAAGGCTAACATTTTGGGCAGCATGCGTCAGGAGCGTGATCTGAGCGCCTCATTGAGCGACCACATATCCTTCTCCTCGGGCGCGGTCTCCAATCCGAGCACGGGAATTTGCTTGCGCAAATGGTCGTGGTGGGTGCGCACCCCATATTCGAGATCGGAAAAGTAAAAACCTCCGAAGGCTTCGGACAGCATGGATTCGTTGGACCATATCGAAAGCTGTACATCCTCAGCCAGCGTGTCGCGGTCGATGCGGTAGGATAGGTAACGGGCAGCCGCCTGCTCCCTGGGCTCGTCGCGATAGCGGTAGATGGCGCCGCGCAGCAGCGTCTCACCCGTCGACAGCGGGAATTCCTGATAGAACTGCACCGATTCCGGCATGATCGACAGCGCGTTGTTCGGGAAGATGCCGTAGTAGATCCAGGCCTTGCGCAGGTACTCCGGCAAGTGCTTCGCCTCGGGTGCGAGCTTGATGTATTGCGCGACGCTCCAGCGCCGTCCGGCATGCGGATTGTAAGTGGCGAACGAGCGCGACACGCCGTTGACGAACGGCTCGTCGAAATAGGTCGCACCGTAAAGATCCTGCAGCGCCGGATGCGCCATGGCGACGTGGTAGCCTTCATTGTCGACATCGCGCACCGACTTCCAGTTGACCGGCGTCTTTTGGGTCCACATGCCCCAGGACGGCACCATCTCGGCCACGCCGTAATGAGCAATCTCGGCTTCGATCGGCTTCAACAGCTCGGCCACAGATGGCTGCGGCCCACCCTTGCGGAAGCGGATGAAGATGAAGCCCATCCAGATTTCGAGCTCGAGCGGCATCAGGCCGAATTCGGTCTTGTCGAGGTCGGGGAAGGAACGCGGGCGGGCAGCACCGCGCAGCGTGCCGTCGAGATTGTAGACCCAGCCATGGAAAGGGCAGACCAGCGCATTCTTGCAAGTGCCCTGGCTGTCGGCAACGACGCGACTGCCGCGGTGGCGGCACATATTGTTGAAGGCGCGCACCACGCCATCCTTGCCGCGCACGATCAGCGCCCGTTCGCCGACCACATCCATCGTCAGATAGTCACCGGCGTTCGGCACGTCGCAGACATGGCCGGCGATCTGCCAATGGTTGCGGAAGACGTGCTCTTTCTCGAGCTCGAGCAGGGCGTCGGAATGATAGCTCCAGCCCGGCAGGCCCCGCCGATCCCAATCGTTGGGGATTGCCACGTCACGCAGATGCGGGTTCATAAAAAGCTCTTTATTTATTGAATGATCGTTCAATAAAAGCATATTTTCCGTTGAAATGCAATGGCTTGTGAAAATGGGGCGAATTCTTGACGGGAAATCGAGCGGGATTTGAGAGCCGAGTCCGAACGATCGAAGCCGGGAAAATCCCGGGAATTCCAGACGTTAATCCCCTCACGCGTGTTAAACGCCCGACGCTCTGTGGGCCTGGAAAGGCGACGTGGATCTGGTGCCGTGGATAGCGGAAAGCGAGCACAGAATGCCACCGGTGCTGCCAGCTACGCCTGATCGGTTTGCCCAGGAATGGCCCCGGGCTTGGTTTCATGCCGGTTACACAATCGTTAATCCATCATCGTTGGCCGGTTACAAGGTGCGATTAAGTTCGTTTCAACAGGGAAAAGAAGAAGACCGAAGGAAACGACGATGCGTACGAAAATCCAGATCACCGATACCGACCTTCGCCAGCAGGGTCCCCAGCGTAACGACCGGCGCCCGAAGCTGGCGCTGCGCCAGCGCGCCAGTGATCATCCAATGGCGATGTTCATGCTGCTGGCGGCTGCCGCATTTGCCGGCATGGCGCTGACGCCAACCGTCGGTCCGGCCTTCGCCTCACTGAACCCGCCGGCCAACCTCATCGATGGCGCGACAACCACCACCAAGACGGCGCGCCTGCCGATGCCGGAGATCGATTTTGCCTGCAAGGGGCAGGCCTGGGGCGCCGAGAGCCTGGATTGCCTGCGCGTCATCGCTGCCCAGTCGGGCAAGGCACGACCGGTCCGCATGATCGCCAATGCCGCCCCGCTGGCTGATACGCCGAACGTTTTTTGATTTTTTGCGAGCGCCCTCCAGCACTCCAGTCAGGCTCCCGCCGCAATGTCGGCCGGGAGCCTTTTTTCTCCCGGGGAGAGATCGCGGAGTCTAGCCGCCCAGAGCGACCTGCTCGGCAATGGCCGAGAGCACGCCGCGCACATCCAGCGTGCTGAACGGTTTTTCGAGGATTGGCGGTCGCTGCTGCGCCGGCAGCGCTTCGATCTCGCCTTTCGCGCCGATCAGATCGCCGGTGACAAGCACGAAGCGCCGCGCCAGACCCGGCAGTTCGGCGAGTAGCTCGCGATAGGCGGCTATGCCGCTGGTGCCGGGCATGCGCAAATCGGAAAACACGATGTCCGGCGGCACATGGCCGCTCAGCGTCGCGTCGGCCGAGACCCAGGCCGGCACGATCCGCGACTTGATGCCCATCAACTCCAGAATGTCGGACAGCGACGCCGCGACATCCGGCTCATCGTCTATGATCAGGGCGTGACGCAAGCCGCTCGACCGTGACGGAGCTTCGCCGGCGGCGGCGGCGACGGCCGCGATAGCCGGCAGCTGCACGACAAAACGCACACCTCTCGGCGAAACCTCCTCGAACCAGATATTGCCATTGTGCCGCTCGATGATCGATTTCGAGATCGACAGGCCCATGCCGGTACCGACACCGACCGGCTTGGTGGTGAAATAGGACTCGAATATGCGTGAACGTATCGCTTCCGGCACGCCTGGGCCGTTGTCCTCGACCGAGAATCCGGGATTGCCGCGGTCGCTGCGAAACGTCCGGACCTTGATCCGCCGGTCGCCGGCAATGCCGGCCAAGGCGTGCTGGCTGTTGATGAGGAAGTTGGCGGCCACCTGCGTCACGTGGTCGGCATCGGCCATCGCCAGCAGCGGGCCGCTGGCGAAATCGGTGTCGATGATGATGCCGCTCGACCGTGCGCCATAGGCGGTCACTTCGAGTGCGGCGCGGATCACCTGGTTGAGGTCGGTTTCGGCCTGCGCGGCCGGGTGCAGGCGGACCATCGACAGGAAGCTCTTGACGATACGGCCGCAGCGCTCGGCGGCGGCGCGTACCTTTTCGGCGCGCACCTTGGTCTGCGGATCGGCGGCGAATTCGTGCAGCAGCGTCGACTGGGCGACAACCACGGCCAGCGGATTGTTGAGCTCGTGCGAAACGCCGGCAAGCAGCGAGCCCATCGCCGCCATCTTCTCGTTCTGGTGCAGTTTTTCGCGCTGGCGGTTGATTTCCTCCTCAGCCCGCAACTTATCGCGCAGGTCGCGGATGGAGCCGAAAATCAGCTGGCGATCGGCGACGCGCATCTCGGTTGCCGTCAGCTCGATCGGAAAAACCTCGCCGGCGGCATTCTGGGTGACCGTTTCGAGCCGCTGGCCGACCATCGGCGCGCCGCGGCCCGACATGTACTCGGCGCCCGACGCATAGCCCTTGCGGTAATATTCCGGCACGACCGTGTCGAGCAGGTCCTTGCCGAGGATATCGCTGCGTCGATAGCCGAACATCTTCTCGGCGGCCGGATTGAATTCGATGATCGAGCCGGTCTCGTCGATGACGATGATGGCGTCGAGCGAGGCCTGCAGCATGGTGCGGCGAATGACGTCGCTGGCATGCGCGTCGGAGGGCGACCGTTCGATGGCATCGCCGATGGCGAGTGCCACCATGTGCAGCGCCGCCTCTTCCTGGTCGGTCCATTCGCGTTCGTTAACGCAGTCGTTGACCGCCAGCGTGCCCCACAAATTACCGTGCGAAAAGACCGACACCGACAGGAACGACTTGATGTTCTGCTTTTCGAAATCGGTCCGCAGAAAGCCTTCGAGATCGCGTGTGTGCCCGGCGAATATCTTGCCTTGGCGCTCGTCCTCCGCCAGCTGTTCCAGCAATGGGTCCGAATCGACGACCGACTGCATGATGACGGTCGGTGACGCCAGTTCGCCGCCAAACCGGGAGGCGATCCAATAAGCGGCGACCGACTGGGCGAAGCCCTGGCCGGGCAGTTCGCGCAGGCGAAACAGGATGCCGCGGTGACAATCCATGGCTTCGCAAAGCGTCTGGAGGATGCCCTCCATCTCGCGCTGCCAGTCGCCGGCTTCGCGCAGCCGGCGAACCACATGCACGGCCGCCATCGCCGCGCCCTGCCTGGCGCCCTGCGTGTCCGCGCGTGCTGTTTCAGCCGTCATGGTCATTTCCTGGCCGTGGCTTGCTCAAGCCGCCGCGCCTTAGTTGTTTTCACCGGCTGGCAGCGAGAAGATATAGCCTTCGCCGCGCACCGTGCGCAGGAATTTCGGATTGGCCGGATCCGCCTCGATCTTCTTTCTCAGCCGCATGATGCGGATGTCGACGGCGCGGGATGATTCCGGGTCCTCGACGAAACCGATCGCCTCGGAGATCGCCGCCCGCGTCAACAGCCGGTTGGCGCGCGTCAGGAACACCTCCAGCACGTCGAACTCGCTCTTGGCCATGTCGATGACCGCGCCGTTGGCGCCGGTGACGAGCCTGCCGTCAAGATCGGCGTGAAAGGGTCCGAAGCTCACGGACCGGCGGCCGCCGGATGTTTCAGCCTTGGCCTTTTGTGGCTCGGTCGGCTCCGGAACGCGACGCAGCACGCTGCGCACCCTGGCTAGCACTTCGCGCAATTCGTAAGGCTTGACGATGTAATCGTCAGCGCCGAGCTCCAATCCGACGATGCGGTCGAGCGCGGTACCGGCGGCCGTCGCATAGATGATGCCGATCGGCATTTTCGACCGCATCCAACGGCCGAGCGACAGGCCGTCCTCGCCCGGCATGGCGATGTCGAGAATGGCCAGATGGAAGGACTGCGTTTCCAAAAGGTCCCGCGCCGCCGCCGCACTTTCGGCCGTGGCCACATCATAGCCGCTGGCGCCGAGATATTCGGCGACCGCATCCCTCAGGTCTGGCTCGTCCTCGACAATGACAATTCGTGCCCGCACGATGCTTTCGCTCCCGCTTTCAGCGGAAAGTAGATTGGGTATAAACATGATGTCCAGCACTCTTCTTGGGTTGCCGTTTGCGGGGTAGAAAAACATGGCTGCACGATCCGTCATCGCGCTTGTTTCCGTCGCTGAAGTAATTGCGACCGATCTCGCCGATCATCTCGAGCGGCGCGGTCATGACGTCCGTGCGGCGCGACAGCCGTGGGAAGCCGAATCGCTGCTTTCGGAAAAGGGCATCGACGTCGTGGTTGTCGGCGACAGCGTCAGCCAGGCGGAGGGGCGCGACCTGCTCAGGCGACATGGCGGCGAAGGTGGACCGGATTTCATCCTGATCTGCCGACCGGCCGATCTGGTCGACAAGGTTCTCGCGCTCGAACTCGGCGCCGCCGACGTCGTCGAAAGCCCGCTCAATGTCAGGGAGCTTGCCGCTCGCGTCGGCGGCCTTCTGGCTCGGCGCGGCAGGAGCGCCGGGGAACTGATCGTGCTGGAGAACGCGACCGTCGATCTTAGATCGGCCATCGTCATGCACCGCTCGGGCACGGAAGAACAGCTGTCCCCGGGGCAGGTGGCGCTGCTCAGGCTGTTCCTGGCCAGCCCGCGCAAGGTGCTGACGCGGGACGACATCATCGCCGCCGCACCCGCCGAAAATGCCGAAGCCTTCGACCGGTCGATCGATTCGCGCATCGTGCGGTTGCGCCGCAAGCTCGATACCGAAACCATCACCACCATACGAGGTGCGGGTTACCGGTTCGATCCGCCTACGCAATTCGCCGATTGAATGCAGGGCACCCACCCTTTTGTTTTGAGCATCGGGTTTTCCCAAAACCGGTTTCCACTTTGGGGTCCGATGCTCTTCAGCGCACCACGAGAAGCGACGGGCCGGACGGCATGTCATTGTTCGAGCTGACCTCGCCGGCATGGGCACGTTCCTTCAGCAGCACGGTGGCGAGGCCGGCAATGCCGAGCAGGCCCTGCACGTAGAGCAAGGCAGAAAGCACGGAAGCGGCGAATTTCGTTTTCATCCTGTTCGTTCCTCAAAATTGGAATTTGCGGGCACTTCAGGGGACCCCCCGAAGCGCCCGCGCCGCCAGCGGAGCCCCCCGTTGCGGCGCGGGCCTTCGGTCCTCTCGGCTGCAAGTTGCCGGAGGCGCCGCGCATCCTCAACGGCTCTAAGCCGCCCCCGCCAGAGGGGCTTGAGCCGGTCGACGCGCAGGCTGGAAACTGTCCAGACCAATCCAGACCGTAGCGAAAACAGTGTAGGCTTCCGATCGTTCGTTGCCGGCTGTTTTCGTTAGGTCAACTTTGCCTGTTCGCTGTATCCGGATCATGCCGCCAAGGCCGCGCTTTGTTGCAGCTCGGTTTCGGAGTCAGGTGAATTCCTCTCAAACGAAAGGCAATCGCGTATTCGTGCCGCGGTTTGGCCGATCTGCTTAGGCAAACACGCCACCGTCATGACAACGTCGCGCAACTGCAAGCCGCTTTGCACGGACCTTTTTCTGTTAACCAGGGGAAACAGAATCGAAACAGAAACGAGCATCCAACGAAATCGGCTTGAAACATGACGCCCCGATAAGCCGGTCATCGAATTGAGCCGGTCCCGACCGGCAGAATAGGGGAGACATCATGTACACTGCCATTTCCGCCAAGCTCATCAACATCGCCGCCGCCGTCATCACCGGTGCTGCCTTGCTTGTCAGTGCCGGCAACAGTGCAGCCCACGCCGCCGCCAACAAGATCGTCGCGCGTGTGTCGCTATCGCAGCAGACCATGGAAATCCTGGTCGACGGCCGGCCGACATTCGCCTGGAAGGTCTCGACCGGCGACAGGACGCACGTCACGCCGACCGGTTCGTTCAAGCCGACCCGCATGCATGAAATGTGGTATTCGAAGAAATACGACAACGCCCCGATGCCGCATTCGGTGTTCTTCAGCGGCGGCTACGCCGTACATGCGACAAGCGCCATCAAGCGCCTCGGCCAGCCAGCCTCGCATGGCTGCGTGCGTCTGCATCCGGACAACGCCGCCGATTTCTACCAGCTCGTGGAGGTCTTCGGCCCGGCCAACACCAGCATCGTCATCGTCAAATGAGCGATGCTTCTCGTCGCTCCCAGGAAAAGGCCGGAAATCCGGCCTTTCTTTATTAGCGCAGTCTAATTCGGCATTACCGGCATCAGCTTCGGATCCGGCTTTTCGGCGTGATGCGGCAGGTCCTTGCTGGCGATAAAGGTGTAGAACATCGGCACCACGAACAGCGTGAACATGGTTCCGACCAGGATGCCGGTGAAGATCACCAGGCCCATCGAATAGCGTGCCGCGGCACCCGCGCCGCTGGAGATGATCAGCGGCACCACGCCGAGCGCCATCGCCGCCGTCGTCATCAGGATCGGCCGCAGCCGCACCTTGGCCGAGGCGATGATCGCATCACGCCGCCGCATGCCGTGCATTTCACGCTGCTGGTTGGCGAACTCGACCAGAAGGATGCCGTGCTTGGTGATCAGGCCGATCAGCGTGATCAAGCCGACCTGGGTGTAGATGTTGAGCGTGCCGAGCCCGATATTAAGCGGCACGATCGCGCCAAAGATCGAGAGCGGCACCGCCATCATAATGATCAACGGATCGCGGAAGCTTTCGAACTGCGCCGCCAGCACCAGGTAGATGACGAGCACAGCCGCCGCGAAGGCGATGATGATCGTGTAGCCCTGTTGCTTCTCCTGCCTCGACTGGCCGGTATAGTCGATGAAGAACGTGTCGGGCAGACTTTCCCTGGCGATGTCCTCGATGGTCTTCAGCCCGTCACCGGTGGTGACGGTGGGCAATGGCAGAGCGGAAATCGTGGCGGAGTTCAACTGGTTGAACTGCTCGATGGCGGCCGGCGACGCGTTGGTCGAGATCTTCACCACCGCCGAGAGCGGCACCATCTCGCCCGACACGCTGCGCACGAAATACTCCCCCAGCTTTTCGGGATTGTCGCGGAATTGCTGCGGTACCTGCGGGATGATGTCGTAGCTGTTGGATTCGCGGTCGAATTGCGCCACCTCGGCGCCACCGACCAACAGGGTCAGCGTCCGGCCGATGTCGGCGATCGGCAGGTTGAGCGCGGCGGCGCGATCGCGGTCGATCGTCACCGTCACTTCCGGCGCGTCGTAGGACATCGAATTCTGCACGGCGAGGAAGCGACCGGAGGCCTGCGCCTTGTTCTTGATGTTCTCGGCCGCCTCGTACACCTGGGAGGCCTCGCCGGTCGAGCGCACCACCATTGTGATTGGCAGGCCGCCGCCGGAGCCGGGCAGCGTCGGCGGCGCGAAGACGAAAGCCTCGACGCCTGCCACCTTGGCAAGGCGGGCAGTGATGTCTTCCTGAAGTTCCTTCGAGCTGCGCGCGCGCTCGGCCCAGTCCTTGAACGCAAAGCCGACGAAAGCGCTGTTCGTCGGGCCTTGGAACGCGACGGCGGAGAACCGCGCCCTGGTTTCGGGGATATCATTCACCAGCCCGAGAATCTGGTTCACATAGGTCTCGGTGTAGTCCGACGTCGCATAGCGCGGCGCGTTCACAATAGACAGCAAGAAGCCCTGGTCTTCTTCCGGCGCCAGTTCGCTCGAGGTCTTGGTGAACATGAAACCGGTGGTGGCGACCAGCGCGAGGACGATCATCAGCGTCACCGGGCGATAGTTCAACGAACCGGTGACCAGCCGCTCATAGACGTGTTCGACGCGCCCGAACGTATTGTCGACAATGCGCTGGAAGCGGCTGTGCGAGCCGGACCTCAGGATACGTGCCGACATCATCGGCGTGATGGTGAGGGCGACGACACCCGAAAGCACCACCGAGCCGGCAAGCGTCACCGCGAATTCGCGAAACAGTGCGCCTGTCAGACCGCCGGTGAAGGCCAGCGGCGCGAACACCGCGGCCAGGGTTATCGTCATGGCGACGACGGCGGACGAGATCTCCCGCATGCCGTTGAAGGCCGCCTGCATCGGCGACAAGCCGTCTTCCTCCATGTGGCGGTGGATGTTTTCCACCACCACGATAGCATCGTCAACAACCAGTCCGATCGCCAGCACCATGGCCAGCAACGACAATAGGTTGATCGAATAACCCAAAGAAAACAGCAGGAAACAGACGCCGATCAGCGACAGCGGAATGGTCACGATCGGCATCAGCACCGAGCGGAACGAGCCGAGGAAGAGCAGGATGACGACGATGACGATGGCGACCGCCTCGCCGATGGTCTTGAACACCTCCTCGATCGACGCGCTGATCTGCTCGGTCGAATCATAGACGATCTCGATCGTCATGCCGAGCGGCAGCGTCTCCTGGATGGTCGGCACAATCTTGTGGATCGCCGCCGCGGTGGTCAGCGGATTGGCGGCCGGCGTCGGAAAGATGGCGAGAAAGATGCCGGGCTTGCCGTTGAAGGTGACCCTGGTGTCGGTGCTCACCGCGGCGAGCTCGACGCGGGCCACGTCGCGCAGTCTCACCACATTGCCGTCTTTCGAGCGGAGCGGAAGGGCAGCGAAAGCCTCCGGCGTCTGCAGGGTCGAGCGAACCGTGATCGAGGAAGCCACATATTTGTTTTCGGTATCGCCGGGCGCAGAGAGGAAATTCGATTCGTTGATGGCCGTCAGCACTTCCGCCGCCGTCACGCCGCGCGCCGCCAGTTTGATCGGGTCGATCCAGACACGCATCGAATATTCGGCGGCGCCGAAAATCTGCACGTCGGCGACACCTTCGACCGTCGAGATACGCGGCCGCACGACACGCTCGATATATTCGGTGAGCTGTTCCGGCGTCATGTTCGGGTTCTGCATCGAGATGTACATCATCGCGAACTGCTGGCCGGTGCCCTTGACGATCACCGGGTCTTTGGTTTCGTCCGGCAGATCGCCGCGAACGCTCTGAACCTTCGACAAGACTTCGTTCAGCGCGACGTCGGGGTCGGAGCCGAGCTTCATCTGCACTGTCACGGTGCTGGAGGACGGCCGGCTCGACGACGTGACATAATCGATGTTTTCGGTCGAAGCGACGGCACGCGCGATCGGCGCGGAAATGAACCCCTGGATTAGGTCGGCGCTGGCGCCGGGATAGGCCGTGGTGATCGTGATGGCCGTTTCTTCAACCTCTGGATACTGCCGGATCGAAAGGTTGAAAATGCCCTGAAAACCCAGAAGCAGGATCATGCAGGCAAGCACGGTCGAAAGGACCGGGCGGCGGATGAAGAGGTCGGAAAAGCTCATTGCTGGGCTGCCTGCTGGTTCCCTGGCTTGCTCGGATCGATCGTGTTGTCGACGGCAACGGACATGCCGTTCGAGAGCCGGTTCTGGCCGGCGGTAACGACTTCGTCGCCGGGCTGGATGCCTTCCAGGATCTCGACCAGGCCGGCGTTGTGGCGGCCTGGCTTGACGAACACCTGGGCGAGCACGAGCTGTGGCTTCTGTTCTTCCGCTGCCGGTTTGGCTTCCGCTGCCGGTTTGGCTGGGGTAGCGGCCGGCTTTTCTTCGGGTTTTGCCGCGGGTGCTTCGGCTGCGGGCTTGGCAGCATCTGCAGCCGGCTTTTCCTCCGGCTTCGCCTCGGGAGCCGCCCCGTTGGCTTCGGCGGATTTCGCCGCGCGCACCACGAAGACGAAGTCGCCGTACAGGCTGGAAGTCAGTGCCGTCTGCGGCAGCGCCAGCACGTTGTTCTCCTCGGGCAGTTCGATGCGCACCTGGACGAACTGGCCCGGCGTCAGCTTGCCTTCCGGATTGCCAACCTCCGCCCTCACCGTCACCAGCCGGCTCGTCGGGTCGATCTTCGGATCGATACCGCGGATGCTACCGGCGAACGGCATGTCGCCGCCGCCGACGCCCAGCCGCACCGTCTGTCCGATCTTCAGCTGCGGAAGCTGCTGCTCCGGCACGGTGAAATCGACACGCATCGTATCCATGTCCTGCAAGGTCACCACAGCGGTGCCGGGTGTGAGATACTGCCCAAGGTCGATTTTCGGAATACCGACGGTACCCTTGAAGGGGGCCGTCAACTGCTTTTGGTCGAGCACCGCTTGCAGCTTGTTTACCTGCGCGGCGGAGACCGATGCTGCTGCCTGCGCCGTGTCGAGCGTAGCGTCGGTGCCGACCCCGCGCTTCTGCAACTCAAGAGCGCGCATCAGCGTCGTCTGGTCGGATGTGGCTTGCGCCTTCGACGCAACGAGATCGGCTCGCTCGACGGCATCGTCGAGCTGCAGCAGCACGGCGTTGGCGGCGACCTTCTGATTGGCATGGAACAGGATGTCCTTGACGATGCCGGCAGTTTCGACCGTGAGGTCGACACCGCGTACGGCACTGACAGTGCCGATCGCCTCGATGCCGGGCGTCCAGGACATAGGTTTGACAATGACCGTCGACACGGTCGCGGCTGGCGGCTTCATGGTGGCGAAGAACTGTTTGATTGCATTGTCGCGGAACAGGTTGAAGCCGACGATGCCGCCGCACACCAGCACGAGCAGAATGAAGGCGATGATGAAGCGCTTGATCACGAACAGTCCCCTCGGCCATGGCCCAGCATAACGGTCGGACGACCGGAACACATACCTGTGACTGGTCCCAATTTCAAATGACGGCGATCTTACTGTACCGTCTGGACGGTCTTGTCAATTCCGCCTAAGCTAATGAATGGGGAACGCTTGATGAAGGCCCGCAGAGCAAATTCGCGCGAGAAGATTCTCGCCGCCGCCGCCGACGTGGCGCGCGAGACGGGTCCTGGCAGCCTTTCGCTGGATGCGGTCGCCAGCCGTGCCGGCGTGTCGAAAGGTGGTCTTCTCTACAATTTCCCGACCAAGGCGAAATTGATGCAGGCGCTGGTGGAGGATTACCTCAGTGCGTTCCAACAGGCGCTTGAGGCCGCCCGCACCAACGGTGTCAGCGGTGAGAGCCCGCTTGCGGCCTATATCAGGCTTTCGGCCGAGCATGCGGAGGAGTCGAAACCGTCTGCGTCCTGGATATTTTCGGCGATTGCCGAGGATCCCGATTTCCTGACGCCGATAAAATCGTTCAGGCGGCAGCTGTTCCAGCGGCTGAAGGGGGAGACTCCTAACCTCAGGGCGCTGCTGGTCTGCTATCTCGCCATCGAAGGGCTTCGCAGCATGAACCTGTTCGGTTCGGACATTCTCTCCGCCGAAGAGCGCCGGCTGCTGATATCGACGCTGCTGGAGATCGCGGAATAGTCCAGGAATGCGCCGGCCGGGTTCAGTTGCCTCGGTCGCTTCGATCGCCCGTTTGCGTCGACCCAAAGTGCCTGCCGTCACACAGGCTTCATTGTGCCGACATAGCGTCCTCCCATTCTTTGCTGCAACGCAGGAGGAGTGGGTATGGTCGATATTGTTTCAAGCGAGGCAGGAATTCCAAGGCCGGAGCATCCGCTCGACCGGCCAAGCGGCACCGGCAAATGGTTTCTGCCGGCCTTTGCCGTCATTGTTCTGGGCGGCCTTGCCTATGTCGGCTACGCGCTCAGCCAGGACCTGACCAGCACCGTCGCGGTGCCGTGGATCCTGCTTGGCCTGGCGCTGCTGATCGCGCTCGGCTTCGAATTCGTCAACGGTTTTCACGACACCGCCAATGCGGTGGCAACCGTGATCTACACGCATTCCATGCCGGCCGAGCTTGCGGTGATGTGGTCCGGCTTCTTCAACTTCCTCGGCGTGCTTACCGCCAGCGGAGCGGTCGCCTTCGGCATCATATCGCTGCTGCCGGTCGAGCTGATCCTTCAGGTCGGCTCGAGCGCGGGGCTAGCCATGGTTTTCGCGCTGCTGGTCGCAGCGATCATGTGGAACCTCGGAACCTGGTATCTCGGCCTGCCTGCCTCGAGCTCGCACACGCTGATCGGTTCGATCATCGGCGTCGGTCTCGCCAACCAGTTCATGGCCCCGGCCGGCTCCGTCACTAGCGGCGTCGACTGGTCACAGGCATCCAATGTCGGCCTGTCGCTTCTGATCTCGCCGCTGGTCGGATTCGGCCTGGCCGCGCTGCTGCTTCTGGTGATGAAGCTGCTGGTCAGGAACCGCGAGCTCTACGAGGCGCCCAAGTCGAGCGCTCCGCCGCCACTGTGGATTCGCGCGCTGCTTATCTTCACCTGCACCGGCGTGAGCTTTGCCCACGGCTCCAATGACGGGCAAAAGGGCATGGGCCTCATCATGCTCATCCTGATCGGCGTGGTGCCGACCGCCTTCGCGCTCAACCGCACACCGGACGTGAACTATCTCGAAGCTTACAAATCCGCGGCGACCCAGGTCGAAACGGTACTCGGCAAATACGTCAAGCCCGGCGTCGCTGTGACCGACGCGGCGACCGTGGTCGGCGACGCCGTTCGCACCAAGACCTGGAAGGACGAGACCACGCCTGCCCTGCAGAGCTTCATCCACGACACCAGCGCCATGTTGTCGCCCTATCCGTCCGTGGAAAAGCTGCCGACAACGCTGGTCAGCAACGCCCGCAACAACATCTATCTTACCGGTGAAGCGCTGAAGCTGATCGACAAGAGGAAGCTGCTGCCGATGCAGGCAGACGACCTGAAGGCGGTGACGACCTATCATAAGGCCGTCGACAACGCGACGAAGTTCATCCCGCTCTGGGTCAAGGTCGCCATCGCGCTGGCGCTCGGCCTCGGCACCATGGTCGGCTGGAAGCGCATCGTCGTCACCGTCGGCGAGAAGATCGGCAAAAGCCATCTGACCTACGGCCAGGGCGCGTCCGCCGAGCTTGTCGCGATGGCGACGATCGCATCGGCCGACTATCTCGGCCTGCCGGTCTCAACCACCCATGTGCTGTCGTCGGGCGTTGCCGGCACCATGGCGGCGAATGGTTCGGGCCTGCAATGGTCGACGGTGCGCAACATGCTGATGGCCTGGATACTGACCCTTCCGGCCTCCATCTGTCTTGCCTTCGTGCTGTTCGTCATCTTCCGCCAGGTATTCTGAGCGGGGGCAGGGTTTGACCAGAATGTCGCGGCGCCGCCCGGATCATCTGAACGTGCATCGTTTCGGCCGGCCATGAATGACGCATCGCATCTGACATTGCTCGCCGCGGACGATCAGCACCATACTCCTGGGCTGGTCTGGGCCTATCATGCCGCTCCCGGCAAAGCTCCCGAACCGCTGGCGCCCCGAGACATAGAACCCGCGCTGGCCTCAGCGGACGGCTGGGTCTGGCTGCATGTCGACCTAGTCGACCGGCGCGCCCATTCCTGGGTCAGCCACGCCTGCGCGCTGCCGGCGTCGGCTCATGCGATCCTCGAAGGACATGAGGACAGCCTGGTGCTGGCGCATGAGAATGGCGTCGTTCACGGCATTTCGGCCGACCTGCATGGCGAGATCGCCCATCAGTCGACGACCATCGGCAGATTGCATTTTGCGGTCTCGGAGCGGCTGCTGGTCACCGGCCGCCGGCATCCGCTGGCGGCGGTGGAGGAAGTGCACACTGCCCTTGCCGCGGGGCTGCGGCCGGCCACGGCATTCGAGCTGTTCGAAACGCTGGTCATGGCTTTTTGCAAGACCACCAGCCTGCGGCTCGCCGCGGCGACGAAGCGCCTGGACGCAGTCGAGGATCATCTCGTGACCGAGCGGCTTGCAGACGAAAGACGGCAGCTGAAGGATGTGCGCCGCCTTGCCGTATCCCTGCATCGGCCGATCTCGGCCCTGGCAGCGCTTTTCCAGGATGAAGACCGTTCCGCGTGGAACCTTTCCGCCGGCGCACATGAAGTTCTGCGCCGGCTTGCTGCGCGCCTTGAACGGCTCGACCGCGAGGTCGTCATGATCAACGACCGGGCAAGGCTGCTGCAGGAGGAGCTTGCGGCTGAGCTTGCCGACGAATCGAACCGCAGCCTCAAGGCGCTGGCGGTGATGAGCGCGCTGCTTTTGCCGGGAACGCTGATCGTCGGCATTTTCGGCATGAACACTGGCGGGCTGCCATTCACCGAGAGCCCCAGCGGCTTCTTCCTGGCGATGCTGCTCGCGGTCGGCGCGACCGCCCTGTTCTACTGGCTTCTGCTGCGCGCCGGCGCCAATCTGCGGTTCTGAGGCCGATTAATGGCGCCGTTCGTTCACCTGTATGCAAAGTACGGGCTGGCACGTCGAAACCACGCCATCCCGCCTTCCGAAAATCGGTTCCGATTTTCGGGCCGATGCGCTAGAGCCTTTCGGGATTGAACCGTGCCTTTAACCCGGAAAGGCTCCCGCCGCTGCCCATGCCCCACCTTCCCGAGCATCTTCTCACCGGCTATCGCAGTTTCATGAGCGGTCGGTATCTCACCGAAAGCGGGCGTTATCGCGCGCTGGCGCGGGAGGGCCAGGCACCGGAAACGATGATCGTCGCCTGTTGCGATTCCCGCGCCGCGCCTGAAGCGATCTTCGATGCCGGGCCAGGCGAGTTGTTCGTGCTGCGCAATGTCGGCAATCTGGTGCCGCCCTATGCGCCCGACGATCAGTTCCACTCGACATCGGCGGCGCTCGAATTTGCCGTGCAGAGCCTCAAGGTCAAGAACATCGTGGTGATGGGTCACGGCCGCTGCGGCGGCATCCGCGCAGCACTCGACACCACGGCCGCGCCGTTGTCGCCGGGTGATTTCATCGGCAAATGGATGAGCCTGATCGCGCCGGCGGCCGAGACCGTATCGTCGAGCACCTTCATGACCGCGACCGAGCGCCAGACGGCGCTGGAGCGCATCTCGATCCGCTATTCCATCGCCAATCTGCGCACCTTCCCTTGCGTCTCGATCCTCGAAGGCAAGGGGCGGCTGTCGCTGCACGGCGCCTGGTTCGACATCTCGACCGGCGAGCTTTGGGTGATGAACAAGGACACCGGCGATTTCGAGCGGCCCGACACGGAGTAGGAGGCTGGGCATGGTGCGACTTCGGGACGCGTTCGCGGCTGCGGCACTGCTCTGCTCGGCAGATTTCGCCCGTGCCGACGACAGCGCGATCATCGACCGCTGGTATTCGGCACTGCTCGTCGCCGACCGCAGCGAATTGTCGGACCTGCTCGCCGACAACGTCCGCATCAAGCTCGATGACCTCGGCGTCGTGCAAAGCAAGCAGGAATTCATCGCCTCGATCGCCGAGTGGCAAGGCGCCGTCGCCGGGGCCGAAATCCGCCATCGGATCGAGAAATCGGAAGGCGGCGTCACCACTGTGATCGCCTGCTATGATTTTCCCAGCAACGACATGCTGATGCAGGAGACCTTTGCGGTCGCCAACGACCAGATCACCGCCAGTTCGCAAGCCGCGATCGCCGAAAACTGCGACGGTTACTGACCGAGTTTTCCGCCCAGGGCTTTTTTGGTGACGGGCGCTGGAATTGCCGATGTTATTTCGCGTCTAGGCCGTAGACTCATAAGCGCGAAGCCACAGTCGCATTGAGGCGAGTTGGATCATGGCGAGGAAGTTGGCTGCCAGTTTGTCGTACCGTGTAGCGACACGG